>NZ_JBSFDZ010000051.1:11237-31763 GCF_053594175.1 Nocardia sp. NPDC001965
GTGACGTTCCGCTGCCGCCTTCGGGCCTGACCCGCCCGTGCTCTGTAGGTCGGGCACGGGTGGGGGCTCTGCGGGGTGACGTTCCGCTGCCGCCTTCGGGCCTGACCCGCCCGTGCTCTGTAGGTCGGGCACGGGTGGGGGCTCTGCGGGGTGACGTTCCGCTGCCGCCTCCGGGCCTGACCCGCCCGTGCCGTGTACCTCGGACATGCTTCCGATCGTGCCCGCGGCCGATTTCCTCGGGTTTGCCCGATGTTATCGCCGGGTGACATTCCCCTTCACCGGTGCGAATCACAACGGTGAGGTAGATGAACCCGCCGAGATCCGGCCGGTCAGCCGCCGAGCTTGTAACCCCGGTGCAGTGCGACCACCCCGCCGGTCAGATTCCGCCACTTCACGCCCGACCAACCGGCCTCGGTCACCCGGCGGCCCAGCTGCCGCTGGTTGGGCCAGGCCCGGATGGATTCGGCGAGGTAGACGTAGGCATCCGGGTTGCTGCTGACGGCACGGGCCACCCTCGGGAGCGCTTTCATCAGGTATTCCATGTAGAGGGTCTTGAAACCCGGGATCACCGGAGTGGAGAACTCACAGATCACCAGCCGGCCGCCGGGCTTGGTGACCCGGAGCATCTCGCGCAGCGCCAGATCGATATCGGCGACATTGCGCAGCCCGAACGAGATGGTCACCGCGTCGAAGGAGTTGTCGGCGAAGGGCAGCGCCATCGCGTCCCCGGCGACCATCGGCACCTTCCGGAACCGGCCGGCGGCCAGCATGCCCTGGGAGAAATCGGTGGCCACACACCACGCGCCGGACCGGCCCAGCTCCACCGTCGAGACCCCGGTGCCGGCGGCCAGATCGAGTACCCGCTCACCGGGCCGCGGGGCGATGGCCTTACGGGTCGTCCAGCGCCAATACCGGTCCTGGCCGGCCGAGATAACGGTGTTGGTCAGGTCGTATCGTCGCGCCACCCCGTCGAACATCGACGCGACCTCGTGCGGTTGTTTGTCCAGCGAGGCCCGGACCGATTGTGTTTTCACCACAACCCGACCCTAATGGGCGTGGCCGCCCGCGGTCCGTCCGCAGTACGCGCACGGCCGGAACGACCGCAGCGGTACGCCGACCGCGTTCCGTCGGGTGCGGCCGATCCGCGTCGCGGCCCCGGCCGGTGGACGGTCAGGCCGAGCGCGATAACCGGTGTTCGGTCCCGATCACCTCGGCGTAGTGGTCCATGAGTTCGGTGCAGACGGCAGGCCAGGTCCGGTGCAGCACAGATTTGCGGGCGGCCGCGCCGAACCGGTCGCGCAGCGGTGCGTCGCGCAGCGCGGCGACCGTGCTGGGCAGCAGTTCGGTGAATTCGCTCACCGGCAGCAGGTAGCCGTTGCGGCAGTGCGCGATCAGGTCCCGGGGGCCGCCTGCATCGGGTCCGACGACCGGAACCCCGGAGGCCAATGCCTCCTGTACGCCCTGGCAGAACGTTTCGTGCTCGCCGGGATGCACCATCACATCCAGGCTCGCGTAGGCGCGCGCGAGTTCGTCGCCGCCGAGTTCACCGGTGAAGATCGCATCCGGTAGCCGGGCGGCGAGCGCATTCCGCTGGGGTCCGTCCCCGACGATCACCAGCTGCACCGACGGATCGTGGGTCAGCACCGCGAGCCGCTCCACATGTTTCTCCGGCGCCAGCCGGCCGACGAAACCCACCAGCAGCCGGTCGGTCCCGCCGCGCCACTGTTCGCGCAGGTCGAGGCTCCGCGCAGCCGGGGTGAACCGCACTGTGTCGACCCCCCGGCCCCACCGGTGCACCCGCGGGATGCCGTGCCCGGCCAGATCCGCGACCGCCGCGCTCGACGGCGCCAATGTCCGCACCGCGCCCTCGTGGATCCGCCGGGTCCAGCCCCACGCGGCACGGGCTGCCAAGCCCAGCCCGTAACTCTTCGCGAAACCCGCCACATCGGTCTGGTAGACCGCCACCGCCGGCAGATCCAAGCGCAGCGCCGCCGCCATCCCACCCGCGCCGAGCAGGAACGGCGAGGCCAGATGCACCACATCGGGTTCGAAATCGTCCAGGACCCCGACCATGCCGGGTTGCGGTAGCCCCACCGGTAGCGAACTGATCTTCGGCACCATCACCGCCGGCACCCGGTGGACCGGGAACCTACCGTGCGCCCTGGGCGCGGGCGGTTGCCCACGGAGAGTGTCGGGCGCGATGACCAGAGCTTCGTGCCCGTGCCGGTCCAGATGATCCAGCACCCGCAGTACCGAGTTCACGACGCCGTTCATATTGGGCAGAAATGACTCCGCAACGATGGCTACGCGCATCCCGTCAGTCTGCGCGGTCGCCGTCTCCCGGTACGCGACGCCGATATGACGCCGGATCGAAGATCGGGCGAACACTCATCGAACCGGTCGCCGCCCGCAGCAGCAGCCACAGCGTCGGCAGTGTCAGCGCCCAGGTCACGGCCAGAACCGACAGGGCCGGCATGATCGCGACCCGGACATCGCGGCCCGCCACCCGGACCAGATCGGGATCGGCGCGGCTGTATTCGACATTGATCCGCTCACCGGCGGTGAGGTTGGTCGGATACAGCACACCGACCTTCGGGTTGTGCGTCACCCCGTCCGGGGTCACATACATCACGGCCGAGCGCAGCCGTCCGGCCGAGAGCACCTCACCGGTCGTCTCGCCCTTGTCGGACCCGATCAGATAGTCGTTGCGCCAGGCCGCCAGGAACAGCAGCACCACCAGCACACTTACCGAGACCCCGGCGATCACCACACCGACGCACACCTTGCGCAGTCGTTCCGCGCGGGCCGACCGCGGTGCCGGTTCGTCGCCGGGTTCGGGGGCCGCGACGAGCGGTTCGGCCACTACTGCCTGCTCGGCCACGCTGCCTCCTGCGGAATGGTTCTCGGCCGGGTCGGCGCCGTCGGCGCGCATGCCGTCCTCGGGTCGACCGGGGTCGCGCGGTTCGCCGCGGCTGGTTTCCGGCACCGCAACAGGCTAGCGGGGTCGGCTAGGGTGAGCGCTCATGGCCCGAAAATTCGGCTTCACGCTGTCCTATCCGATCCCGGTGGCCGATCTCCACGCCGCGCTCACCGGAGAAGAATTGTGGCGCGACCGGTTCTCCGGTGCGGCTACCGCCACCCTCGACCTGTCCCACCCCGGTGGCGAGGGAACCGCTCGCATCGAGATGAGCGAGACGATCCGGCAGGACAAGATCCCCGGCATCGTGCGCAAGGTACTCAAGAGCGAACTGGTCGTCACCCGGATCGACAATTGGCAGCCCCTCACCGGGACCACGGCCGCGGGGACCTTCGAGGGCACCTCGTCGGCGATCTCCTCGGAGATGAAGGGCACCTACGAACTGCGCCCCACCGCAGACGGCTCGGAGATCGTGATCTCCGGTTCGGTGAAGGTCAAGGTTCCACTGGTCGGCGGAGCCATCGAACCGCTCGCCGAACAGCTGCAACGCCGGGTGGCCGAGGGCGAACGCAAATACATCGTCGGATGGTTCGAGAAGCGCGCCGACGCCTGATACCCGCTCCCGGGGCCGTGGAATGCGCGGCCCCGGGCCTGTCCCGGCTTCCGGCGGGCCGGGCTCACAGCTCGGTACAGGGCGCCTCCACCGCCGTGGCCGCCGGATCGAATTCCGTCGGCTCGACCAGCACCAGCCAATTACCGGAATTGTCCCGGAACACCGCTTCCACACCGTAGGGCCGCTCCGACGGTGGCTGCACGAAATCGACACCCTTGGCGGTGAGTTCCGCATAGGCGCTGCGGCAGTCCGAGGTGCTCAACCCGAGCGAGCCGTGACAACCGTTGGCCAGTGACCGGCCGATGGCATCGGCCAGATTGTCGTCCAGCGGCGGTCCGGGCAGCATCAGCGTCACTTCGAGTTCCCGGTGATCGGGGTGCGCGACGGTCACCCAGCGGAACCCGTTGTCGCCCATCTGGATATCGGCGGTTTCCACGAAACCGAGAACATCGACGTACCAGTTCTTGGCTGCTGTCTGATCGGTCACATACACGGTGACCAGCGATACGTTCGAAATGATCGGAGGCATGATCGGAGACTATGGCCCGGCCGGGCCCCCGGGCTTCTCCGAAATTGCGGTGTCGGGCCGTCGGTCGGACAACCCGTGCATGAAGATGTAACACCCCGGGATCCGGGGCGCGCCGTCGGCGAATTTCGCCTGATACTCCGATGGTGGAACACCCACCACTTCGGCGAATTTACGGGAGAACGAACCCAGACTGCTGTAACCGACGAGGATGCAGACCTCGGTCACCGTGGTGTTGGTCGCCCGCAGCAGATCCTGCGCCCGCTCGATCCGGCGCTCGGCCAGATACACCGCGGGCGTCCTACCGTAGGTGGCCGCGAAACAGCGCAGGAAATGGTATTTCGAAACTCCCGCGGCCGCGGCCATACTGTCGAGGTCCAGCGGACGGGCGAATTCGCGATCGACCAGATCGCGTGCCCGCCGTAGATGCGGCAGCAGATCCCGGGGTACCGGCCGGCCCGCCACGTCGACCTAACAGAAGGGCGCGAGGTCGTCGAAACGCATCGACGCCCGGCCCGCGGTACGCCAGGCCCGGGCGGTGAGATCGACATCCTCGTCGGTGACCAGATTGCCCATCACCCGGACCGCCGTGCGCTGCAAGAACTTCGAACGCATCACCGGCGGCCCGCCGATCGGAACCATACGCGGATGGGTGGCCAGACCCGCGATCCGCCGCGCCACCGAATAGGTCCGGCCGTACTTCGCGCGCAGCAGCTCCGGCCACACCCGGGTGAGATCGGGCTCGTCCAGCAGGCCGGCGAGCATATGCCCGCCCTCGAGACCGTAATCGATCCCCTCCCCGTTCAACGGGTTCACACAGCCCGCGGCATCGCCGAGCAGCGCCCAGTTCCGGCCCGCGATCCCGGAGACCGCGCCACCCATCGGCAACAGCGCCGAGGAGACCGCGCGCACGGAACCGCTCAGCTCCCATTCCTCGCGGCGCAGCTCCGTATAGTGCTCGAGCAGCGGCTTCAGCGCGATATGCGAGGGCCTGCGCTCGGTGGCCAGCGAGCCGACACCGATATTCACCTCACCGTTGGCGAGGGGGAAGACCCAGCCGTAGCCGGGCACCAGTTCGCCCTCGGCATTGCGCAACTCCAGATGTGAGGTGATCCACTGATCGTCGCTGCGGCCGGAGGAGATGTAGGCCCGTGCCGCCACCCCGTAGGCGTATCGGCGATGCCAGGTACGCCCGAGCATTTTGCCGACCGGAGAACGAACACCGTCGGCCACGATCAGAGTCCGGCAACCGATCTCGTGCGATGCGTCACCCACCCGGACGGTCACGCCGGTGACCCGGTCACCGTCGCGTGCGATATCCACGACTTTCGCGCCGTCCCGCATCCGCGCCCCGGATTTCACGGCGGTTTCGCGCAATTTGTCGTCGAGTTCGGTGCGCGGGATCGCGCTGCCGTAGGTAGGGAACGAACCGCCGGGCCAGGGGAGAAGGGCCTCGCCACCGAAGCCGGCCATCCGCAGACCGTGGTTGACGGTATGTGCCCGCACCCATTCGCCCAACCCCAGATACTCGAGTTCGGCGGTGGCGCGCGGCGTCAGGCCGTCGCCACACGTCTTGTCCCGGGGGAAGGTCGCGGAATCCAGCAGCAGCACATCGCGACCCGCGCGCGCGGCCCAGGCCGCGGCCGCCGAGCCGGCCGGACCGGCACCCACGACCAGCACCTGTACGTGTGCGGGCAGCGCGTCCCGGTCGGTATCGGATGGCGTGGCTTCGGGTGCACCCATGCGGTCAATAGTTACAGGCCGTCGCCGACGATGTCGATGGCGGTACGGTGCACAGTGACGGTGTTCATGGGCGTTCCGACGTGAACACGCTAGGTTCATCACCGTGGGGTCGGACGCATCCTTGGGAGAAGGTATGAGCACATCTGCTGTGAGCGAAGCCGGCACGGTGGTGGCGGGGGTCGACCTAGGAGACCCCGCGCTCGCCGAAACCGTACGCAACGGCCTCGAAGAAGTGGAGAAACTGCTGGTCGAGGAACTGTCCTCCGGGGCGGCTTTCCTCCAGGAAGCGGCACTGCACCTGGCCAGGGCCGGCGGTAAACGATTCCGGCCGCTGTTCACGATCCTCACCGGCCAGCTGGGCCCCCGCCCCGGCGATCCGGATCTGGTCACCGCCGGCACCGTCGTGGAACTCGTGCACCTCGCCACCCTCTACCACGACGACGTCATGGACGAGGCCACCATGCGCCGCGGCGCCACGAGCGTGAATTCCCGCTGGGGCAACAGCGTGGCCATTCTCGCCGGCGACTACCTGTTCGCCCACGCATCCCGGCTCACCTCCACCCTCGGCCCCGACGCGGTACGCATCATCGCCGAAACCTTCGCCGAACTGGTCACCGGTCAGATGCGTGAAACCATGGGCGCCCGCGAAGCAGGCGACCCGGTCGCCCACTACCTGCGCGTGGTCTGGGAGAAAACCGGCTCCCTGATAGCCGCCTCCGGCCGTTTCGGCGGCACCTTCTCCGGTGCCGACGACGACCACGTCGAACGCCTCGCCCGCCTCGGCGACGCCGTCGGCACCGCCTTCCAGATCTCCGACGACATCATCGATATCTCCTCGGAATCGGCGCAGTCCGGGAAAACCCCCGGCACCGACCTCCGCGAAGGCGTCCACACCCTCCCGGTCCTCTACGCGCTGCGCGACGAAGGCCCCGACGGCGACCGCCTCCGCACTCTGCTGGCGAAGCCGCTGGAATCCGACGCCGAAGTAGCCGAAGCGCTGGAACTGCTCGGCCGCTCCCCGGGCATGACCCGGGCAAAAGAGAAACTTCGCGAATACGCCGATATCGCCCACGCGGAACTGGACGCCCTCCCGGCGGGGCCGGCCAACGACGCGCTCGTCCGGCTGGTCCGATACACGATCGAACGAGTCGGCTGAGTTTTCGGCGCCGCCGGCAGGCGCCGCGAACAAGCACGGAACTCCGGGGGGTCGGGGCTCGTTGTTCTGCTGTAGCGGTTCTGGCCGAAACTCGCGCGGTCGGTCGCGCGCCACGTATACAGGAGTGCTATGCACGGGCACGGGTTTGCGAATGGGATGAAGACGTTCGGACTCATGGTCGGACTTTCCGCGCTGATAGTGCTGGCGGGGGCGGCGTTCCGGAACACGACCATTCTGATCGTCGCGGTTCTTCTCGCCGTGGCGATGAACGGTTACGCGTATTTCAACAGCGATAAGCTCGCGCTGAAGGCTATGCGGGCGCAGCCGGTGAGCGAGATCGAGGCGCCGGCGATCTATCGCATAGTGCGTGAGCTGGCGACCACGGCGCGGCAGCCGATGCCGCGGCTGTACATAAGTCCCACCAATGCGCCCAACGCATTCGCCACCGGGCGTAATCCGCGGCATGCCGCGGTGTGCTGTACCAGCGGTATCCTGCAGATTCTCGACGAGCGGGAACTGCGCGCCGTGCTCGGGCACGAACTTTCCCATGTGTACAACCGGGATATTCTGATCTCTTCGGTTGCGGGGGCGATGGCCGCGGTGATTTCCGGGCTGGCCAATTTCGCGTATTTTGCGGCGGCGTTCGGCGGTAATCGGGGTGGTTCCGGTCCGAATATATTCGGCGTATTGCTCGTGTCGTTGCTGGGGCCCATCGCGGCCGGCCTGATCAAGCTCGCGGTGTCACGATCGCGGGAGTACCAGGCCGACGAGTCGGGTGCGGAACTCACCGGTGATCCGCTTGCGCTGGCGTCGGCGTTACACAAATTGGAGCTCGGGGTTCAGGCGGCGCCGCTGCCGCCCGAACCCCGGCTGACCGCGCAGTCGCATCTGATGATCGCCAATCCGTTCCGGGCCGGTGACCGGATGGCCAAATTGTTTTCGACACATCCGCCGATGGCGGATCGGATCGCGCGGCTTGAGCAGATGGCAGGTCGTTGAGCTACCGGTAGTTCACGAACTGCAGTGCGATTCCGAAATCGTCGCCTTTGAGCAGTGAGATGACTGCCTGCAGGTCGTCGCGTTTCTTGCTGCTGACACGTAATTCGTCGCCCTGGATCTGCGCTTTGACGCCTTTGGGGCCTTCGTCGCGGATCTTCTTGGAAATCTTCTTCGCGTGTTCGGAGTCGATTCCCTGGATCAGCGTTCCGGTGATCTTGTAGGTCTTCCCGGAGGCGACCGGTTCGCCGGCGTCGAAGGCCTTGAGCGAGATATCGCGGCGGATGAGCTTTTCCTTGAACACCTCGAGTGCGGCTTTGACCCGCTCCTCGGATTCGGCGGTGAGCACCACTTTGTCCTCGCCGGACCATTCGATCTCCGCACCCGTTCCGCGGAAGTCGTAGCGGGTGTTCAGTTCCTTCTCGGCCTGGTGCAGGGCGTTGTCGACCTCCTGCCGCTCGACCTTGCTGACGATGTCGAATGATGAATCGGCCACACTGCGCTCCTGTTCACTGTTGGATCACCCTGGGTGCTTACGCAAGCTACCTGGTCGGTGACGCGACGCTGTGCCGCCGTCGTGATCGGAGCTGTTCGGGCGATCTGGCCAGCGGGTTTGCATTCGGGGTGCGGGTTCGTTGTATCCTGCTGAGCGCACTGAGAAAGCGATCGAAAGATCAAGAGTGCGGTACGAGGCAGGTTGCCCGAGCGGCCAATGGGAGCAGACTGTAAATCTGTCGGTGAAAGCCTACGTAGGTTCGAATCCTACACCTGCCACCTCTGAGCCCCCGCCGGTGAAAGCCGGCGGGGGCTCTGTCCTTCCCGGAGTGTTCGTCGGCGGTGGGCACGCGGCTCGGACACCACAAAATATGCTCTGACCACTCGGTTTGGAGCTCTTGGCGGTGAGTGTGTACTCTCGTTCAAGTCTTCGAGGCAACGGGTACGGCATTGTCGGTCCCGCTGCTCAGAGGTCGTGCCCCCTTAGCTCAGTCGGCAGAGCGTTTCCATGGTAAGGAAAAGGTCAACGGTTCGATTCCGTTAGGGGGCTCGCCGGATTGCCGGTGGTGTCCGACTCGGCACTCCAAGCCGCGACGTCGCCGTTGCAGATGGTGCGTAAGGCGGTGTAGCTCAGTCGGTAGAGCAAACGACTCATAATCGTTGTGTCGCCGGTTCAAGTCCGGCCATCGCTACCCATACTGATTGACCCTCTGGTTGACCGGAAAGAAGGCATATCGTGGCCGCGAAGTCCACCGATGTCCGGCCAAAGATCACCTTGGCCTGCGAGCAGTGCAAGCATCGCAACTACATCACCAAGAAGAACCGGCGTAACGACCCGGATCGGCTGGAACTGAAGAAGTTCTGCCCGAACTGCGGTACGCACCGGGCGCATCGCGAATCCCGCTGATTCTCGTATGACGCCGCTGCGGTAGCAGCGGGTCCCGAGCGTCCGCGCGCCGGTTCGGCGTGTCGGATGTTCACAGCACCACGGTCGTGGGTTCATCCCCGGCGACCGCGGGTGTTGCGGGGTTCGTGTTCTGTCCGTCGGCGGCGTTCTGGTTCTGTGGTGGTTCGCGCGAACCACCGATTCCGCGGTCGATTCTCGGCCGCGGTAATGATCAGGCGGCTGCTCGGCCCTTTCTCGGTCACGCCGACTACTATCTTCAGGCCCGACGTCCAGCCGCCATGCAGACTCCGTGCTGCGGGGTCAGATAGGTACAGTCCTCCCGTGACAATCAACACCGGTACAGACGAAGCGGTAGCGACGGATGCGGAGTTCGATCCCGCCGCCCATGCGGCCGCCATGGTCGGTCACCACTATCGTGTCGACGACTACTACGAGGTCGGCCGCGAAAAGGTGCGGGAATACGCTCGTGCCGTTCAGGACGGTCACCGGGCGCACTGGGACGAAGACGTCGCCCTGGAATTCGGCTACGACGGCTTGGTCGCTCCGCTCACTTTCATCTCCCTCATCGGGATCCTGGCCCAGCGCAAACTGTTCGAGACGGTCGTCACCGGCTACGACCTGAGCCAGATCATGCAGACCGACCAGATCCTGGAGTTCCACCGGCCGATCGTGGTCGGCGACCAGCTGATCTGCGATGTGCATCTGCACTCGTTCCGGCAGGCCTTCGGCGGCGACATCATCGTCACCAAGAACATCGTCACCGATCAGCACGATCAACTGGTGCTCACCACCTACACAACCCTGGTCGGACGCAGCGGCGGCGATATCGACCCGAACCTGAACGACGCGGTCCGCAAGGTTCTCATGCACGGGATGGACGCGGCTGTGCCCGATCACACGCCGCGGACCCGGCACGAGGTCCCGGCTCCGGCCGTCGGTGAGGTGGTCCCGGTCCGGTTCGCCCGGGCGTTCGACGAGGTGTCGGTCGGTGACGAGTTGCCCGCCCGCGTGGTCCAGCTGACCCGCGGCGATCTGGTCAACTACGCCGGTGTCTCCGGCGATGCGAATCCCATCCACTGGAGCGACGAGGTCGTGAAACTGGTGGATCTGGACAACTGCGTCGCGCACGGCATGCTCACCATGGGCCTGGGCGGCGGTTTCGTCACCTCCTGGCTGGGCGATCCCGGCGCCGTGAAGGAGTACAACGTCCGGTTCACCAGCCCGGTGTTCGTGAGCGCCACCGAGCCGGCCGAGGTCGAGTACACCGGCAAGGTGAAATCCGTCGATCCGGAGACGAAGACCGCGGTGATCGCGATCGTGGCGAAGTCCGGTGGTCGGAAGATCTTCGGCCGGGCCACGGCAACCGTCCAGTTGTCCTGACCTGGTCGAGTGACCCTGATTGGCTTCCGCCGCCGACCGTGCCGTACACTCGGGATTCTGGGGTCACCAGCCGATGCGCGCTGCTCTGCAAGGCTGGTTCCAGGCGGGGTTCGTTCCTGTCGGCCGCACGGCTGAGTAGGCTCGATCCGATACCGGTTCGACCGGCCCCGCCGAGGGGCCGGCACCTGCCGGAGCGGCGCGCGTGTTGTGTGACACCAGCGCCGATAATTGAATATCGCAGTGTGGCTGTAGCTCACGACATCGTCGTGGTTCAGCCGAAGGGGCGTAGCTCAAATGGCAGAGCAGCGGTCTCCAAAACCGCAGGTTGCAGGTTCAAGTCCTGTCGCCCCTGCCCTGGATGCCGGCGATGAGAGAGGATCGACGTGACCGACGAGCGGGACACCCGCCGCGGCGGATACGGCGCCGACGACGGCGATGACGCCGCCGCCGCGCAGCGGCCGAGCGGAAAGCGCTCCGCTCGCCGGGGCCGGTCCGCCTCATCGGGCGCGTCCGATACCGGTTCGATCGCGACCATCGATCGACCCACGCGCAAGTCCGAGGCCAAGTCCGGCCGGACCGAACGTGAACGGTCCCGGAATCCGTTCAAGCGCTTGTTCAAGTTCCTGCGTGAGGTGATCGCGGAACTGCGGAAGGTTATCTGGCCCAACCGGAAGCAGATGATCACCTATACGACCGTTGTTCTGGTGTTCGTGGTCTTCATGGTCGCGTTCATCAGCGGGTTGGATCTGGCGTTCATCAAGGGTGTCGACTGGTTGTTCGGTTAGCCAGGCGATATCGGCGCCGGTGACCGATCCGCGCCGCGGGCCGGACGGAGCCCGATGCCGCGCCCGAACCCCGGCATGCAGAGGATGCACGTGACGACACAGGAAGCGAGTGCCCAGTGAGCACCCCGGAGAACGACACCACCGACGAGTTCCCGGTCGACGATCAGACGGCCGAGGAGGCCGCCGTATCCGTCGAGGAGCCGGCGTCAGACGCCGAGCCCGAGGCTGCCGACGAGGCCGCACCCGCATCCGCCGACGCGGAAGAGCCCGACCCGGTCGAGCAGATGAAAGCCGTGCTGCGGCGTGCTCCCGGTGACTGGTACGTGATCCACTCCTATGCCGGTTACGAGAACAAGGTGAAGACCAATCTCGAGACCCGTGTGCAGAACCTGGACCTGGAGGATTACATCTTCCAGGTGGAGGTGCCCACCGAAGAGGTCACCGAGATCAAGAACGGTCAGCGCAAGAGCGTCAATCGCAAGGTGCTGCCGGGCTACATCCTGGTCCGGATGGATCTGAACGACGAGTCCTGGGGTGCTGTCCGCAACACTCCGGGTGTCACCGGATTCGTCGGTGCAACCTCGCGCCCCTCGCCGCTGACCATCAACGACGTGGTGAAATTCCTGGTTCCGGCATCGCAGCAGAAGAAGGCGGCCGCTCCCGCTGCCGCTGCTGCCGGTGGCGAGGGCGGCGTCGAGACGAAGGCCAAGCCCACCATCGAGGTCGATTTCGAGGTCGGCGAATCGGTGACGGTGATGGACGGTCCGTTCGCGACCCTGCCCGCCACGATCTCCGAGGTCAATGCCGAGCAGCAGAAGCTGAAGGTACTCGTCTCGATCTTCGGGCGCGAGACGCCGGTGGAACTGGAATTCACCAAGGTCGCCAAGATCTGAGCGGCGGCGCCTGTGCTCCCGGGACCGTGAGTCCCGGGTCGGAACTTGCAGAGAGCAAGGAACACCACACCCTAGGAAAGAAAGATGCCCCCCAAGAAGAAGAAGCTCGCCGGGATCATCAAGCTCCAGATCCAGGCCGGCGCCGCGAATCCGGCTCCCCCGGTGGGTCCGGCGCTCGGTCAGCACGGCGTCAACATCATGGAGTTCTGCAAGGCGTACAACGCGGCGACCGAATCGCAGCGCGGCAACGTCATCCCGGTCGAGATCTCGGTGTACGAGGATCGGTCCTTCGACTTCAAGCTGAAGACCCCGCCGGCCGCGAAGCTGCTGCTGAAGGCCGCCGGCGTGCAGAAGGGTTCGCCCGAGCCGCACCGCAACAAGGTCGCCACGGTGACCATGGATCAGGTGCGCGAGATCGCCAAGACCAAGCAGGAAGATCTGAACGCCAACGATATCGATCAGGCGGCCAAGATCATCGCGGGTACCGCGCGCTCGATGGGTATCACCGTCGAAGGCTGAGTGTCGCGTTCCGATGCTGCGACGGTGCGTCGCACATCCGATCGAACACCGGCCGATTCGCCGATCCCGCTCCGAGTGGGAGGGCCGGCCAGGCCCGATAACCACAGCTGAACCAAAACACTGCGGCGTGAGCGCCGGGCGCGGAGGCGAAAGCCTGCGTGATCACGGAGCCCCGGGAACGCCGCCGATAGAAACAGGACAGAGAAACATGGCAAAGCGAAGCAAGGCGTACCTCGCCGCTGCCGAGAAAGTCGACCGCAGCGCGCTCTACTCGCCGCTGGCCGCGGCGCGGCTGGCCAAGGAGACCGCGACCACCAAGACGGACGCGACCGTCGAGGTCGCCATCCGGCTCGGCGTCGATCCCCGTAAGGCCGACCAGATGGTTCGCGGCACCGTGAACCTGCCGCACGGCACCGGTAAGACCGCCCGCGTCATCGTGTTCGCGGCCGGTGAGAAGGCCGCCGAGGCGGAAGCCGCGGGTGCCGACGCCGTGGGCGCCGAGGATCTGATCGAGCGGATCCAGGGCGGCTGGCTGGATTTCGACGCCGCGATCGCCACTCCCGACCAGATGGCCAAGGTCGGCCGTATCGCGCGTGTCCTGGGCCCGCGCGGTCTGATGCCGAACCCGAAGACCGGCACGGTCACCACCGATGTGACCAAGGCGGTCAACGACATCAAGGGCGGCAAGATCAACTTCCGGGTCGACAAGCAGGCCAACCTGCACATCGTCATCGGTAAGGCGTCGTTCGACGACAGCAAGCTGGTGGAGAACTACGGCGCCGCGCTGGACGAGATCCTGCGGGCCAAGCCGTCGACCGCCAAGGGGCGTTACGTCAAGAAGGTGACGGTTTCGACGAACACCGGACCGGGCATCCCGGTGGACCCGAACCGCACCCGCAACCTCTTGGACGAGGACGCGTAAGCCTCGGCTTCAGCGAAGTACCGCGACGGCGGGAGCGTCATCCGACGCTCCCGCCGTCGGTGTATATCGGGGAGCTTCCGGTTCGGCGGCCGGCGAGCTCCGTACGTGGAATCCGCATCCGGGGCGAAGTCAGTATGAGCTGCCGGCTTCACACCGGAGGCGAACGTCACGCTGTTCGCGCAGCCCGTAGCGCATTCGGCAGCGGTGGAGATCCGCGGATCGCCGGACCTGGCACCGTAGCGGACTGATTCCGCGTGATCTGTTGTTGCCGCATGGTGTGACGCTCATATTGCTGATATCCGGGAGCACTCGCGCCGGCTCGACCAATTCGGCAGCCCTGCGTACGGTCCGGGCCGTGGCGCCGGCCGGAATCGAGGCGCGCTGGTACGGCGGATTGTCCGCGTTGCCCGCATTCGTGCCCGAGGCCGCGGAGCCCGTCGATCCCGCGGTGCTGGAGCTACGGGAACACCTGGCGGCCGCGGCGGCGGTCCTGTTCTGCACTCCCGAGTACGCGGGCACACTGCCCGGAAGCCTCAAGAACCTGTTGGATTGGACTGTCGGAACCGGGGATCTGTACGGAAAACTCGCCGCCTGGCTCACTGTCGCACCGCCCGGACGGGGCGACGGGGCCGTGGAGACGCTCGCGAAGGTTCTCGGATACGTGGGAGCCGAGGTGGACGAGACGATCTGTACGCGACTGCCCGTATCGCGCAACGATATCGGGGCGGACGGCCTCGTCGCCTCGCCGGAATTCCGGGCGGGTGCGACCGAGGTACTGCGCCGACTGGACCGGCGCTACCGCGATGTCACCGGCGATCGGATCGGGCTCGACGGAGCGGACCGGTAGGACCGGACGGGTGTCGGTCGAGCTCCGTTCCGCAGCCGTTTTGCCAGATGAGGCAGCGTCCGGGTATGCTCGTTCAGGTTGTCGACCAGTTCGGCACCACCAATCAGTTCTACCGAAGACCGTTGGTCGTCGATTCCGTATGGGATCGGTCGAAGGTCCGGCGAGAGTGCCGGCGGCCCACGCAGGGAGAGCCGAGGCTGAAAGCTGACACGGTGTATCCGTGTGGAGTATTTTTCGCGCCCCGGAACGCTCTGCGTTCGGGGCGCTTGTTCTTTTGCCGGCCCCTGATTCGGTAGGGCATTCCATACCGACATCAGAGAGGAGGCGAAGTATGGCGAAACCCGAAAAGGTTACCGCGGTCGCGGAGATCGCCGAGCAGTTCAAGGGCTCGACGGCCGCAGTCGTCACGGAATACCGTGGCCTGTCCGTCAGCGCGCTGACCGAACTGCGTCGTGCGCTCGGTGCCGACGCCACGTACTCCGTCGCCAAGAACACCCTGGTGAAGCGCGCTGCGGCCGAGGCCGGCGTGGAGGGTCTGGACGATCTGTTCGTCGGACCCACTGCGATCGCGTTCATCTCCGGTGAACCGGTCGACGCCGCCAAGGCGCTGAAGACCTTCGCCAAGGATCACAAGGCGCTCGTCATCAAGGGCGGTTACATGGACGGCGCTGCGCTGTCCGTGTCCGAGGTCGAGCGGATCGCCGATCTGGAGTCCCGCGAGGTCCTGCTGGCCAAGCTGGCCGGTGCCATGAAGGGCAACCTGGCCAAGGCCGCCGGTCTGTTCAACGCTCCCGCCTCGCAGGTGGCCCGCCTGGCCGCCGCGCTGCAGGAGAAGAAGCAGGCCGAAGGTGGCGAAGCCGCCGCGGAGTAAGACCCGCATCCCCATTCGCGGAACGGTCGACTCCGGCTCGCCCGCACAGACATTCACTATCGAAAGGAAATATCAATGGCCAACGTTGATGAGCTGCTCGAAACCTTCGGCAACATGACCCTGCTCGAGCTGTCGGACTTCGTCAAGAAGTTCGAGGAGAAGTTCGAGGTCACCGCCGCCGCTCCGGTCGCCGTCGCCGCTGCCGGTGCCGCCCCGGCCGCCGCCGAGGCCGCCGAGGAGCAGGACGAGTTCGACGTCATCCTCGAGGGTGCCGGCGACAAGAAGATCCAGGTCATCAAGGTGGTCCGTGAGATCGTCTCCGGCCTGGGCCTGAAAGAGGCCAAGGACCTCGTCGAGGGCGCCCCGAAGCCGATCCTGGAGAAGGTGGCCAAGGAAGCCGCCGACGCCGCCAAGGAGAAGCTGGAAGGCGCCGGCGCCAAGGTCTCGGTCAAGTAATACCGACCGGCACTGCCGGAAACGGGTGGTCCCCATCGGGGATCGCCCGTTTTCTCTTTTCCGGGCGCGTTTTTCTCGTGCGCTGGTTAACGACGGTTCTGCGGTATCGAACGCGCCAACCATGGTTACTCTTCGGTCAGGTCGGGTGTGCTATGGACGTGCCATGGGTTACAGTGACCGAATCCGCTGTGACGTGACGCACCGCTACCGGGTCGGTGGTGCAAAGCGGGTAGCTCGCTGAGAAATGTGGAGGTTGGCGTGGGCGTCGAGGTCAGGACCGAGAGTGTAACCAAGTCGTTCGGTTCACAACGGATTTGGCAGGACGTTTCTATTACCCTGCCTGCCGGTGAGGTCAGCGCGCTGCTGGGCCCGTCGGGTACCGGTAAGTCCGTATTCCTGAAGTCGCTGATCGGTCTGCTGCGGCCCGAGCGCGGCTCCATCTTCATCGGTGGTACCGATATCACCACCTGCTCCAACAAGGAGCTCTACGAGATCCGGAAACTTTTCGGTGTGCTGTTCCAGGACGGTGCGCTGTTCGGCTCGATGAATCTCTTCGACAATGTGGCCTTCCCGCTGCGTGAACACACGAAGAAGCCCGAGTCCGAGATCCGCAAGATCGTCATGGAGAAGCTCGAGCTCACGGGTCTGCTCGGTGCCGAGGGCAAACTGCCCGGCGAGATCTCCGGCGGTATGCGCAAACGTGCCGGGCTGGCCCGGGCACTCGTTCTCGATCCCCAGATCATCCTCGTCGATGAGCCCGACTCCGGCCTGGACCCGGTGCGTACCTCGTACCTGAGCCAGTTGCTCATCGATATCAACGCGCAGATCGATGCCACGATCCTGATCGTGACCCACAACATCAACCTGGCTCGTACCGTGCCGGACAACATCGGCATGCTGTTCCGTCGCCAGCTGGTGATGTTCGGTCCGCGCGAGGTGCTGCTCACCAGCGAGGAGCCGGTGGTCAAGCAGTTCCTGAACGGTCGCATGATCGGCCCCATCGGCATGTCCGAGGAAAAGGACGAGGCCCAGATGGCCCGCGAGCAGGCCATGGTGGACGCCGGGCATCACCACGGTGGTGCCGAGGAAGTCGAGGGCATCATCCCGCAGATGAAGGCCCAGCCGGGGATGCCGGTGCGGCAGGCGGTGGAGCGGCGGAAGAACCGGGTGCGTGAGATCATGCACACCCTGCCGCACGCCGCGCAGGTCGCGATCCGGGAGTCGCTGGATCAGAACGACGAGACGATGGTCATGTCCTACAACTCGGGTCAGCCCGGTGGTGGTGACCGCGGCAACGATTTCCCGGGGTCGGATTTCGACACCATGCAGTACCCCAAGGTGTAATCGCGAACTTGTTTCCTACAGCAGCGCGTCGGGTTCGTACCCGGCGCGCTGTTTCGTGTCCGGGGGCGTTCGGCGAACGCTTCCACGGCGGCGAATCCGGCCGGAACAGGGCCGATACGGGCGAGCGTTACTGATCTTGTAGTGCGCCCGGTGATCCGAAGGACGCCAGGTCGGCACGGGCACTTGACGAGTTTCGCCGGACCAGTCACGCTATTGGTGGCGGCTTCGGCCGCCGTCGGTAGTGGACAACCGCCAGCGCCGAATTCGTTGCCGGAGGCCCGCCCGTGGTCGGTGAACGCAGCCAGCGGAACCGGCCCGGCGCGTCAGCCACGCAACGCTTCGCCGGGGTGGTACTTTGACACCTCCGTGTAGGTAGGTGTAGGTTTGGACGTTGCGCTGGCTGCCTCCTGTCCATTCCTTGATCGCACTACGAAAGTCCCACCCTTCCGGTGTTGCTTCCGTTGTTTGCTGTTCGAGTCTCGTTCGGGTCGTGACCAGCGAGAATCCCAAAATGTAGCAGACAAGCGACGGTCGCGGACCACCACGCGACGCGCGTGAGGTGCTGGAAGGACGCATCTTGGCAGTCTCCACCCAGACAAGCGCCAATACGAAGCTGGGAGTTTCGGGGGGTATCCCCGGGGCTCCATTGCGGGTGTCTTTCGCGAAGATCCGGGAGCCGCTGGAGGTGCCCGGACTTCTCGATCTACAAACGGAATCTTTCGCCTGGTTGGTCGGCACGCCGGATTGGCGTGAGCGCGCTGCCGCTCGCGGTGACGGCGGGCTGGTCGGCGGGCTCGAGGAGGTTCTCGAGGAACTCTCCCCGATCGAGGATTTCTCCGGCTCCATGTCCCTGTCTTTCTCCGATCCTCGTTTCGAAGAGGTCAAGGCCTCGATCGACGAGTGCAAAGACAAGGACATGACCTACGCGGCGCCGTTGTTCGTCACCGCGGAGTTCATCAACAACAACACCGGCGAGATCAAGAGCCAGACGGTTTTCATGGGTGATTTCCCGATGATGACCGATAAAGGCACCTTCATCATCAACGGCACCGAACGTGTCGTGGTCTCTCAGCTGGTGCGGTCGCCGGGCGTGTACTTCGACCATTCGGTCGACAAGAGCACCGAGAAGGATCTGCACAGTGTGCGGGTCATCCCGAGCCGTGGCGCGTGGCTGGAATTCGACGTCGACAAGCGCGATACCGTCGGTGTGCGTATCGACCGTAAGCGGCGTCAGCCGGTGACCGTGCTGCTCAAGGCCCTCGGCTGGACTGCCGAGGAGATCACCGAGCGGTTCGGATTCTCCGAGATCATGATGTCCACCCTGGAGAAGGACAACACCGCCGGCCAGGACGAGGCGCTGCTCGACATCTACCGCAAGCTACGTCCGGGCGAACCGCCCACCAAGGAATCCGCGCAGACCCTGCTGGAGAACCTGTTCTTCAAGGAGAAGCGCTACGACCTCGCGCGCGTCGGTCGCTACAAGATCAACAAGAAGCTCGGCCTGCACCCGGGCGAGGCCATCGACGGGTCCGTGCTGACCCGCGAGGACATCGTCTCGACCATCGAGTACCTGGTGCGGCTGCACTCCGGTGACCGGACGATGACCGCCCCCGGCGGTGTCGAGGTGCCGGTCGACGTGGACGATATCGACCACTTCGGTAATCGTCGTCTGCGCACCGTGGGCGAGCTCATCCAGAACCAGATCCGGGTCGGCCTGTCCCGGATGGAGCGTGTGGTCCGCGAGCGGATGACCACCCAGGATGTCGAGGCGATCACGCCGCAGACCCTGATCAACATCCGCCCTGTCGTGGCCGCGATCAAGGAGTTCTTCGGGACCTCCCAGCTCTCGCAGTTCATGGACCAGAACAACCCGCTGTCGGGTTTGACGCATAAGCGCCGTCTGTCGGCGCTGGGCCCCGGCGGTCTGTCCCGTGAGCGCGCGGGCCTCGAGGTCCGCGACGTGCACCCCTCGCACTACGGCCGCATGTGCCCGATCGAGACCCCGGAAGGCCCGAACATCGGCCTGATCGGTTCGCTGTCGGTGTACGCGCGGGTCAACCCGTTCGGTTTCATCGAGACGCCGTACCGCAAGGTGGAGAACGGCCGCGTCACCGACGAGGTCAAGTACCTGACCGCCGACGAAGAGGACCGGCACGTCCGGGCCCAGGCCAACTCGGCGGTCGACGCCGACGGCAATTTCGTCGAGGACCGGGTGCTGTGCCGCCGCGGCAACGAGGAAATGGAATTCGTCGACGCCACCGAGGTCGACTACATGGACGTCTCGCCGCGCCAGATGGTGTCGGTGGCGACCGCCATGATTCCGTTCCTGGAACACGATGACGCCAACCGTGCCTTGATGGGTGCGAATATGCAGCGGCAGGCGGTGCCGTTGATCCGTTCCGAGTCCCCGGTTGTGGGTACCGGTATGGAGTTGCGGGCCGCGGTCGATGCCGGTGATGTCGTGGTCAACGACAAGCCCGGTGTGGTCGAGGAAGTCTCCGCCGACTACGTCACCGTGATGGCCGACGACGGCACCCGCAAGTCCTACCGGATGCGGAAGTTCGCGCGCTCGAATCAGGGCACGTGTGCCAATCAGCGTCCGATCGTGGACGAGGGTCAGCGGGTCGAGCGTGGCCAGGTGCTGGCTGATGGTCCGTGCACCGAGAACGGTGAGATGGCCCTGGGTAAGAACCTGCTCGTGGCGATCATGCCGTGGGAGGGCCACAACTACGAAGACGCGATCATCCTGTCCCAGCGTCTGGTCGAAGACGACGTTCTCACCTCGATTCATATCGAGGAGCACGAGATCGATGCTCGTGATACGAAGCTGGGTGCCGAGGAGATCACGCGTGATATCCCGAATGTTTCCGATGAGGTCCTCGCTGATCTCGACGAGCGGGGCATCGTGCGGATCGGTGCCGAGGTCCGGGATGGGGACATTCTGGTCGGGAAGGTGACGCCGAAGGGTGAAACCGAACTGACTCCGGAGGAGCGGTTGCTGCGGGCGATCTTCGGTGAGAAGGCCCGTGAAGTCCGTGACACCTCGTTGAAGGTGCCGCATGGTGAGTCGGGCAAGGTCATCGGCATCCGGGTGTTCTCGCGTGAGGACGATGACGATCTGCCTCCGGGTGTGAACGAGCTCGTGCGGGTTTATGT
>NZ_JBSFDZ010000052.1:0-30983 GCF_053594175.1 Nocardia sp. NPDC001965
GGGCAAACCCGTCCTGATCCGGATGCGCGGCGATACCGAGGCCAACGCCCTCGCCGTGGTGGTCCGGGATCAGGGTGTCGGTCTGCGGCCGGGGGAGGAGAAACTGGTGTTCAGCAGGTTCTGGCGGTCCGATCCCTCGCGGATGCGTCGCTCCGGCGGGACCGGGCTCGGCCTGTCGATCAGCGTCGAGGACGCGAACCTGCACGACGGCAAACTCGAAGCATGGGGACGTCCCGGGGTCGGCGCGAGCTTCCGCTTGACGTTGCCGCTGGTACGGGGGCAGAAGCTGGGTAAGAGCCCGCTGCCCCTGGAGCCCGGACTGCGCCGCGCACCCCGGCAGCCACACGGCGACAGTGAGCGCGCCGGCGGTGAGCGAGTGGAACTCGGCCCGCCGGTCACCGAAACCGAGCCCTGGGCGCCCCGCCCCACCGCCGCGGACCAGGCTCCCTCGGCGCCGGGCACTCCGGACGCGGGGCCCGAGCCGGGCGCCCCGCTATCCGACGAACCGGTGATCGGAGCCGATCCCACCGGTTCGCCGGGGAGCGGTTCGGCGCAAGCCGATACGGATTCCGATACGCCCGCGCAGGATTCGGACCCGAAATCCGGGGAACCGGAGCCGCCGGGCCCGGCGGACGGAGGCGCTGTGATCACCGACAGCGGAGACCGGAAATCATGATCGCGCACATACGGCGGTTGAGGTTGCTCGTCGTGACAGCCGCGGTGATCGCCCTGGCCACGACGGCCGGTTGCGCGAATCTGCCCGATTCCTCGCAGCCCCAGGCGCTCGGCACGATCAACCAGGAGCCCACCGCCGAGGGCCCGCCGCTGCCCACCAAGAACCGTGACCCGGATCTGCTGCTGCGGGATTTCCTGCAGGCCACCGCAGACCCCGCCGACGGGCATCTGGCCGCCCGCCAGTACATGACCCCGGCCGCCTCCACCCAGTGGAACGACGTCGACTCCCACGTGATCGTGGAACGGGCCGACACCCTGCGGGAATCACGGACCGAGAACGAGGCGACCTATGTACTGCGCGCGCGCAAGGTCGGAGAACTCGCCGAGGACGGTTCGTATCACGCGGTCGACGGGATCATCGAGAACAAGATCGAGATGACGCGGATCGACGGCCAATGGCGGATCGATGAGCTGCCCGATGGTGTGCTGATGGAGTACAGCGCGTTCACCCAGTCCTATCGTCGGCAGGCCCTGTACTTCGTCACCGCCGACGGCCAGCACGTGGCCCCGGATCTGCGCTGGATCGCGGGCCGCCCCGACGAACTCGCCCAGCAGTTGGTGAACAAACTGATCGCCGGTCCACAGCCGTATATCGCTCCGGCCGTGCGCAATTACCTGGCTCCGCCGGTGGCGGTACGCGGCGCCGTCACCAAGGCCAACGGCGATCCGGTCGGTGTCGGGGTGGGTCTGGGCGGCGTCCGGATCGATTTCACCGGTATCGGCGAGCTGAGCCCCCGGGACCGCGAATTGTTCGCGGCCCAGGTGGTACTGACTCTCGCGGGTGCCGATGTACTGGGTCCCTATATGTTGCTCGCCGACGGGCGGCCGCTGGACGAGCGGTTCGCCGGCAACGGCTGGTCGGTCGACGATCTGGGCACCCTCGCCGACTCCGTGCAGCCGGAGGCGCTGATCGGTCTGCACGCGCTCCGCGACGGCAAGCTGGTCAAGGTCGAGGAGAACCGGGCTCCGGCCCCGGCCCCGGGATATTTCGGCGAGGTGCAGAACCTGCAATCGGTGGGTCTGTCCCCCGACGGGAAACTGGTGGCTGCCGTCGCCGACGCCGGCCGCCAGCCGCCGCAGCCACAGCGCACCCTGATGGTGGGCAGCTACGGTGGCAACGCCTTTCCGGTCGCGGAGGGCGGCGCCATCACCCGCCCGTCCTGGACCGCCGACGGCAGCGCGGCCTGGGCCGTCATCGACGGGAACCGGGTGATCCGAGCGGTCACCAACCGCGATACCGGGAACGTCTCGGTGCAGGAGGTGGACACCTCCCAACTGACGGCGCCGGATTCCGGACCGGCCTTCGAACTGCCGATCACCGAGCTCCGGATCTCCCGCAACGGGGTGAGCGCGGTCCTGATCGCCGACGGAAAGGTGTACGTCGCCATGGTGCTGCGCCGTCCGGACGGTGCCTTCGCACTCACCTCGCCGCGGCAGATCGCCATCGAACTCAGTACCGCGGCGACCTCGGTCGATTGGTTCAGCGACGATACGATCATCCTGGCCACCGCCGGCAACGTCGACCCGGTCCGCACGGTGAAGATAGACGGCTCCGGGATGGCCTCACTCGGTGGCCGCAATCTCACCCCGCCGGTCCGGCAGGTCACGGCCTCCATCGAACGGCAGTACGTCGCCGATTCGCGGGCGGTCCTGGAATTCACCCGCACCCCCGAGGGCGGCGACCCCTACTGGCGCGAGGTCCCCGGCCTCGGCGCGGACGCCGTACCGATACTGCCCGGCTGATCTTCGCGCCGCAGTGTCGGACCCCACCGGCACACTGCGGTCATGCGGACCCTGCTGGATCTGGTCGTTCCGTCCGAATGTGCCGGCTGTCGCGCACCCGGCATTGCGTGGTGTGCCGAGTGCGCGCGCAGTGTCTCCGGCCCACCGATCCGGGCGTATCCGCCGACCGATCCGGGGGTGCCGTGCTGGGCGCTGAGCCGTTACCACGGGCCGGCCCGGCAGGCCGTGCTCGCGGCCAAGGAACGGAACCGGCGCGATCTCGCCCGGCCGCTCGGATTCGCTCTCGCCGCGGGACTGGCCCGGTTGCGAGCCCCGAACGAACTCCTGATACTTGTACCCGCACCGAGCCGGAGCTCGGCGGCACGACGTCGGGGCGGTGACCCGGTCCTGCGATGCGCGCAGATCGCGGCGCGGTCGCTGAGCCGTTGCCGGGTTGTGCCCTGTCTGCGAGTCTGGTGGGGAGTCCGTGACTCGGCCGGTCTGACGGCCCGGGAACGCGGCCGTAATCTACATGGCCGGGTGAGCGCCGTGCCGCTACCGGCACGGGTCGCGAACGCGCAGGTCGTCTTGGTCGACGACGTGTTGACGACAGGTACCACGGTATCGGCCTGTGCCCGCGCCCTGGTTGCCGCAGGAACACGCCCGGATGGCGTATTCGTGACGTGTGCTGGGTGAACCCGGGAAATTTGCGTGAACAGTGGCGAACCTTCGATCCTCGGACTAGCGTCGCGTTCACACACCCGATCCGGGAGTTTGGAGGTGGGCCTCGTACATCATGTGCCGGCCGACTGGATCCGACATGGCCGGCACCGTTCATCCCGCCGCATGCGACGACAAGTGTGCGGCCAGATCCGGGAGGTACGCGTGACGACTACTTCACGACCTTCAGTACAGGACACAGCCCAGACCGAGCTGGACGAGCTCGACCGACCACGGGATACCCGTGCGGAGATCGTGGTCAAGGGGCGCAATGTCGAGGTCCCCGACCATTTCCGAATCTATGTGTCGGAGAAGCTGTCCCGTCTGGAACGCTTCGATCCATCTATCTTCCTCTTCGACGTGGAGCTCTTCCACGAACGCAACCGTCGTCAACGCAAGAACTGCCAGCGGGTGGAGATCACCGCGCGCGGCAAGGGTCCGATCGTCCGTGCCGAGGCCTGCGCGGACAGTTTCTACGCCGCGTTCGAAGCCGTGACCGCCAAGCTGGAGAGCCGGCTACGGCGCACCAAGGACCGCCGCCGTGTCCACTACGGTGAGAAGACTCCGGTCTCCGTGCACGACGCCACCGCCGAACTGGCCGAAGACGCCCTCCTGGAAGCCCTCTCCGATATTCCGCACGATCATTCACCGCACAGTCGGAAGCGCTCCGATTTCGCGGCCGACTACCCCGAATACGAGGGGCCCGGTCATATCGTGCGCACGAAGGTGCACTCCGCGATTCCCATGACGGTCGACGACGCCCTCTACCAAATGGAGTTGGTGGGCCACGATTTCTTCTTGTTCCAGGACAAGGAAACCGATCGGCCGTCGGTGGTCTACCGCCGGCACGCCTTCGATTACGGGCTGATCAGGCTCGCATAGCCGACACTGCAGCCGACCGGTCCACGACGGGACCGGTCGGCTTTCTCATTCGCCGGTGGCGCCGGAGTACCGCTCCCGATGCACAGCAGCACTCAACGGTCGCCGCTCACGCCAGCCGAAACGTTCCAGATCGGGCACGGTCCGGAACTCGGTGACCGGGCCGATACAGAGCCAGGCAACCGGCCGGACGCCGATGGGGAGTTCGATGAGGTCGGCGAGGAACGGCTCATCGTAGAACGACACCCACCCCACTCCGATCCGTTCGGCGGTGGCGGCCAGCCAGAGGTTCTGAATCGCGAGAATTGTCGAAAACAAACCGGTTTCGGGTACTGTCGCCCGGCCCAGCACCTGGGTGCCGCCCCGCGAATCGTCGTGGACGACCACGATTCCGGTTCCGCTCTCCTGGACTCCCTCGATTTTGATCGGAGCGAAGGTCCGGGCCCGCTCAGGGGGTAGGGAACGTGCGAAATCGAGCCGCCGCCCGGACACATGCGCCGCGAACTTCCGCAATGTCACCGGCTCGCGAACGACAACGAAATCCCACGGCTGTGAGTTTCCGACGCTGGGCGCGCAATGCGCGGCCGCCAGAATTCGCCACAGTGTGGAATCGTCGATGGGCTCCCCGGTGAACTCCGCCCGGACGTCCCGGCGGGTCCGGATGGCCTCGTAAACGCTCATCTCCGCTGCATACACGGGGCTATTGTTCTCGTCACGATTTCGCTGCGGCAGCCGGGCCCGGTGCCGTGTTCTTCGGCGCCGCCTGCGGTGTCGCGGGGCTGTGTTTTCGGCGCGCTGGCGCGCGCGGGGGTCGAGGCCCCCTGGAGTCCCGCCGTTCAGCCCTCGAGACTCGAGCCTGCGGCTCATGCGACGTGCGGTCGGCCATCCGTGGAATGTGACCGTTGAGCACCTCCGGTCAAGGGCGGGACGGGCCTCGACCTTTGTGGGCCTCGTACGACTCGGCGCAGGCCGGGTGCGGCTGTTCGTGGAGGCGATCAGGACGAGATCTTGCCGAGGGCATGCGGCCGGCGCATCTGAACCAGGAGCGGCAGGGAAAGGCCGGCCCACGGCGAATCGCCGGGGCCGGCTTCCGGGTGCCGGGACTCAGCCTGCCAGCGCGACCGCGCGGCGGCGGAGCCGGCGGCGGCCTTCGGCGATCGCGGTGCGCAGACCGCGGCGCTGTCCGGTCACCGGGTCGAAAGTGGATACCGCCTGCCCGTTGAATTTCCGCTCCGAGGCGGTTTCCGGGGCGTCGTCGGCGGTGTGCCGGAGGTATTTGTTCGGCAGCGACAGTTTCGCAATGGTGCGCCAGGCCTTGAAGTACTGGACCGGCAGCGAACCCGTCGTGTACGGCAGATCGTATTTATCGCACAGTTCACGCACGCGGACCGCCACTTCCGCGTAGCGGTTGCTGGGCAGATCGGGGAACAAGTGGTGTTCGATCTGGTGGCTGAGGTTCCCGGTCATGAAGTGCATGACCTTGCCGCCGGAGATATTGGCGCTACCCAGCATCTGCCGCAGGTACCACTGGGCTCGGCTCTCGTCGTCGATATCGGCCTTGGTGAATTTCTCCGCGCCGTCCGGGAAGTGGCCGCAGAAGATGACCGCGTTGGTCCAGACATTGCGGACCACGTTCGCCGCGAGGTTGGCGGTGAGGGTCTGGAAGAACGAGGGGCCGGTCAGCAGGGGGAAGACGACGTAATCCTTCAGTACCTGCTTCTTGATCTTGGCCTTCACCTCGCCGGCCTTACGATCGAATTCCGCGCGCTCCGGAGTTCCGGCCGGGAATTTTCCGGCCGCGAGTTTGCCGAGTTCGAGGTGCTGGATCGCGACACCGTATTCGAACAGCGATTGCAGTACCAGGTTGTAGACCGGGTTGCCGATGTAGAACGGCTTCCAGCGCTGGTCGCGGGTGACGCGGAGCAGGCCGTAGCCGATATCGTCGTCCATTCCCAGGACGTTGGTGTACTTGTGGTGCAGGTAGTTGTGGGTGTGCTTCCAGTGCTTGGAAGGGCCCGCGTTATCCCATTCCCAATGCGTGGAGTGGATCTCCGGGTCGTTCATCCAATCCCACTGACCGTGCATCACATTGTGCCCGATCTCCATGTTCTCGATGATCTTGGCGGTGCCCAGCAGTGCCACGCCGGCCAGCCAGGCCGGAGGCAGGAAACTGGCGAACAGTACGGTGCGACCGCTGATCTCGAGTGCGCGCTGCAGTCTGATGACATTGCGAATGTATCGGGCATCCCGTTCACCGCGGGTCGATTCGACGTCCCGGCGAATCGCATCGAACTCTGCTCCGAGAGCCTCCACATCCGCCTCGGTGAGATGCGCGTATTCCTTGACATCCGAGATAGCCATGGCGGCTACCCTACCGTAAGTTACGACACCGTAGGTTTGGGGACTTGCGTAGAAAATGTGGTGTGCGCCCTATTGCGCGTCCCAAAACCGGATGATAGGTCAAGGGTAAACACCGACGACATATGTCACAGTCGGGCCTTGATGTGGATGATCGTCCGCTGTGCCGAGGGCGTTACACCGGCACGGGAATCACTGCCCGCAGTCGGACCGCCGGTCAGGCGGAGTAGGAAGTATGCGGTTTACGCAGGGCGTGCCGGGCCCGTCGGAGCAGATCCCGCTCCTGCCGCGCCTTGGCCCGCAGGGTCCGTTCGGCGCCGCGCAATACCTCTTTCTCGTGCTCGGCTTTGGCGCGCAATGCGACTTTCGCCTCGTGCATCGCCCAGCGCAGCCCGCGGCGCTTTCCGGTCGCCGGATCGATACTCCACGGCCGATTGTCCGACTCCGGGTGCAGCGTGACACCGGCGAATTTGCGTTCGGACGAGGTCTCCGGGGCATCATCGGCGGTGCGGCGCAGGAATCTGTCGGGCAGGGCGAGTTTGTGAATGGTGCGGAAGGCGAGCAGGTACTGCTTACCCAGCGATCCGGTCGTATAGGGCAGGTCGTACTTCTCGCAGAGCCCGCGGACGCCGACCGCGACCTCGGGATAGCGATTACTGGGTAGATCCGGGAACAGGTGGTGTTCGATCTGATAGCTCAGATTGCCACTCATGAATCCCATGACCGGGCCCGCGGAGAAGTTCGCGCTGCCCAGCATCTGCCGCAGATACCATTCACCGGGCGTTTCGCCCTCGAGCTGTTCCTCGGTGAACTTCTCCGCGCCGTCGGGGAAATGGCCGCAGAAGATCACCGCATAGGCCCACAGATTACGGACCAGGTTCGCGGTCGCGTTCGCCTTCAGGGTCGACATGAACGCCGGGCCGGTGACTGCCGGGTAGATCAGGAAATCTTTCATGACCTGACGGGTGATCTTGCGCGCGAACAGTTTGTTCGGTTCGGAGAAGACCTGGTATCGGGGTACCCCGGTGAGCTCTTTCTCGATCGTCCAGTCGTGCAGGGCGATGCCCCATTCGAAGGCCGCGGCGAGCACGATATTGGCGACCGGCTGTACCAGGTGCAACGGCCGCCACGGTTCGTCCCGGGTCATCCGGAGGATGCCGAAACCGAGATCCTCGTCCTTGCCGAGCACATTGGTATAGGTGTGATGGGAGTAGTTGTGCGCCCGCCGCCACTGCGCGGAGGGGCCGGTCATATCCCATTCCCAGTTGGTCGAGTGGATCTCCGGATCGTTCATCCAGTCCCACTGGCCGTGGCTGATGTTGTGGCCGAGTTCCATGTTCTCGATGATCTTGGCCACCGACAACATCGCGGTACCGGCCAGCCAGGCCCAGCGGTTACGGCTACCGAACAGCACCGCGCGCGCGGCGAGTTCCAGACCGCGCTGCGCTGCGATGGTGCGCCGGATGTATCGGGCGTCCCGTTCGCCGAGGGATAGCTCCACCGAACGGCGGAGGGTGTCGAGCTCTTGCCCCAGCGTCTCGACATCCTCGGCCGTGAGGTGGGCAAAGGCTCTGATGTCGGTGATTGCCACCGGCGTCCCTTCTGTAGGCGCTGTCCGCGAAGACTGTGTAGGCACTGCCTGCGAAGACGAGAGCGGGATCGGTCGGAAACGAGAACGGGTTCCGTGAACTTCCCGGATCCGGGAAGCGACCTACGGTTCTCCTCGAGCGTACCTGTAGGTGCCCGTTGCCGGGTGACCGTCGGCGGTCACACCTCGAGCGTGCAGTCACCCGCCGCGGCCGAGATGCACGTCTGCACCTTCTCTCCTTCGAACCGTTCGGTCCCGTTACGCAGATCGCGGGCATGCCCCGAACTCAAGGTGACCACACACGTCTGGCAGATGCCCATCCGGCAGCCGAACGGCAGCTGAACACCGGCGGATTCGCCGGCCTCGAGCAGGGTGGTGGCGCCGTCCACGGTCACGGTGCGGCCGCTCTTGCCGAAGGTGACGGTGCCGCCCTCGGTGGTCGCCGAGCGCTCCACCTCGAACCGTTCCACGTGCAGGGCCGATTCGAGACCGGCCTCGTGCCAGTGCTTCTCGATCTCGTCGAGCATACCCAGGGGACCGCAGGCCCAGGTCTGGCGTTCCCGCCAATCCGGATAGAGCTCGTCCAGGGCATCGGTGGCGAATTTGCCCTTCTCGCCGGTGAGGTGGACATGCGAGACGAATCCGGGATGGCGAGCGTGCAGTTCGTCGAGTTCGGCGGCGAACATCACATCCTCGGCGGTCCGGGCCGAATGGATGTGCACCACATCGGTCACCGCGTTCCGGCGATCCATGGCGCGCAGCATCGACATGACCGGCGTGATCCCGGAGCCGGCGGTGAGGAACAGTACCTTCGGCGGCGGCGGGGACGGCAGCACGAATGCGCCCTGCGGCGCGGCCAGCCGCACGACGGTGCCGGGAGACACCCCGTTGACCAGGTGGCTGGACAGGAATCCCTCGGGCATCGCCTTCACCGCGATGGCGATGACCTTCTTGCCGTAGCGGGGATCGTTCCAGTCGGGCGGGCTGGTCAGCGAATACGAACGCCAGTGCCAGCGCCCCTCCACGAGGATCCCGATCCCGATGTACTGCCCGGGCTCGTAGCGGAAGTCGAAACCCCAGCCCGGTTTGATCACCAGCGTCGCCGAATCGGCGGTCTCCTTGCGGACGTCGACGACGCGACCGCGCAACTCCCGGGCCGACCACAGCGGGTTGGCCAGATGTAGATAGTCGTCGGGCAGCAGGGGAGTGGTGGCCCGTGCCACCGCGCCCCGCAGCAGATTCAGTTTGCCGCCGCGCTCGGCGATACCGGCCGCCGGTGCCTCCAGCCAGCTCTTGACACCGCGCACCGTCATTGCGTTCGGTTTCCTGCCCATTTGCGCTGTTCTTCTCCTGTGTCCTCCGCGCCCGGGGCGCGCCGTGGCACCAGGTTACGGCATCGTAGGTTCTCTCGGGAGCCGCGGCGATCGGTGCCCGGAGACCCGGTTGCAGGTCACAGCCGCTGTGGGCGGCGGCAGTCCCCGGTCACAAGCCGGGCTCACAGCAGATCGACCAGAAACGGTAGTTCCTGGGTCGCGTACCAGGCCAGTTGATGGTCCTCGGCGTCACCGAGAACGAACTCGGCGTCCTCGTCGCCCAGATCGGCGGCGTCGATGATGTCGACCGCCTTGGCCACCGCGGGTTCGGCCTCGGCCAGGTCCAGATGAACCGAGGCGATCCGTTTGTACTGGATCGGCCCGTCCAGTTTCACGACCGCGTCGTCGAGGTCGGGGCGCAGGGTCGCACCGGTGACGTCCACCGCGATCACCGCCCGGCGATACATCGGCGGCGTGGAACCGTGCACTTCGTCGGCGAGTAGCCGCAACGCCGCCCGCGCCGCCTCGGCCATGGCGACCTCGGCCAGTTCCTCGTCGTCCCCCGATGCGTAGGCCTCACGCAGCGCCGGGGTGAGGGCGAAGGCCGTCCCGCCGACGGCATGCAGTTCGCGTTCTTCCACGAGCTCGCGCAGCATCGGCACGGTGGCCGGCACGTACACCCGCATGGTCTTGCGGTCAGAGGCAGGCACCGAGTATCTCCTCCATCGATTCGGGCACCGACGCGGCCAGCACCCCGATATCGGCCATCGCCTCGCGGTCGGCGTTGAGTCCGTAGTAGACCCGTCCGTCGTAGGACGTGATCCCGATACTCGTCGCCTGGTTGCGCAGCAGTGGCGAAACCGGGTACATCTCCAGCATCCGCGCCCCGCCGACGAACATCGGCGTCTGCGGGCCCGGCGCGTTGGTGATCACCAGATTGAACGTATTGTCTGCGAACGTACTCGCCGCCCGCACACTCATCGCGTGCAGGCTGGCCGGAGCGAATCCGGCGAGATGCACCAGGGTCGATGCCCGCACGCTGTGCCGGCCGCGGGCGTCCTCCGCCATCGCGTGCGCGATATGGGACAGCCGCATCACCGGGCTGGGTTCCCCTACCGGCAGGTCGATCAGGAACGGGGTGATCCCGCTGGGCAGCGTACGCCCGGTAACCGGCTCGCCGCTGTATCCCGACATCGGTACCACCGCGCGCAGCACGCTCGATTCGGTGAGTCCCTTGTTCCGGGACAGCAGCCAGTTGCGCAACGCGCCGGTCACCACGGCGAGGACGACGTCGTTGATCGTGCAACCCGCCTGTTCGTGCACACGTTTGTAATCGGCCAGGTCGGAGACGGCGACGGTGAACCTGCGTTGCCGGGACGTACGGGCGTTGAGCGGACTGTCCGGGGTGCTGCTCGCCGCCGAACGCACTGCGGCCACGGCACCCTCCACCGTCCGGCTCGCCGTGCCGATCAGTCCGGCGGTACCCGCGCCGACCTCGCGCAGCACCTCAACCGCCGAGCCCGGCTGGGCCACCAGATGCCCGAGCGCGCCCAGCAGGAGATCGGTATCACTGGGTTCGCGGCCCGGCAGCCACGCGTCGTCGGCGATCTCCCGCGGGGATTCGGCACCGTCCACGACGACGTGTCCGATCTCGAGGGCGGCGTGCCCATCGACCAGGGCCGCGTGCGATTTGGTGTACAGCGCGCACCGGCCACCGCTCAGACCCTCGATCAGATACATCTCCCACAGCGGACGGCCGGGGTCCAGCGGCCGCGAACCCAGCCGGGCGACCAGCTCGTGGAGTTGCTCGTCGTTGCCCGGTGACGGCAGCGCGGAACGGCGCAGGTGGTAGGTGATATCGAAACGGCTGTCCTCCACCCAGACCGGCCGGCCCAGCGAGAGCGGGATCTCGCGAACCTTGCGCCGGTAGCGGGGTACCAGGGGCAGGCGCGACTCCACCAGATCGACCAGACCCTGGTAGTCGAGGATCCGCTCCCCGTCCTCGGCTGTGTTGTCGAGAACCGCCAGCGATCCGATGTGTACCGGATGAGTGGTCGATTCCAGCCGGAAGAAGTCCGCGTCCTGCGGTGTCAGCTTCGCTATCACCCTGGTGTCTGCCCCTTCGGAGTCCGGAATCCGGACTCCATTGTGACCAGGTGACACCTGTTCCCGCACCATTGTGTGCGATATTCCGATATGTAATTCGAGGACTTGCGCGAGCAACCTCGGTGATATACCCGCCGACGGAGCGCGTCGGCCGCCGAATGTGACCGAGGCACACTGGCCGGGTACGCGGCGGCGCCTACCATGGGAGCCGCATTACCATGAAGCAAGCTGCGGCTACGCGGTCCGTGAGGGGACCGCCCCGCCGTGAACATCGGAGCCGAAACCGACCGACCCAGAGGACTGACGAGACTCGTGCCTGCGCTGACACTGACGAGGTTGCTACGTTTTGGTGAGGGTCGCATGGTCAAGCGCCTCTCCCATCTCGCCGACGAGGTGATCGGTCTCGAGGGCGACTACGAGGACCTCACCGATACCGAGCTGCGCGCCAAGACCGAGGAGTTCCGCGAGCGCTACGCCGACGGCGAATCACTCGACGATCTGCTGCTCGAGGCGTTCGCGGTGGCGCGCGAGGCCTCGTGGCGGGTGCTCCAGCAGAAGCACTACAAGGTGCAGATCATGGGTGGCGCCGCGCTGCATCTGGGCAATATCGCGGAGATGAAGACCGGTGAGGGTAAAACGCTCACCTCGGTGTTGCCCGCGTACCTGAACGCGATCAGCGGCGACGGCGTGCATATCGTCACCACCAACGACTACCTGGCCAAACGTGACTCCGAGTGGATGGGCCGGGTGCACCGTTTCCTCGGTCTCGAGGTCGGCGCGATCCTGGCCGGGATGACCCCGCCGCAGCGGCGCGAGGCCTACGCCGCCGATATCACCTACGGCACCAACAACGAATTCGGCTTCGACTATCTGCGCGACAATATGACCCATTCGCTGGAGGATCTGGTTCAGCGTGGGCACAATTTCGCCGTGGTCGACGAGGTCGACTCCATTCTGATCGACGAGGCGCGTACTCCGCTCATCATCTCCGGCCCCGCGGACGCCTCCAGCAAGTGGTATGCCGAATTCGCCCGAATTGCGCCACTTCTCAAAAAAGATCTCCACTACGAGGTCGATATCAAGAAACGCACCATCGGCGTGCACGAAGCGGGCGTGGAATTCGTCGAGGACCAGCTCGGTATCGACAATCTCTACGAGGCCGCCAACTCTCCGCTGGTGAGCTACCTGAACAACTCGGTCAAAGCCAAGGAGCTCTACACCAAGGACAAGGACTACATCGTCCGCGACGGCGAGGTCATCATCGTCGACGAGTTCACCGGGCGCATCCTGGTCGGCCGCCGCTACAACGAGGGTATGCACCAGGCGATCGAGGCCAAGGAAGAGGTCGAGATCCAGCCGGAGAACCAGACCCTGGCCACGATCACACTGCAGAACTACTTCCGTCTCTACGACAAACTCTCCGGTATGACCGGTACCGCCGAGACCGAGGCGGCCGAGCTGCACCAGATCTACAGCCTGGGCGTCATTCCGATCCCGACGAACAAGCCGCCGGTCCGTATCGACCAGGCCGACTTGATCTACAAGACCGAAGAGGCCAAGTTCAACGCCGTCGTCGACGATGTGGTGGAACGCCATCAGGCGGGTCAGCCGGTACTGATCGGTACCACCAGCGTCGACCGCTCGGAGTATCTGTCCAAGCAGCTCACCAAGCGCGGCGTCCCGCACAACGTCCTCAATGCGAAGTTCCACGAGAAGGAAGCGCAGATCATCGCCGAGGCGGGCCGCCCCGGCACGGTGACCGTCGCGACGAATATGGCCGGTCGCGGTACCGATATCGTGCTCGGTGGCAACCCCGACATCATCACCGACACCCTGCTGCGGCAGCAGGGCCTGGACCCGGTGAACACCCCCGAGGAATACCAGGCCAACTGGTTCCACGCGCTGGAGAAGGTGAAGAAGCAGGTCGCCGAGGATGCCGAGGCGGTCAAGGATGCCGGTGGTCTCTACGTACTCGGTACCGAGCGCCACGATTCCCGGCGTATCGACAACCAGTTGCGCGGCCGCTCCGGCCGGCAGGGCGATCCCGGTGAGTCCCGTTTCTACCTCTCGCTCGGGGACGAACTCATGCGCCGCTTCAACGGTGCGGCGCTGGAGTCGATCATGACGCGACTCAATCTGCCCGACGATGTGCCTATCGAGGCGAAGATGGTCTCCAAGGCCATCAAGAGTGCGCAGACCCAGGTCGAGCAGCAGAACTTCGAGATCCGTAAGAACGTGCTCAAGTACGACGAGGTGATGAACCAGCAGCGCACCGTCATCTACGAGGAGCGCAACCAGATCCTGCGCGGCGAGGATATGGAGGGCCAGGTCCAGAGCATGATCACCGATGTGATCACCGCCTACGTGGACGGCGCCACCGCCGAGGGTTATGTGGAGGACTGGGATCTCGACAAACTGTGGGGCGCGCTGAAGACCCTCTACCCGGTGAGCCTGAACCACCGCGACGTCACCGGCGAGACCGAGGTCGGCGAGGCCGGTGAACTCACCCGCGACGATCTGCTCGATACCTTGCTCGACGACGCGCATGCCGCCTATGAACAGCGTGAGTCCGAGATCGACGGAATGGCCGGCGAGGGCAGTATGCGCACGCTGGAACGGCAGGTGCTGCTGTCGGTCCTGGACCGGAAATGGCGCGAACATCTCTACGAGATGGACTACCTGAAGGAAGGTATCGGCCTGCGCGCCATGGCCCAGCGTGATCCGCTGGTGGAGTACCAGCGCGAGGGCTTCGATATGTTCGCGAACATGTTGGAGGGGTTGAAGGAGGACGCCGTCGGCATCCTGTTCAACGTCCAGGTGGAGGTCCAGCAGCCGCAGCCCGAGGGGGTCGCGGTGGATCCGGGACTGCGCTCGCCGATCGGTTCGCAGCCGGTTCCGCCGAGCAGCCAGTACCCCACCGAGAAGCTGCCGATCATCAACGGTGCGCCGCCCGCGCTGCGCGCTCGCGGTATCGGCGACTCGGGTCCGCGCGGCCTCAGCTATTCGGGACCGGACGAGGGCGGCCGCACCGCGGTGCACAGCGATACGGAGGAGTACGGCGACGATGCCCCGACCCAGGGCACCCGCCGGGAGCGTCGCGAGGCGGCTCGGGCGCAGACGAAACAGGGCCGAGGGCCGAAGACGCCTCGTAAGCACTGATCTGTCACCACCGGCGCCGCTCCCCTGGACGAGGGGGGCGGCGCCGCTGTGTCGGGGGGCCGGAATGCCGGTTTCGGGACTCCGGCTCAGCTCAGCACGTTGTGTTGCGGGCAGTACATCCTGACCGCGGCTTCGAGGAACATATAGGGATATTCGACGAACGGTCGCGCTTCCTCGGCGAGATACGTGCGGTTCGCCGGGGTGTTGCCGGAGGTGCCGAGGTATTCGCACTGGGCGTGTGCAAGGGCGATCGCCGCGTCCTGGAGTTGGCGGTTCTCGTCGTCGAACGCACTGGCCCGGAGGAATTCCCGGTCCGCGAAAGGTAGCTGCGCGACGGAATCGTCTTTACCCGCCGGGCTGTGCACACCCGTGGAACCCGGCCGCGAGATGCCGGGGTTGGGGTGTGCGAAGGCACTGGAGAAGCTGCCGAACACGAGCGCGGCCGCGGCCGCGCCGATGACCAGAGTTTTGAGCATCGTTCCTTCTGTGTTCGATAGTGCGGGACGGGGATGGGCAGGCGAGCCCGACACCACAGCTCGGGCCGCACTGTCGCACCGACGTCTCGTTGCCGTCTCGGCCGAATAACTTCGGTGCGTGCCGCATATTAACTCGGCGTGGAGCTGCTGCTTTGCTGATTTTCGCTGCGTCGCCGAACATCCCATCAATTTCCCTGATCGATTTCCTCGAATATGCGGTAGCCGGGCGTTTTCCGGGCCCCGGTCCCGGCGCTGCGCCGACCGACTCGAACGGGACAGGTTGGATTCGCTCTGAGGGAAAGGGTTCGCAGGCGCGGTCGCGAACCGCACGATAGCCGGGCAGCTCGACCCACATCACAAGGGACAGAACCCATGCCAGTACGCCCGGAAACCATACGCAGACACCGCCGGCCGACGGCCGTCGTGTGCCTGGCGGCACTCAGTGCCCTGGTGCTGCTGCTGACCGCGTGCGGTGCGGGCGGTGAGGCGGCCAGAACCGCCGACGGCAAGACGATTCTGCGCTATCAGGGCTGGGCCGGGAGAGTGGGATTCCACGAGCTGGCCGCCGACCTCGGCTACTTCGACAAGATCGCGCTGGAATGGGTCGGCGATACCACCAGCGGCCCACAGGACATCCAGTCCGCGGCCACCGGCGAGATCGAATTCGGCTCGGCGTTCAACGGTGCCGTCGTCAAACTCAACGCGGCCGGGGCACCCATCACCTCGGTGCTCAGCTCCTACGGTGCCGATGCGGACGAGTACACCGGCTACTACGTGCTGGAGAACAGCCCGATCCGGTCGGCCCGCGATCTGATCGGCAAGAAGATCGGGATGAACACGCTCGGCGCGCATCACGAGTTCCTCACCCGCGAATGGCTGGCCCAGCAGGGCCTGACCCCGGACGAGATCAAGTCGGTCCAACTGGTGGTGGTACCGCCGGTGAACACCGAGCAGGCGCTGCGCGAGGGCCAGATCGATGTCGCGACATTGAACTCCGTCCAGCGCGAGAGTGCCCTTGCCCGGGGCGGTATCCGCCCCCTGTTCACCGATCGTGACCTGTTCGGCGCGTTCAGCTACGGCACCTATGTGATGCGGGACGATTTCATCGCCGCCAACCCCGAGGCGGTGCGCGATTTCGTCCAGGGGACCGCCCGGGCCATCCGCTGGACCCAGGTCCATCCACGCGAAGAGGTGATCGCCCGCTTCCTCGACATCATCGGGAAACGGGGTCGCACCGAAAGTGCCGAACCCGTGAAGTTCTGGCGCAGTTCCGGGATCCCGGTCCCGGGCGCGGTGATCGCCGAACGCGAATTGCAGATCTGGATCGACTGGCTGGTCCGCAACGGCGAACTCGACGAGGGCAAGCTGGCGGCCCGCGATCTGTACACCAACGAGTACAACCCGTACGCCAACGGTACCTACCCCACCGACGGTGGGCCCGACGGACAAGCATCGGCCGGTGAGAAATGAGCACGACACCCAAACTCCGCCTGGACGGGGTGACCAAGAAGTTCCCGATCCGAGGTCAGAAGACCGACCTGACCGCAGTCGAGGACATAACTCTCGACCTGGCGGCGGGCGAGTTCCTGGTGCTGGTGGGCCCCAGCGGCTGCGGTAAGTCCACGCTGCTCGATCTGCTCGGCGGCCTGAGCACCCCCACCTCCGGACAGATCCTGCTCGACGGCAAGCCGATCACCGGGCCCGGACTCGACCGCGGAATCGTCTTCCAGCAGTACGCCCTGCTGCCGTGGCGCAGCGCGCGCCGCAATATCGAGTTCGGGCTGGAGGCCAAGGGCGTGCCCAGGGCCGAACGGCGAGAGCGCGCTGAGCACTACCTCGAACTGGTCGGGCTGGCCGGATTCGCCGACCGCTACCCACACGAACTGTCCGGCGGGATGAAACAGCGCGTCGCGATCGCCCGCAGCCTGGCCTTCGACCCCGAAGTCCTGCTGATGGACGAACCGTTCGCCGCGCTGGACGCACAGACCCGGGAATCACTGCAGGACGAACTCCTGCGGATCTGGGAGCGCACCGGTAAGACGATCCTGTTCATCACCCACGGCATCGACGAAGCGATCTACCTGGGGCAGCGGGTCGCCGTACTCACCTCCCGGCCCGGCCGGGTCAAAACGGTGGTCGATATCGATATCGACCGCGCTGCCGAGGACATCCGGTCCGGCGCGGAGTTCCGTGCGCTGCGGCACCGGATCTGGTCTCTGCTGCACGACGAGGTCGAACGGGCCCGCTCGCTCGAACTCGCCGATATCGCGACGACCGAAGAGGTTCAGCATGTCTAGCGCATTCGCCACCGGCACCCTCGAGGCGCCGCGCGCCGCCGAGCCCGCCCGCGCGCGACCAGCGGCACCGGCACAGAACTCCGCCCGGCGGGTGGGGCAGCGCCTGGCCGCCCTGGCCTGGCGGGTGGTGAAACCGTCGGTCGCGATCCTGGCCTTCCTGGCCCTGTGGGAGATCGCGCCCCGGGCCGGTATGGTCGACAAGGTTTTCCTGCCGCCGTTCACCGAGGTGGCCGCGACCTTCTTCGAGCTGATCGCCAACGGGCAGCTGTGGGAACATGTCTCGACCAGTCTGTCCCGCGCGCTCACCGGGTTCGTGATCGCGGTGGCGATCGCGGTACCGCTGGGTGTCGCGATCGCCTGGTATCGGCCGGTGGCCGATTTTCTGAACCCCGTGCTCGAACTGTTCCGCAATACCGCGGCACTGGCGCTGCTCCCGGTGTTCATCCTGATCCTGGGTATCGGCGAGACCTCGAAGGTGGCGTTGGTGATCTACGCCTGCACCTTCCCGATCCTGCTCAACACCATCTCCGGGGTGCGCACGGTCGAACCGCTGCTCATCAAATCCGCCCGCTCGCTCGGCTTCTCCCAGATCGCGCTGGTCTACAAGGTGGTGTTGCCGGCGGCGGTACCGACCATATTCACCGGTCTGCGCATGGCCGCGGCCTCCTCGATCCTCGTGCTCATCGCGGCCGAGATGGTCGGCGCGAAAGCCGGGCTCGGATATCTGATCACGGCAGCGCAGCTCAACTTCCAGATTCCCGATATGTACGCCGGCATCATCGCCATCGCGCTGGTCGGCCTGGCGTTCAACGCGGTTCTCGTATTCGTCGAGCGTCGGCTTTCCAGCTGGCGTGTTGCTCTCTAGACAGGTAGTGATGTCGCACCAGCTCCATCTCAACGCGTTTCTCATGGGTGTCGGCCACCATGAGGCGGCCTGGCGGCATCCGCGCACCGAGGCGCGCGATGTGCTGCGGGTCGGGCATTTCCAGGAACTCGCGCGGACCGCCGAACGCGGCAAGCTCGATTCGGTGTTCTTCGCCGACGGACTCGCGGTGGGTCCGCGGATCGAGCGCAATACCCAGGCGGTCTTCGAACCGATCACCTTGCTGACGGCGATGGCGGTGGTCACCGAACGCATCGGTCTCATCGCCACCGCGTCCACCGGCTACAACGAGCCCTACAATCTGGCCCGCAAATTCGCCTCGCTCGATCAGATCAGCGGTGGGCGGGCGGGGTGGAACATCGTCACCTCCGGGACCGCCGACGAAGCCGCCAATTTCGGCTACGACCAGGTTCCCGACCATGCCGGTCGCTACCGCCGAGCCGCCGAGTTCGTCGACGCCGCGACGGCGCTGTGGGATTCCTGGGAGGAAGGCGCGGTCGTTCTCGACGCCGAGACCGGTGTCTTCGCCGATCCCGCCAAGGTGCACACCGTCGATCACGTGGGGGAGCGGTTCAAGGTGCGCGGCCCCCTGAATGTGCCCCGCTCGGCGCAGGGGCGTCCGCTGCTCGTCCAGGCCGGGTCCTCGGCCGACGGTAAGGATTTCGCGGGCCGCTACGCCGAGGCCGTTTTCACCGCGCAACGTTCCATCGCCGAGGGGCAGGAGTTCTCTCGCGAGGTGAAGGCGCGCGCGGCCGGGTACGGGCGTAGCCCCGACGAGGTGAAGATCCTGCCGGGGATCGTCCCGTTCATCGCGGATACCCAGGAAGCCGCCGAGCGCCTCGAGCGGGAATTCACCGACCTGATCTCGCCGGAGTATTCGCTGCGGCAGCTCTCTCAGATGCTCGGGCTCGACCTGACCGGGCACGCGCTGGACGCGCCGCTTCCGCAGTTGCCCCCGATCGAGCAGATCCAGGGCAACAAGAGCCGGTACCTACTGGTCAAGAAGCTGGCCGATGAGGGGGCGCTGACTGTGCGCGAATTGATCGCCGCGCTCGGCGGTGGTCGCGGGCACCGCACGCTGGCCGGTACGCCCGAGCAGATCGCCGACGATCTGCAGGCCTGGTTCGAGGCGGGCGCCGCCGACGGGTTCAACATCATGGCCCCGTATCTGCCCGGCGGCCTCACCGACTTCGTGGACCTGGTGGTCCCGATCCTGCAGGCACGCGGTCTGTTCCGCACGGAATACACCGAGACCACGCTGCGCGGACATTACGGATTGGGCACGCATCCCGGACGATTCGCCGCAGCGTTCGCCGCGGCCGGGGCCTGACCGCTTCCCAACAGTGGCCCGCCGTGTTCCGGCGGCGATCGACGGCCGAGCCTATTCTGTTAGGCGCGCTAACGACAATTCGAAGTGTTTTCTGCGGCGCGAGGTTGCGGGTATCCCCCGACGGTTTCGAGTGCGCGCCGGATCGACCAGATGTTGAGGAAATGACGACGGATCAGCCCGACCACCATCCGACGCGCTGGTTGGTGTTGACCGCCCCGGGCTGGGAACCCGCCGAGGCAGCGGAACAACCACCGCCGGACGCGATCGTCGGAGGCTGGCAGATCGATGGCGACGGCCGTTCGGGACCTTTCGAGCCGAACCCGGCCTACCTGCCGGCCGACGAGTCGGTGCCCTCCGATCCGCTCGATGCGATCCTGCGTCAGGCGGCCGACGACCCGCAGCAAACGGCCAACCGGTGGCAGTTGATCGTCGATTTCATCACTACGCTGCGGAATTCGGTCGTCCATATCGGATGTGACGACACCGGCCGACCGGTGATCGGTACGACAGAAGGCGAGCCGTGCGTGCTGATCGCCACCGCTGCCGTACATCGGCAGGGCATCGACGCGGACCGATGGCGTCCGGTGGTGGGCGCCGACCTCGCCGACATCGTTCCCGCGGGCGCGGACATCCTTGTCAACCCGGATAGTGGTGCACCGTGTCGTCTGACAGTCGACGCCCTGCGCCGTACCGCATCCCAGATCGCGAATTGACGCGGTGTTGGCCTCCAGGTTGAAGTCGTTGCTCGTGGATCCCTTGGTCAGAACCTTCGGCGGGCAATCCCGTGCGGTGGCGGAGAAACTCTCCGGGACCGCGGGAACCGTACGCGCGGCCGACCGGAACTTCGGCACCACCGATGAGTTCATCGCGGACGGCTTCCAGCGTGCCGGGGCCCGCGCGGCCGGCGATTTCGTACCTACCCGTGAGGTGACGTTCCGGCCCTCGCAGGTGGTCAGCAATACGTGGCGGGCGCAGCAGAGATTCAAGAAACCCGTCCTGATCATCGACTATCCGGTCGGAGACGCCGCCCACGCAGAGCGCTGGGCGAGCGGGAAGTACCTGTACGACGGTGAGGATCACGGATACAGCGTGGTCAGGTCCGGCGGCACCCGGAACATGGGCGCTACCGACGACGGTCTGGAATTGGACGGGGCGCCGTGGGTTCGCCGGTGGCCGCCGGAGAAGAACACCTTTGTACGCAGTCGGTCATTGGCCGAGCCGGTGGACACCGGGACCGCGCAGGCGCCGGTCGGCACACCCGGGCGTCAACGGCTCTTGACGGTAAGAACGGGCTGGCGGAAAACCGAGACGGTGGCCGTGGACGACGAAACGTTGCTGAAAGTACAGGCGGCGAACAAACAGCTGGCGCGGGCCGTACGGGACAACGAGGGGCCGGTGGTGTTACTGCCCGACAAGAGTTTCCCGAGGTCCGCCGACAGCCACATCGAGAATTTACGAACGAGTCTCGGCAGTCCCGAAATATACGCACCCACGGGTGATGTCTCGACGACGATCGCCGACCCGACAACCCTCCCGCTCACGAATTCGGTCGTACCGGGTCGGACCGGGATAGAGGTGCACGATGTCGATGTCGGCCAACCCGCGTGGACACGCTCGGGAGCTAAACCGGGAACTCGCGAGTGGTGGGCAGATCCCAGGGCGTGACGCCGGCACCGTTCAGCGCGGACGATCCGGGTGCCCGATATCGGGGCCGCGGCGCGACGAGGCTCAACGGGCGGCGGCCCGCAGAAGTGCGATGAGTTCTGCCTCGTCGAGGTCTATCCGCCGGGCCGCATCGACGAGCCGGCGGGCGAGATCGACCACCGCGGCGCGCCCGTCCGGTATTCCGGCACGGACGGTGGCGCCTCGGCCCCGGCGCAGCTCGATCAGACCTTCGTCGCGTAATCGTTGGTAGCCGGCCAGGACGGTATGGATGCTGACGTCCAGGGACGCCGCGAGTTCGCGGGCCCCGGGCAGGCGTGAGCCCGCGGGCGCCTCGCCGTCGGAGATCGCCCGCCGCACGCAGGCCGCGATCTGATCGGCCAGCTGTTCGGGCCGCGCCGGATCGACACGGATCAGCACCGGATCACTCCGCCCGCGCGACGACACCGGCGAGTACGCCCGCACCGGTCTCGGCGTCGTCCACCGAGACCACGAACCGGCGGCCGGATCGGCGGGTCACCACGATCCCCGGGCCGCCGCGCAGCACCACGGCCGTCGACCCGGGGATCAGCCGGATCCCGTAGCCGCCGTACTGGACGGGGGAGATGTCGTCCGCGGCGACCGTCGCGATGTCCGCGGGCCGCAATCGCCACCTCGGCCGGCCCAGCGGCCCGATTCCGACGGTGAGCCCGCGCTGGTCCACGGTCACCCGCACCAGCGCGAGATGTGCGAGCAGCGCGCCGGTGACCGCCAGCATCACCCCGGTCAGGGGGTGCACGACGAATCCGACCGCCACTCCCATGAGCAGCGTGACCGCACCGGTCATCAGCATCCACGGTGATGTGGTCCGCCGCGACCAGCTCACTCGTTCTGTACGGCCGAGCGCGAGAGGTTCGGCCGATTCCGGTGCCGCGCCGGTTATCGGGCTCGGTGGGGCGACGATCCAGCCCACCGCCCCGCAGAGCAGCCCGGCGGCCCCGGCGATCGGGAATGCCCAGCCGGACAGGGTGACTTGGGCGGGATCCGTGGCGTCGAGGTTCGCGAGCGCGCTCGCCGACATGAGCACTCCGAGGAATCCGCTGATCCCCCAAGCGCTTCCGATGAGCAGCCGGATCGGGTCCACCGGCGTGTCCGGCCTGCGGACCGGCTTGTTCGTCCGCGAACTGACGATCACGATCGCGGCGAAAAGGACAGCCAGGCCGATACCCAGTCCGGCGGACACGAACACGGCCGGTACGCGACCGGTGAACCCGTCCGCGCCGTCGGGGCCGAAATGGGTGGCCAGCGGGTCGGGCAGCCGGTTCGCCGCCGCGGTCAGCACGACGATGCCGGGCACGGCGGACAGGATGGGCGGGAGACCGGCCAGTAGGCAGAGCCGGAGCGAGTCGCGGGTGGTCAAGGGCACCTCCTTGTTATGGTTGAAGCATAACAAGTGATTTTATTGACCGGGTTCCGGGGGTGCGCCCGACTCGGTCGGGACGGGCTGTCGGTCCGTGCGCGCACACTGACTCCATGGCATACGACGAGGAACTGGCGGAGCGGGTCCGGGACGTGGTGGGCCCGGGCGCCGATATTTCCGAGCGGAAAATGTTCGGCGGACTCGTCTTCCTGTTCGGCGGTCACATGGGAGTCGCGGTCAGCGGGCAGGGCGGGCTCATGGTTCGGATGGAACCCGCGGCAGCCGACGCCTTGATCGACGATGTATCGGTGACCCCCATGGTGATGCAGGGCCGAGAACTGGCCGGCTGGCTGCGGGTGACCGGTTCGGCGGTCACCGCCGATCCCGACCTCACGGCCTGGGTGGAGCGCGGTGTCCGTTTCGCTCGATCGCTACCGCCCAAGAAACCGAAGCGCTGACCTCGGACACCGTGCTACCCGGCGGCCGCGGCCTGCCCGCTCACCACTGGTCGTTGGAATTCAACGCGACCAGCAGCATGCGGATCGCCGCTACCCGCCGTGCCTTGTCCGGGAGGTCGTCGAGGGCGCATTCGGGATCGGCCGGCGGACCCAGATGGGTACAGCCGCGTGGACAATTCTCGATCGCATCGGCCAGATCGGTGAACGCCGCGATCACATCGTCGGGTGTGATGTGAGCCAGGCCGAACGACCGGATGCCCGGAGTGTCGATGACCCAGCCGCCGTCCGGCAGCGGCAGCGCGACCGACTGCGTGGAGGTGTGCTTCCCCTTGCCGACCCCGGACACTTCGCCGACCGCTCGTGCTGCGTCGGGAACCAGTCGGTTGACCAGCGTGGATTTACCGACCCCGGAATGGCCGAGAAAGCAGGTGAGATGGCCGGTCAGCAGGTCCAGGGTGACGTCCAGCGGATCGTCGATCCCCGCGTACACGATGGTCAGATCCAGATCCTCGAACGCGGCCGCGAACTCCGAATCCCCGGCCAGATCGTGTTTGGTGAGACAGAGCACCGGTTCCAGGCCGCCGGCGTAGGCGGCAACCATCGCCCGCTCCACGAAACCGGTGCGCGGTGGTGGATCGGCCAGCGCCACCACGATGAACAACTTCTCGGCATTGCCGACCACCACCCGCTCGAACGGATCGGTATCGTCCGCGGTGCGCCGCAGCACCGTGCTGCGCTCGGCGACCCGGACGATCCGGGCGAGGGTATCGGGCCGCCCGGAGATATCGCCGACCACATCGACCTGATCGCCGACCACGATGGGGGTGCGCCCCAGCTCCCGGGCCCGCATGGCCACCAGTAGCCGCTGGGGATCACCGTCGAGGACACAACCCCAGCGACCCCGGTCCACCGAGACGACCATGGCCGGCTGCGCGTCCCGATGCTCGGGGCGGGTCTTGGTCCGCGGCCGCGAACTCCGCCCGGGACGCACCCGGACATCGGATTCGTCGTAAGAGGCGGTGGTGCGGCCGCGCCGGCTCAGTGAGCCGCTCCCGGTCCGGCCGTCTGCGGATCGAGCATCGATGCCCACAGTGCGACGAAATCGGGCAGGGTCTTGGCGGTGGTGCCGATATCCTCGATTTCGATACCGGGGACGGCGAGGCCGAGAATCGCACCGGCCGTGGCCATCCGATGATCGGCGTAGGAGTGCCAGCGGCCGCCGTGCAGGGGGGCCGGCACGATCTCCAGACCGTCCTCGGTTTCGGTCACCTGCCCGCCGAGCCGGTTGATTTCGGTGGACAGGGCAGCGAGCCGATCGGTCTCGTGACCGCGCAGGTGGGCGATACCGCGCAACCGCGACTCCGAATCCGCCAGCGCCGCGAGCGCCGCGACCGTGGGGGTCAGTTCGCCCACATCGTGCAGGTCGATATCGATACCGGCGAGCCGATCCGGGCCGGTCACTGTGAGCGCGCCGTCGCTGAAACCGGCCTCGGCGCCCATCCGGACCAGGATCTCCCGGATCACATCACCGGCCTGGGTGGTCAACCGCGGCCAGTGCGGAATGCTGACCCGTCCGCCGGTGACCGCGGCCGCGGCCAGGAACGGCGTGGCATTGGAAAGGTCCGGTTCGACGGTCCAGTCGACCGCGCGGATGGGGCCGGGGGCGACGGTCCAGGTCTGTTCGCTCCGGATATCGGCCGGCGCCTCGACCGCGACATCGGCGCGGCGCAGCATTTCGACGGTCATGGCGATATGCGGCATCGAGGGCAGCGCGCTACCGGAATGGCGCACGACGATGCCCTCCTCGAACCGCGCGGCAGACAACAGCAGCCCGGAGACGAACTGCGAGGAGCCGGAGGCATCGATGGTGATGGCGCCGCCGCGCAGGGCGCCGGTGCCACGCACGGTGAACGGCAGCGCGTCCCCTTCGATATCGGCGCCGAGCCCGCGCAGGGCGTCCAGGATGGTGCGTAGCGGGCGGACCCGGGCAGCGATATCGCCGTCGAAAGCGGTATCGCCCGCCGCGAGGGTCGCGACCGGGGGCACGAAGCGCATCACCGTGCCGGCCAGCCCGCAATCCACCCGGCCGCTCCGCAGCGGCGCCGGGGTGACGGCGAGCGTATCGGCATCTCCGATGATCTGGGTGCCGAGCGCGCGCAGTGCGGCGATCATCAGGCCGGTATCACGACTGCGCAGGGCGCCGGTGATGGTGGACGGGCCGTCGGCGAGCGCCGCCAGGACCAGCGCTCTGTTCGTGATCGATTTGGAGCCGGGCAGGGTGACGGTCGCGTGCACGGGGGCATCGACATGGGGCGCTGGCCAGAAACTCACTCGACCATCTTGGCGCATCCAGGTGAGATACGCGTCGGTGGTGCTCGTAAGTGTGTCGTCGAGCACCACCGATCGCGTCCGCATCCGTGCCGCTCGGACTACTTGTTCCGGCCGTGCAGCAGCGGAACCATCCGGCGCAGCATCTTCATGTTCGCCTGGGTGCGGCGGTAGCTCTGCAACGCCATTCCGGGAATCGTGAAGCGCTGCACCGCGATCGAATGCGGCCGGACGAATTCGCGCATACCCGGCTCGCCGTGGATACGGCCGATACCGGAATCGGCGCTGCCGCCGAAGGGCAGGCCCGGGATGGCGGCGAAGCCGAGTACCGAGTTCACCGAGGTCGCGCCGACCTTGAGTCGACGGGCGATCTCGAGTCCCTGTTTCTTCGAGTACACCGCCGAGGCGAGACCGAACGTGGTGTTGTTGGCCAGGTCCACGGCTTCGTCGATGCTGTCCACGGTGGTGACCGTGACGGTCGGGCCGAAGGTCTCCTCCTTGACCGCCGCCGAATCCTCGTCCACGTCGACCAGTACGACAGGTTCGATGTAGGGGCCCTTGATCGATTCGGGGCCGCCGAGCAGGGCTTTGCCACCGCTGGCCAGGGCAGCGTCGATATGCTTCTTGACGATATCGATCTGGCTGGGCATGGTCATCGGACCGTATGCGGCGTTCTTGTCCGAACCCGGTTTCACATCCTTCAGGATCCGGGTCAGCTCGGCGAGGAACTCCTCCTTGACCGATTTGTCCACGTACACGCGTTCGACGCCGGCGCAGGTCTGGCCGCTGTTCGAGGTCGCGCCCCAGGCGATGGCGTCGGCGGCGGCCTTCACATCCGCGTCCGCGGCCACGATCACGGGGTCTTTACCGCCGCATTCCAGCAGCACCGGGGTGAGGTTGTCGGCGGCCGAGGCCATGATCTTGCGACCGGTGGCGGCCGAACCGGTGAAGGCGACCTTGTCCACGCCGGATTTCACCAGGGCCGCGCCGGTGGCACCGAACCCGTTGATCGCGACGAATACGCCCTCGGGCAGTTCGGGATTGGCCTCGGAGAATGCCTCGGCGAGGAAATTGCCGATACCGGTGGAGAACTCCGACGGCTTGAACACGACGGTGTTGCCGGCGGCCAGCGCGTAGGCCAGCGATCCGTTAGGGGTGTAGACGGGGTAGTTCCACGGGCCGATGACGCCGATGACGCCGAGCGGCCGGTACTCGATCCGGGCCGAGAAGTTCGCCATCAGCGGGCCCGCCGGAATCTTCTGCGGGGAGAGGACCTTCTTGGCGTGCTTGGCCGCCCAGGCGATGTGCTCCAGGGCCAGCATCAGTTCCAGGAAGGCGTCGTCGAGCGGTTTGCCGTTCTCGGCGTGGATGAGCGCGCAGAATTCGTCGGATTTGGCCACCAGCCGGCTGGACCAGCGCAGCAGTGCCTTCTTGCGACCGTCGAAGCCCAGGTCTTCCCAGACGGGAGCGGCGGCCCGCGCCTTCGCGACAGCCGCGGCGACCGCCTGCTCGTCGGCGACCGGGTATGTGGCCAGGGTTGCTCCTGTGGCCGGATCGACCGAGGTGAGCACCGACACTTTCTCGGTAGCGTTTTCGGTGGTTGTCACAGGTTCTCCTCTGGAAGTAGGGCATCTGGCTGCGCGCGTGAACGGGCAGCCTGTGACCGCCACGTCCCTGTGAGAGAATGCTAAGACATAACTCTCAACACGTCACCAAGTACTGGGATCATTGTCGCGGACCGGCCCCTGATTGTCTCGATCTGTCGGTATTCGGTGCGAGTATCGGAATATGTGCGGACGGTATGCGACGACGACGGATCCCGGACGGCTCGCGGTCGAGCTGGACGCCATCGACGAGACCGAGACTGCCCGGGCGCGCGGTGGCGGCACGGTCCCGGCCGGTGACGACGCGGCCGATGCCACGACCACTTCCGGCGACCGGCCACCGGGGGCGAACTACAACGTCGCCCCGACGACGCAGATCGTCACCGTCGTCGACCGGCATACCCACGAACACCCCGCCGACACCCCGAGCCGCCGGATCCGGCGAATGCGCTGGGGCCTGATCCCGCATTGGACGAAAGCCGCCGAACCGGGTATCCCGGTGAAGGGAAAACCGCTGTTCAACGCGCGCGCGGACAGCGCGGCGACGCTCCCTTCCTTCCGGGACGCGGTCAAATACCGGCGCTGCCTGGTGCCGATGGACGGCTGGTACGAATGGCTGGTCGAGCCGGATCCGGCCGGGCCCGGCAAAGGAAAGAAACCCAGGGTCGTCAAACACCCCTACTTCATGTCGCGGCCGGACGGTGAGCGGCTGTACATGGCGGGACTCTGGTCGGTCTGGCGGGACCGTTCGCTCGACGACCCCGAACCGCTGCTGTCGTGCACCATCCTCACCACGGACGCGATAGGCGATCTCACCCGTATCCACGATCGGATGCCGCTGCCCATGCCCCGCGAACACTGGGAAGCCTGGCTCGACCCCGACCATCCGGCGCCCGCCGAACTCCTCGGACCGCCGACCGAGGCGCTGGTGGCCGAGATCGCGGCCCGCCCGGTGTCGACCCTGGTGAACAGCGTGAAGAACAACGGCCCCGAACTACTGGCGCCGGCCACCGACACCGCGGAACAGATCACGCTGCTGTGAAGCAGCAGTGCCCGGGGCGACCCGAAGCCCCGGGTATCCGCCGCGAGACGCCTATTCGCCCAGCGGGCATTTGATGGCCGGAGTCGCGATACTCAGACCACATTTCAGCAGATCGGCACTCAGATCGATGACCTCGGACACCATTCCGCCGCCGGCGTTCTCGGCACGTTTGCCGGGATCGTTGTCCTCGGTGCGGGCCTCCGGCTTCTTCTCGGAGCCGCCCTGGCCGTCGAGCGGGAACTCACCCGGTGCCGCCACCGCCGACGGCACCGCGAGCAGCGCCGGGCCGACGCTCAGGGCCACGGCGGCGGATACAGCGAAGAACGCAGAACGCACGGACTTGCGCGGGGACATATCGCATCACATCCTCGAAGTCGACGATCGGTCGTACCAAGTAACGCATACGAGACCGCCTGACCTGGTGAATTACCGCCCGGCGCGCGGCACGGCGCCCGATTCGGGCGATATTCGGCGCAGCTAGGCGGTGACCGGGGCGGTGACCGCGCCGGTCAGCCGGATCAGATCGGCGGGAGCCAGTTCGATCTCCAGACCCCGGCGCCCGGCACTACAGAACACCCGGTCCCAATCCAGCGCCGACGCGTCCACCACGGTCGCGTGCTTCTTACGTTGCCCCAGCGGGGAGATACCGCCGAGAACATAGCCGGTACCGCGCTCGGCGCGGGTGCGATCGGCCATGGCCGCCTTGGGCACGCCGAGGGCCGCTGCCGCGGCCTTCAACGACAGCGTGCCGGGGACCGGCAGTACCGCGACCGCCAGGGCACCGGTCGACAGCTCCAGGATCAGCGTCTTGAAGATCTGCCGTGCCTCCGTGCCGAGCCGGGCACCCAGTACATCGGCCGCCTCGCCCCCGAAGGTGCTCGCTCGCGGGTCGTGCTCGTAGCTGTGCACGGTATGCGCGGCACCGGCGGTGACCAATGCCCGGATCGCCGGAGTGGCGGCTGCTGCCATGGGCCGGACCCTACCGTCCACCCGGCGGCCGACCGGCCTGTGAGGTGTCTTTCCCGTGGTCGGGGAACACTTCGCGACCTCGGTGAGTTGTACGCGGCAGAAACAGCGCATCGAGCGGACCAGGAGTTCCGCCGGTGCGGACCCGCGCAAGAGTGAAGGAGTGACGGTGCCCGTTCTCGTCGAACCACGCCCGGTCCACCACGATCCGGCTCCGGCGCGCACGCGGTTCTTCCCGCGATACACCTTCCCGGTAGATTTGGCTGGTAAGCCGATCGAAGGGACACGTGTGACGAGCGAGGACGACGTGGCGACCGATACCGGCGCCGACGCGCGGCCTGCCGGGCAGCCGGAGACCGACGCCGAACTCATCCAGCGGTTCGAGCGGGATGCGCTACCCATGCTGGACCAGCTCTACGGCGCCGCCCTGCGGATGACGCGTAACCCCGCCGACGCCGAAGACCTGGTCCAGGAGACCTACGTCAAGGCCTATGCCGGTTTCAAATCCTTCAAAGAAGGCACCAACCTGCGGGCCTGGCTCTACCGGATCCTCACCAACACCTACATCAACTCGTATCGCAAGAAACAACGCCAGCCGGCCCAGTACCCGACCGACGAGATCACCGATTGGCAGCTCGCGGCCACCGCCGAGCACAGCTCCACCGGACTGCGCTCGGCCGAAGTCGAGGCCCTCGACGCGCTCCCCGACGACGACATCAAGGCCGCCCTCGTGCAACTGCCCGAGGAATTCCGGATGGCCGTGTACTACGCCGACGTCGAAGGGTTCCCGTACAAGGAAATCGCCGACATCATGGGCACCCCGATAGGTACGGTGATGTCCCGGTTGCACCGCGGCCGGAAACAACTGAAGGGTTTGCTCGCCGATGTGGCGCGCGAACGAGGGTTCAACCGCACCGCATCCGAGCCCGGCGATGCCGATACCGCCGCGGCGGTGCGCCAGGAGGTCAAGCAGTGAGCACCGAGCACGATCCCGATATGGAGCTCGACTGCACGGCGGTACTGGCCGACGTCTGGCTCATGCTCGACGGCGAATGCGACGACAACACCCGCGAACGGCTCCAGCACCATATGGACCACTGCGCGCCGTGTATCGAGGCCTACGGCATCGAAGAGAAGATCAAAAGCATGCTGCACCGCAAATGCGGCGGTGACCGGGCCCCCGAATCGCTACGCGAACGGCTCACCGTCGAAATCCGCCGATCGATCACCTTCCGGCCGGGCGACCTCCCGGCCGACCCGGGCCGGGCCTGACCACAGCCGACCCGCACACGAACGCCGAACGGCCCGCACTTCGATGAAGTGCGGGCCGTTCATGGTCTGTGCCGGGCCTCAGCCGGTCGGCTCAGGCGTTGGGACGTTTGCCGTGATTCGCGGCGTTTCCCTTACGGCTGCGCTTCTTGCGGCCACGCTTACCCATAGGTAGCTCCTCCTGGGACATATCCCGCGACTGCGGGGAGTACATGTTGATCCCCGCCATTGTTCCACGTGTGATTGGCTGTACCGACGGCGGTACAGCGGGCACCGGCCCCGAGACCGGAACGAACCTAGCGAACGGGGTGTCATGGCGGAAGAAGTGCGGGCGGAAATGGTGTCCACGGTGCTCACCGTCGAAGTCGAGATCGGCGAGCAGGTCGCCGTCGACCAAACCCTGGTGCTGCTCGAATCGATGAAAATGGAGATCCCGGTGATCACCGAGGTCGGCGGCGAAGTAGCCTCGATCGCCGTCACCCCCGGCCAGGTCCTCCAACAAGGCGACCTGATCGCCGTCGTGCAGTAATTTTGGCGTCGCCTCCGGCGCCGCGGGGTCGGGGCTGTGTTGATGGCCCCGCCTTCGGCGGGGCTGTCGGGGCCCTCGTGACCCCGGTTCTTCACTCCTGCGCTCCTCCGCTTCGCTCCCCCGCTCCGTCGCTCCAGAACCGGGGCGGGCCCCGACCAGG
>NZ_JBSFDZ010000053.1:0-30692 GCF_053594175.1 Nocardia sp. NPDC001965
GATACCCAGTTCGACTGCGGTCTGCTTGGCGGGTTTGCCTGCCCGGACCCAAAGCGATGGCTCGGGTCCGGAACTCGGTGGGGTAAGCACGTGGCGCGTGGAGCAGCCTTTCGGTAAGGCTGTCAGTTAGCAACCCGAACTGGAACCCGACCGACGGGGCAGGTCACGAGGTCACCTATCCGTGCAGCAGCCCCCTTCTTTTCATAAGGCCTGTATCGAAGTGTTGGGTAGTGGGCAGATCGCGGCCTGATCATTACTCGGCTCTGGCGTAGCACCCTTGGCATCTTCGCAGGCCAGATATAGTTTGCAGTCCACCCGCCGCGGGGGGCGGCCGAGTGCGTCTTCGCTGGGCTCGCATTCGCCCTTACCGTGCGGCGGCTCAGCTCGGCCATCGCCGAATCACCCTCGCCTGGAGTCCGGGGTAGCTGTGGGCTCGTCCGTCAGTGGGCAGTCCAGCCACCATCGACCGGAATTACGGCACCTGTGATGTAGGAGGCCGCTGGGCTGGACAACAGAACTGCCGCCCCGACCAGTTCCTCAGGGTCGGCCCAGCGCCCCATCGGGACCTGATGGTCGAGAAAGTCCCTTACTTGCGGGTCATCATCGATGCCGTCGTTCAATGGCGTGCGAAAGGGACCTGGGGCCAGAGCGTTGACACAGACGCCGGTGCCGGCAAGTTCGGTGCCAAGGCTGCGGGTGAGTTGCACGACCGCACCCTTACTGGCGGCGTAGCCAGCCCGGCCTGCGGCACCGACAAGACCGAGAGCACTAGCCAGGGTGACGATGCGACCGTACCCGGCACCGCGCATCACTGGTACAGCCGCCTGGCAGGCGAGAAAGGTTCCGACGACATTGACATCCAGGCAGCGACGTAACGTGACAGCATCGAGCGCCCCCAGTTCGCCTCGGGCCTGGACCCCCGCGCTGGTCACCAGAACATCCAAACGGCCGTATTCGGTGACGACCTTCTCGACGAGGTCGTGTACCGCGTCCTCATCGGTCACGTCGCAGGAAAGACCCACCGCAGCGTGGCCCGTCTGGGCAGAGATCTGGGCGGCCGCCTCCAAGCACGCCTCCGGCCGCCTATTGGCCACAATCGTCGTGCAACCAGCGGATGCCAGGCCCAGCGCGATAGCTCGGCCGAGCCCAGTCGAGCCCCCGGTGACCAGAGCCACCTGCCCTGCAATATCCGTCCCTAGACCGACTGGCACCTTCGCCATCACGCCGCTTCCCTTCTTGCCGTGGTCAACACGGCCGCTTCATGCGCGGCCTCCCATCGGTTCCAACCGGTCGCAATGGGCCATGCCGCAGATAATAGGCTGTTATCCACAGAGCACCCGCACATGGTTCAGCCGCCAACGCATTCTCAGCCGGCCCCGTGCTGGTGAAGACTTGGCATCTACTCAATTTGAGATGTTCTTCAACGCTAAATGCCTATCAGCGCCCCATATTATTCTCCCAGGTGAGGTACATCTTGCCGCCGACAGAAACGCGAGATTTCCACGCTGTGGGAATACTATCCCGTGATGGCTGGCATCAAGCAACTGGCTGAATGCTATCTCAGCAAGGTCGGCGGCTCCTCCGTTTAACCTATCAACGCCGACCGGCATGCCCGGCGTCGCCGAGACGACCGGCATGCCCGTCGTCGCCGAGATCGCCCCCGAGAGACCGCTACCTGCTTGCCATCAGTCCGCCGACCCAGGCGGCCCCTTCAGGTTACGACGACCAGCGGCCTCTCTGCGTTGGATCGAATGTGGTGTATCGGATCGATTCCCTAGGCCTTGGGGAGAACTCGGACCCGCCTCACCGATCCAACAGAGATCCGATCCAGATCAAGTTCGGACACAATCCGGCGACGTGACGTTGACCAAGTAGATCAACAGGAGAGAAGACCTCAACGCCTGGTATCGACAATATGACTACCAACGACACCGGGCACGGTTGTGGTCGCAGACATTGCGTCACCGGCGCAGAGTTGAAACGCATCCACTCAGAGGAAGGTTTCAACCTGTCTACAACGGTGCCTCGATCCGGCCGCGCTGCCCTGCGAAAGCGCCGTAGACACTCTCCCTCAGGCCCTTGTCAGTGAGAAAATCTATGGCGGTCATGGCCAACGCTTTCGAGCCTTCGATGACAGCGCGGGTGGCGGTATCGCCAACCGCAGTCGCAGTGAAAGCTCGGGTGTGCAACTGGACATGTTCATCAGTCGAAGCGATGATGCCGTGCAAAACCGGAACCCGGTGACTGACATTAGACATGTCGGAACCGCCGATTGGATAGTTCTCGTACGGGGTAAATACGCGACCGAAGGTCTCGGCATTCCGCTGATAGGTGTCAGCGAGAGGCTCATTGATCCTCATGTCGCGATATTCGAATTCCCCCCAGGAAAGTTCGAGTTCGCAGCCGGTAGCCGCAGCCGCTGCCTGCAGGCAGGCCTCGACACGCCTCTTCAGAACCGCAAGATCCGCAGTAGAGGCAGCACGCACATAGTAGGCAGAAGATGCCGCATCTGGTAGTACATTGGGCACAGCGCCGCCCTCTGTGATCACGCCGGTGACGCGTTCAGAGGGTTTCATATGCGCTTGCAGCTGGGCTATCGCCTGGTAGGCCAGTACCACTGCATCCAAAGAACTACGAACAGCGTCGGCCGCCAATGCCGCATGAGCAGTATGTCCTCGGAACACAACGGTAGCGTCGGCGAGATACTGGGTGCGCACAGCCTTCATATCGACGTTTGCCGGATGAAGCATCATTGCCGCGTCGACTCCGTCCCACGCGCCGGCGAGAGCCATGGCTTCCTTACCGCATCCGCGTTCTTCTGCAGGAGTACCCAGATACCGCACTGCGCCAGGTAGATCGTTACCTAAGCCGTGTAGCGCTAGCGCTGCACCAAGACCGATCGCGGCAATGATGTTGTGCCCACATCCATGACCGATGTCTGGCAGGGCATCATATTCGGAGACAACTGCGACTTTTGGGCCCCCTGACGGACCGAACTCGGTACAGAACGCGGTATCGATCCCGAAGGCCGGCTGTTCGACGGCAATACCCTCGGCCCTCAGTAGATCCGCGATCCAAGCGCTGGCGCGGTGTTCACGGAACGCGAGTTCGGGGTTGGAGTGGATCCGATGACTCAGGTCCACCAGCGTGGTTGCAATGCGATCGACATCATCACAAACCCTGCGCTTAAGGATGTTGGCCGAAATTGACATTGAATGCCTCACTACTCGGCGCTACTCGACATGAATTCGGCCAGCGCGTCTACCGTTTCGTCTAGTCGTTCAAAATGCGGCAGGTGACCTACCCCATCAAAGAAACGGACATCGGCATTTGAGAAGACTTCGTTCACGACATCCTGGCTCGGCGGTGGCGTAACTCGATCGTTGTCGCCCCACAGGATTTGGAGAGGAATCCCACACGTATTGAGGTACCTGTACAAATACTCAGCGCCGTGGATCGGAACATGTCGAAGCGCCGACAACAGCGCCCGCTTGAATCCTTTGTATCGAAGTTCGGGCCTGAATCTAGCTTCTATTTGCGTGACGACACGGCGGTCCTGAGAATATCCCGGTACGCGCGCCAGCAGGGCCCGGTCTCCAATGATCTTGAAGAAAGGCTCACCGATCACCGGAAGCATTGCGATCCTGAGGCCGAGATTCAGCGGAACGCCGAATCCATCCGGTGCAATCATGCAAACCCTTGCAACTCGTTGCGAGTTACGTACCGCAAACTCAGCGGCGATAGGGCCTCCGAACGCCAGCGCTACGACTGTTACTGGACGTTTGATACCGAGATGATCGAGCAAATCGAGAATTTGAGCTTCGAACAAGTCGTAGTCGTAGTCGATATCCGGGCGGTCGCTGAAGCCCATACCGTAACGGTCATACCGGATCGCTCGGGCGCCCGCACTCGCGACTTTTTCGAAAAGACCGTCCCAAATCCACAGCGGCAACGTGGCTCCAGAGAGGAATAGAACCGGTTCTCCTTCGGCAGGCCCAGCAAGTTCGTAGTGCGTGACTCCGTGGCGTAGACGGATCAGTGACCCCGGTGCGTCTTGCCGAACCCCTGACCCCATCACCCCCGGCTCGTCGCGCAGGTATTTCACAATCGGAAGGACGGCCCCCGCCCCGATCAGGGCGGTCCGCATATCAAGCTCCATCGAGAGGACTCTCTTTCACTCGTCGTCGACACAGCAAGGCCGACGAGCCTCGCGATCGCTGCGCAAGGCGGAAAGTTCATTGAACAGTCGTTCTAACAACTGCAGTGCTAGGCTAGCACAACTGTTCAAGGAATGGGAAGGTGCATCATGGCACGTCCGGTAGATCACGAGCGGCGAGCACGGCTCCTCCAGGCCGCGGGCGACTACGTTATCGCCCACGGCCTCTCTGACCTGTCACTCAGGCCGCTGGCCCGCAACCTGGGCGTCACAACCACCACTCTCGTTCATCACTTCGGCAGTCGGGATCAACTCCTCGCGGCGATCATCAGCGAGGTCCGCGAGCGAATGTTGCAAGCCGTCGACATCCAGGACACGACCGACGGGGACCCTTATGGCATCATCGAGCGCGCCTGGGCCTGGCTATCCGACTCACAACACGCCCCCTTGTACCGACTGTTGTTCGAGATCTACGGAAATGCACTCCAGCAGCCGCAGATCTACCAGCCCTTCTTGGCACATATCGTGAACGATTGGCTGCGGATCCTGACCGCAACGTTCGAAGACAACTACGACCATGACACCGCGACTACTAAGGCCACCTTGGCGATCGCCACCTGCCGTGGCCTCCTGCTCGACCTGCTGACCACTGGCGACAATGAACGTATAGCCCGTGCATTCGAGACTTTTGCAGCCATCCTCCCACTCGAGGCGGACGCAAGCCGGTAAGCGAACAGTTCGCCATCTCCCCCGATCGTCACCGTAGCCGGACTCAGCCGCCTTTCGAACGCAACGCTTTCAGCATCTACTGCGTGTTCTGCCCACTTCCGCATCGCCAGCGGCCCGCTTCGTAGAAAGCGGCAGCGATCATCAATGTCCGCCCAGGCCGGACTGTACTATCTGGTGGCAGACCGGTACTGCACGGTTATTACCCCGGGTGCTGGCCAGGCGCCCACTTTGGCGGCTGTTCCACATCGACCGCAAGACGCGTCCCCTCCGATGCTGATGAAGTTGTCGGGACATACCTCGGTATGGGCCTGGTCAAGTACGCGCGAGTGCCCGACAAGATTTGCTTCGGCATCAGACCGGCAGCGACCGCGCCGAGCCTGGGCAACAGCTTGAACCGGGGGTCGAGGGGCATCTGTCGAGCGTTAAGGTCTTATGGCAGATGTTCGACCACTCGGGAAACTTCCTGCCGTAGCGCGGGAAGGGCATCGAAATGGGAACCGTGCAGTGGTCGTCAAAGCCGATGGGGCTGTGGATGAACGCGATAACCGTGCGGCGTCGGCGTCGGCGTCGAACACCGGACAGCCCTGATCGCGTAGCTGATCGAGCGTCCGGTCGAGGTCGACTGTGGTCGGTCGCTGCCTATGACCAGTTGCACCGCCGCCCGCCGACGACGAAAGGTAGTTCTGCATGACAACCGCGGGGCTGCTGCACGATCAGGTGACAGTAGTTAGGCAGCCTGACCGGCTGCTGCTGGGGTCATGATCGCTTCGTATTCGACCGGGGTCAACCGGCCGAGCCGGGTTTGGCGGCGACGGCGGTGGTAGGTGCGTTCGATCCAGGTCACGATCGCGATCCGCAACTGTTCGCGGGTGTGCCACCGCTGTCGGTCCAAAACATTGCGTTGCAGCAGGCTGAAGAAGCTCTCCATGGCCGCGTTGTCCCCGGCCGCACCGACCCGGCCCATCGAGCCGGCCATCCGGTGCCGGTTCAAGGCGTGAACGAAACGTCGGGATCGAAATTGAGAACCGCGGTCGGTGTGCAGAATGCAGCCGGCGACCTCGCCGCGGCGGGCTACCGCGTTGTTCAATGCCGCGACCGCGAGCCTCGACTTCATGCGCGAGTCGATCGAGTAGCCCACGATCCGGCCGGAGAACACGTCCTTGACCGCGCAGAGGTAGAGCTTGCCTTCACCGGTGTGATGTTCGGTGATATCGCTGAGCCACAAGTGGTTTCGTGCATGCGCGGTGAAGTCTCGTTTCACGAGGTCGTCGTGCACCGGCGGGCCCGGTCGGCCGTTCTTGCCGCGCCGGCGTTTGCCGAACGCACTCCAAGCGATTGGCCGAGCAGATCCGCCAGGCGGTGCGCCCGGCCATCGGTTCACCAGCGGCATCGGCTTCGTCGGCCAGGAACCGGTAGCCGAACTCCGGGTCGTCGCGGTGGGCGTCGAACAGGGCGTTCGCGCGATAGGCCTCGGTGAGTTCGGTCTCGGTGACCGGCGCGGCCAGCCACCGGTAATAGGGTTGGCGAGCAAGGTTCAGTACCCGGCAGGTGACCGCGACGGGGATCCCGTCGGCGGCGAGCTCGCTCACGAGCGGGTAGAATCTTTTCCCGGGAGATTGGCCTGCGACAGATACGCCGCAGCCCGGCGCAGCACTTCGTTCTCCTGCTCGAGCAAACGGTTGCGGCGCCGCAATTCCCGCAGCTCATCGGACTCGCTTCTGGTCGTTCCGGGCTTGTTGCCCTCGTCGATATCAGCTCGACGCATCCACTTCGTCAAGGTCATCGGGTGGATCCCGAAATCGGCGGCGACCTGGTCGAGAGTCACTCCTTCTTCACGGTTTCGGGCGACCCGGACCACATCGTCACGGAACTCCTGCGGGTAGGGCTTGGGCACGATGACATCCTTCCAGGCTCACCTCTCGGCAAGCCAGATCGATGTCACCTATCCGTGCAGCAGCCCCCGCCTCACCGCGACGGCATGGAATGACCGAACAGGCCGCCGACGCTACGGTCGATCAGGCACGCTGGCTGCTGCGGCTGCTGACCGTTCGCCGATAAACGACGCAGGAATTCACTGATTCAACTAGAGAGCTGATCTTCCATGCCCTCGTGGTAAGTGCGGCGGATCACCGCTTCCTTCTTCCCGCGGTAGATTCGCCGCCCCAGGTCGTGGCGGCGCTCGATGAAATTGGTCTGGGGCTAGCATTCTCGCCGATTCGGATCGGCGTCGGCCAGGCGCAGAATGCACGGGTCTTGAAGATCCGCCAGTAGTGCGCGATCGCCCGGACCGGCCGGTGGGGCTCCCGTCCCGGGAGATCATGCGGGTGAACGTCTGGGTGAGGCCTCGCACGCATGGATCGACACCTCGATCCAGCGCATGTCCTCCCAGTGCGCGGCGCTCTTTCCGGTATCGATGCGTCCCCGCGCGGCCTGGTTGCGCGGACCGCAGTCGGCGGTCGAGTCGACCCGCCACAACCGCCGATCGGGCAGGTTCGCCAGCTGTGGCCGATATTTCTCATCGATGAGATGCACCAGACCGCACAGGATGTCGGAGTACGAGCCGGTATCAGTGGTGGCTTCGGGCTTCTCCCGCCCTGAGGGAGCTGCACGACATCGATGAAGTTCAACGAGTCGCGTGGCGTGCGAACATCGCCTTGGCCGTCAGGCCGGCGGACTGATCGCTGAGCATATTCAGCCAGGTGATGCCCCTTTTGCGGCCGAGGCACTGCGGGTTCGGGCACGCATAGGTCGCGCGGGGCGGTACCACGAACCGCATACCGTCAACCGAGGCGAGCAGGCCACCGCACCCACAGCTGCGCCAAAGGCCATGGTGGCGAATTCCACGCCATCGGGAATGTTCGCCTCCCGGCAGCGGTCGAGGTCTTCGGTCCACGACTTGGGCAAACACAGCTACCGGTCGATCAATGTGCGGCCTTTGCCGGTGGCGTAGGCACAGAAGACACCCAGCTGCGTTTCTCGATCCGCCCTTCCGTAACCGAGTATTGACGTTGCATCCCAGCAGATTTGATTACCTTTCTGAGAAACCCGATTTCATCGACGATCAACACACCACCGAGATCACCGAGATGTTCGACCGCATAGGAGCACACGTCATCAAGCACCCTATCCGCTTCCCGCGCAGCCTTGTTCAACAGTCGCAACATCCCATCCGGCGTCAGACCACCAGCCGCCTCGGCAAGCGTCCAGCCATTCTTCCCCGCCAACGGCGCCAACAGTCCCCGCACATACATCCGCGCCCACACCGCGGCTCCGCACGATAGAAACGCCCCACAACCAGCCCAACAAATCATCCAGCCCGGCTACTCGCACAGCCAGGTCCTCACCGAGCGACACGACGAACGCCCTTACCGCACAACATAACCAAGTAGAGCTGAAGTAGCAGAGGATGTCTTAGGTGGATAGTTTCTTGTAGCCCGGTGAGCGCTGCGGCGAGTTGTAGAAATGCTACGAAGAGACGGCGATGGCATTCGCAGCGGATTGTCAATCGCCGGTATCCGATCAACCACGCAATGGTGCGCTCGATCTTCCACCGATGACGACCCGACCTCGTGAGATCCTCGACCCCACGACGAGCGATGCGGGGAATGATCCAGCACGCCCGCGGCCAGCAGCGGTGAATGTCGACGTCGTAGCCCTTGTCGGCCCGCAGTTCGGTGGGTTCGCCATGGCAAGGGCATCGCCTCGAGTGCACCCGTGGGATCGACTCGACCATCTGCGCCAGCTTCACCGAAGCGTGGGTTTTCCCAGCGGAAATGCCGGTGACCAGAGGTATCCCATTCGCATCGGAGATGACGTGAATCTTCGATCCTTTCTTGCCGCGACCGATCGGGCTGCGGCCGTCCAGTGAGCCCCTTTTTCGCCCGCACGCTCGCCGCGTCCAGGATCGCCGCGCTCCAATCGAGTTCGCCGGAGGCTCCGAGCCGGTCGAGGATCTCCCGATGCAGAGCATCGAACACCCCGGAATCAGCCCACACCATGAACCGGCGATGCGCAGTCGGAACGCTGACCCCGAACGACGGCGGCAGATGCCGCCACGCGCAACTGCCGGTCAACACGAACATCACAGCGGCAACACCGCACGTTCGTCAACGGGAGCGGTCCCGCAACCCCTGCGGCCTGGGCGTGAACTAGGAGAGCAACGGTTTCATGATGCCCCACAACGTATCTGGAACCCATCGTTGAGCAAGCCTGTCGACCACGGGTCACATCATGCCGGACAACGAATTACACCCACGTAACACGTCCTCTTTAGCTCACCCCAGATCGTTAGCGCCAGCCATCAGCCCAGCTAGATCGTCTGGTCGAAGGAAGGACGGTGGTGGCGGCGGCCCCCAGTTGAACAGTCCTCGAGCACCTTCGAAAGTCTCCGGGCTCCACAGCTGATCGTCTATTATGCAATCGAGATCGCTGTAGTATTCGCTGAAGTTCCCAGCCGGGTCCCTCAAATACCAGAAAAAATTCGATCCAATGTGATGGCGACCTAGTCCCCATACATGCCGTTCGGGATGGTCCTCTAGCATGGCTGTCGCGCCGCGGCCGACTTCGTCAACGTCATCGACCTCCCATGCGGTATGGTGCAAAAAGTTCACGGGAGCCTGCTGAATCAGCAAGTTATGGTGGTCGGCCGAGCAGCGTAAGAATGACGCCATATTCGGAACGCGGTCGCTGATCTTGAAACCGATACCGTCGACGAAGAACCGCGTGCTCGCATCCTGGTCGGTAGATCCAACAACGACATGGCCGAGTTTCCTTGGCTGAACCCGGCCAGTGCGCAGCACTCCAGCCGCTCGGCGCTCCCGGCGTTCCGCCCGCCCAGGCCCGTTATACACCGGCGCGGCCGCAACCGGCAGAGTTCGCCGAGGTCTCAATTGCACCGACACTTCGATTCCGGTTACGGGGTCAGTAGCGACCAAACGGTCGGACAGCATCGCAAACGGATTAGACAAACGCTTCATCCGCTGAGCAATACGGTAAAGATCGTCGATGTCGTCAGCAGCTATGGTCATACTCAATAACCGCCTAGTTGGGTGAGCAACAATCTGCAATTGCTCACCGCCATCGATAGTTGCCAAAAAACTCGGTCTGACGGCAGTCAGGCCGAATTCTCTATAGAATTGGGCGGTCTCGGCTGTATTGGGCACACCGACCGTAATTGATTCCAATCTGTGCAAAGCCATAATATATCCCTTAATCAATCGGCGTCGAAAGAGTGCTTCAGGTGCCCAATTCCCTCAATCGCACTGACCAGCACGTCTCCCGCGGACAGAAAACGTGGTGGGCGGCGTCCCGCACCGACGCCCGCGGGCGTTCCCGTGAAGATTACGTCTCCCGGATACAGAGTGGCAACCGCTGACAACCGAGCGATGAGATCGGGTACCGAGAATATCATGTCAGACGTCCGACCCTTCTGCACTTCTTCACCGTTCAGGACCGACGTCAACGGCAGATCATCCGGATCCTCCACCTCGTCCGGAGTCACAAGCCACGGTCCAATCGGCCCAAAGCCAGGGAAGGACTTACCCAAACTGAATTGGGGCGCCTGACCAGCGTGCTGCAGCTGACGTTCGGACAGGTCTTGACCGACCGTCAGGCCCGCCACATGCCCCCACGCGCGACTTTCGGGGACACGATGGGCGATCCGCCCAATCACTACTACCAGCTCTACTTCCCAATCCACCGAGCCCTCAGGAAGGTTTATCTTACCGGTCGGGCCCGTAATGCAGCTGGGAAATTTTGTAAAAACGGGAGGTGAAGCTGGGAGCTCGAATCCCGACTCGAGCGCATGCGCACGATAGTTGAGTCCGATTGCAAAAACTTGTCTCGGTGACGGCACAGGCGGCCCTAACACTTGATCAGCCCGGGGAGCCTCAAGCCCGCTGGAACGATCGCGACCCCAATCGGCAAACTCTTCCCATCGCTCGAATACCGCCTGCGGATCGGCAAGAAACCGACCACCGCTTGCATGCTCCACATCGATCCAGATTGACTGATCATCGATTGCCAATCGTCCGTTGACATTCGCTATACGCATAAATCATGTTCCTTCTCAATAATCGGCCGGAAGATCCGCCACCAAATACTCATATATACAATTTCGCAAAAGTCCACATACTACTTGAAATCTCACAACTATTCACTAGGCCGCGAAACGCTGCCACATCAGAGCGCGAGCGGTTTGTCAAGCGCCTAGTCGACTGGCGCAGGTAGGCCATTATATCGAGCCATATTGATTTCCATTCGGTACCCGACAGACTTCATCATATTACGTGGTTAGTTCGATTTCCCACACTGCAATGCCCGATCGAATATGCACATCGCCCGGGAATCGCGACGGGTCGTCGCGCAGACGCTGTGGGAACTGGCTGAACCTCTACCACCGATGGCGAATCATCGGACAATCGTGACGTCGCCACCGACAACGTGAAGAACTCGAAGCCACGATGGCCCGAGAGGCCTGACCAGGCTAGTGCGGCGCTGACCGGACATCTCTGGCTCGCAAAAGACCTCGTGGGCTCCGCGCCGAGCTTACCGAGCACGCCCAATTAGGGCCGCTGTGGTCAATCCTCCGAGTAGCACCGGGCCCATGCCTCCGCAGCGCATGCCATCCGCACCGACAGAAGCAGGGCCTCGCCGGGGCGCCTGTGAACAACCAACGCATGTCCCGGTAACTCTGCCAGCGAGTCACCAGCGGCAGATTGGACAGTCTGGCCATGCCGGCCTCAGGTACGAATTTCGTGGAGGAAATCGAGAATTAGAGTGCTCCACTGTTCAGGTTTCTCGATGAAGGGCAAATGCCCCGTCGAGATCTCCGCATAGCGTGCCCCCGGGATAGCATTTGCCAGTTGCCTGTGGTGATAGGGAGTCACGAGTTGATCGAGCGTAGTGGAGATTATCAGGGTCGGCACTGTAATCCCTGATAGATCAGCCCGTACGTCGACGTGGTCGATGAGCAGATCGAGATGCTCTAAGGTTCCAGGTGGAAGTGTAGCCACTGTGGTGTCGATAATCGCGTCGAGGTCGTCCTGGCCTAGGGCGTCCGCGACGGAAGCGCTGATACCGATGAGCGAAAGAAAACCTGCCATACGCTCCAGCTCGTTCCTGTGGAGCAGCTCGCGCCACAGACGAACCGCCAGCAGAAAACGTGGATTAGGGTAAGCAAAGCTCGCGGTTAGGACCAACGCAGTGACCCGATCGGGGTGACGAGTGGCGGCCCGGATGGCGACTGGGCCACCAAGGGAGTATCCGGCAATAGCGAAAGTCTGTAACCCTTCTTTCACTGCGCTGGCGACCAGATCGTCAGCCAAGCCGTCCAGGGAAAGTGAAGATTCTGCACGCGGGCTGCGACCAGTCCCGGGATAGTCGGGCCCGACAACGGTGTGGCGCGCGGCCAGGTGGTCCATGATAGGGCCGTAGTTTGCATCGATACCGCCGCCAGCACCGTGAGCGAGCAGCAGCCCTGGGCCGGCACCTCGCACCACGCTACCGAGACTGGTTCTAGGTAGGTTGATGGACATACGCGCATGTCTCCTTTGATCTCTGATTGTCCTTGTATACAGAAGCGAGGCGGGGGAAGCGAGGATAGCGACAGGGCCTACTACTGGCGCAGGGCTAAGGTCGGCTCGTGTCATGTCGAATTCGCCTCGTAACGGCCGAAACTCGTCCGATATCCAGGTAGCCCGCGCAGCTATGCAAGCCCCGCGTCGGCTGATCGGCCGGCCGCGAAGAGGAGGCGGAACCCGGTCGATCCGACGGCTGATTCAACGGATCAGACCGTGGACGAGATTGGCCTCTCTTTCCGGATCGGTGCATAACATGCTCCGATGCTAATAGCACACTGCCCCTTTGCTTGACCTAATAGATGCTGCAGACATATCTTGGCGCTTCCTTTCGTGGCGACATACTTTTCCGGAGAGCCCGATGCATCCCGTAAGTGCGCTACATTCCTAAAATCTTCCAAGAGCAAGATTTGAGAGAAAATAAACCGCTTACTGGCAGTACGAATTGAAGCTATACAGCCAAGCGGGCGATCAAATCTTTGACGATCGACTGATGGCCCCGTAAATTCGGATGCAGGCCATCCTCAAGCATCAGAGAAGGCAGACCGGGGCCATTGAATGTTTCTGACAGATCAACCGTACTTCCAACTGCTTTTCGAATTTCGCCCCGCACCCGATCGAGATTGTCTGGAATCCATCTAATTCGTTGATCAGCCCACATTTCGCAATTCAATACGGCCGGTGCGTAGAAATTCGGCGGAAGTATCCATGTTGCTGTAGCGCCGATCGACCTAATTCCCTCATCTATTACCGCAACGTTGCGGCGAGTGCAATCGAGTGGAACGAGCGTTGTCCCAGGGGTGAAATCGAATTCCTTCGCGTCGTTAGTACCCACCTGAACGATGACGTGCGTCGGCCTGGCTGCAACCACACTGGAGAATCGCTCGATGAGATGAGTAGTTGTGTCGGCCGATCGACCCAAGTTAACGATGGTTGGCCGACCGGCCTGGCCGACTCGATCAATTATTGCAGCAAGGATATGCGCCCAAGAATAGAGATCTGCCGTCATCGAATCTCCATAGGCGACAATGATGTCGTCACTACTGAAAGGCACGGCCGCGAAGGATGTCGCGAATGCGGCGTCTTCGAGCAGCTCGTCAGCGGCCAGGCGGACTCGATGCGCGATCTCGGCGCGAACCTTCGCCGCAGTTTCCGCGTCGGTGCCGTAAATTAGTTCAGCCAGACAATGGTCGGCTATCGAATGTCCATCCGAGAGACGTAGTGCCGAATCAACGTGTGTGAACTGGATGGCGTACTCAGGTGAGCCAGAAATCGGATCGGTCATTGACGTTGACTCCTTTAGAATCTATAAGATATGACGTTTAGGTCACACAAGTTCGGCAGCGATCGAGACACCCATCGCGATCCGGAGTTTCACCGGATCATGTTCTGGTGCGGCGAACGATATTACGCTCAGGGCAACCCGGCCGTAGTGTCTCGCAATGGCGATAGCCGCAGCGTTTCCGTCGCGCGCCAGTGCCGCATCCAATAATGCCTCATGGTCTGCTCGTCCCTGCATCCAGGAAAATGGCAGATGCGACAGGGTAGACGCATAGCGGTAACGCTCAGAGTGTTCCGATAGATGGTCGATCTGGATCAACACCCGCGGCCCGGATCGGGAAAGAAGGAGTCTATGAAAGGCGACATGTGGCGGATTCCACCTGTCGTAATCTTCTTCGTCCGCAGCGTTGGACATTCGAATGGACAGTTCTGCCATTTCTTCAAGCTCGGCACCGCTCAATCGCGGCACGCTGACGCGGGCGGCATAGCCTTCGAGCGTGATCCTCATGGCATAGAGCTCTTCGAGATCCGCGACGCTGAAATCGGCTACTCGAAAACGCTTATTATGCTCTGGGACTACCAGCCCCTGCTGCTCAAGTAGGCGGAATGCCTCACGCAAAGGCGTTCGGCTGATCCCCATAGCGCTAGCGATCTGCAATTGCGAGAGCGGCTGTCCCGGCACATAGACACCCCGGATGATGTCCCGCTTCAGCATCTCGTACACCTGTTCAACTGTCTTCTGGTCACGGGCGGCCATGGTTCCCTACCTCTCCGACTTGTACACAAGATAGCTCATCATCAGAGCAGATTTTAGCAATCTACCACAGATAGGCACAAAAGTGTGCACAAGAATGTTGACTTGCTCAGTTGGATCGTGCATCGTGGACACGCCGGTCGAGACGGAGCGGCAGCGAGGAGGTAGGCAAGGAGCAACCCACATCGCGACGGCATCATGCACAGTCGCCGTAGACGGGTCACCCGTACCAACGCTGCCGCCTATCGAAAGTCAAGCGATACGGGTTCATTCCGTTCCTGTGCCAGCCCAGCCACTGGCTGCGGTGATTGTCGGCACACCCGCCAAGGCCACCCTCGATCCCGGGATGACCCCGCTGATGAAATCATCGAAATCCTGAACGTTCTGCAGGATTGCCGTTCGAACATCGACGGAGACAGCGGATACACGCGCGCCGCGATAGCTGTCGTTCTCGACGAAAACGTACGGGACAGATTTCATACTGCACGATGGGGCACAAATCAAGAGACCGCCGCAAGCGGCCATTCGAAGGCATTGCACTAGCCGACCTTTTGGAAGGAACACCACGCCGATGACTGAACTCGTGATGTGGGAAGCCAGTGTCCGCACCTACGGATACCTCGATCAATTGCATGCCACAGCGACAGCCGGCTTTGGTGGGCTCGGGCTCACCCCCGGTGCACTACGAGCGGCTTCTGCGCAGATGGGCAGTCCAGCCGACGCTCTGGCGGCCGCCCGCGACCACGGAATCAATCTTCACTTGGATACAGTGACCGGCTGGGCTCCGATTCGCATACCGGCAGGAGCCGATGCCAACCAGCGCGACCGCTTCGATTACACAATAGAGGAATGCTTTGAGCTGGTCGATTTGTTCCAGCTGCGCAGCATGCTGGCGGTAGCCGTGTTCGGCATCGGCGAACTCGAACGCAACGTGATCGTGCGCGGTTTCCGCGAGCTGTGCCTCGGCGCCGATGCTCGCGGGGTGCCCGTTTACCTCGAGTTTATGCCATTTTGGGGCGTTCCCGATATCGCCGCCGCGGAACGAATACTCGAAGATGCCGAGTGCAGCAACGGCGGACTGATGCTCGATACTTGGCATTTCCAGCGCGGCAACCAGGACTACGACACCCTTGAACGTGTCGCCGCTACTTTGCCAATCAGCGTACAGGTAGCCGATGGCCCTTCCGAACCAATCAGCGACGACATAATTTTCGAGACATCTCATCACCGAGAGATGGCGGGCAGAGGAGGATTCCCACTAGCTGGCATCTGCTCGGCGATCGTTCGCCACCGTGAACCCGACCTCATAGGGCCAGAAGTGTTCTCCGACGTTCTCGACACGCTGACTCCCACAGCCGCCGGACGGCTACTCGGCTCCACCACTCAGCAGCTCATGACCGAATTGTCATACATCGAATGATCGAGCTGACCGCCTCTTTGTGATAGGAAGCAACACCGCCAAACAGTCAAAGCTCCGGGTAACTCGGTTGTTTCGCGGCAGCCTACTGACCGGGCCTTGGACTGCCAGAGCCACCGTTTCTCCTCGTCAGACTTCCGGCAACCGCGGAACGTAACCTATCGAGACAGGCACGAAATTGGCAGTGGGCAAGTTGGCCAGCTCCCATTCGTTGTGAGCGAGTTCGGTCCCGCCAATGCACGCGCGTGATGATGAATTCCCTCGTCGCGAGCTCGGTCGGCCGAGTTTCCCACTGAGAGTTTCGTTGCCGCCGATAGAGGTCCAGGGCCCGGGGCCCGTAAGAGGGGTAGAGCGCGAGGGGCTTTGCGGCTCATGCCGTTGGAGCCGAGAGATCGACTAGCGGGTCGATAGGAGCCCGAGCGTGAAACAATAGGTTTGGAATTCGTAGAAGTGAAGGCGACCAGAGACTGGACGCGGCTTCGTTTAACTGGCGTGCGAGCACACGGCCATCTTCCAATTCGGAACGTACTGGCTCCGATGCGGATTTGTTCCTGAACATTCTGTGGCGCTGGGGATTCGAGTGCGCTTGCCAGCTCGTGGCGAGCGGTCGATGTCCATGCGCCCGGTCCGCGTCGGCCGTTCGGTCGCCGGTAGAGGGCCAGGGGTGAGCCCCACGTCGCGGAGCCGCTCGCAATTCGGCTATTCCCAACAAACGTGGCCGTTCGGTGCTGGTTCAGCCAACTTCGTCAAGGTCTGCTAGCTGCGGCCGCTCAGGTTCTGCGTGAGATGACCATGATGTATTCGCAGGGAGCATTGGTCCGGTTGGCGAAGCCGTGGGACGCGTCGGCCTGAAAGAATAGAGAATCGCCGGTGTTCAGGGTCTCACTGATTCCGCCGATTGCGACGGTTAGGGCGCCTTCGAGCACCACGAGTTGCTTCTCCGTACCCGTTGGATACGCAGGCAGCAGCCCGGTGGAGACCTGCGCGGGGAGGTAGTGGATAACCATCTCGGCTCCGCCCGCCCCCGGTGCCGCTGAGACTATGTGCCGTTCAAAGCCGGTTTCCGGGTCACGGAAAACGGGGCGATCATCCTTGCGCATGACAACAGCCGCACCAGACGCAGCAGCAACTGGTGCACCGATCAGGTCCGAGAGTGACGCATCGAGTGCGTAGGCGATCCTGGACGCTATGCCGATCGTCGGACTCTTCTCACCCCGTTCAACTTTGGACAGCATCGCCCGGCTGACCGACGACTGGGTGGACAGTTGATCCAACGTCAGGCCCGCCGCCTCGCGGCGTCGCCGCACGTTATCGCCGAACGCGCCGACCAGGTCGTCAACTTGCTGTGGTCCCGCCGCTTCTCCGTCTCGCTCGAGCACTGCTCTCCTCCATTGATAGGTATCTCGCCACCACAGCATATGTTTCTCCGAAAGAAGATGTACTCTTCTATAGGAGACGCAGCTATATGTGTCCGATACGACGGAGGTTCCATGCGTTTGATCTCAAGTGGCCAGCACCATGCCACGTTCGAATTCGGCGACCTGCAGGTGGTGTCGCTGCGAGACGGTTATATCGACATGCCGCCGACCCGGCTTCGCGACCAGGACGGGTGCCCGCTCGGTGATCTGCCCGCCGACGTGCCGCTGGTAGGCGGCAATCTACGGCTGTCGGTCAACGCCTTCTTCGTTACCGATGGTACGGTGTCGGTCCTAATCGACACCGGCGCGTCCAACGCCTGGCACGAACCCACCATGGGATTACTCCACGACGCGCTCGACGAAGCGGGAGTCGACCGCGAGCAGGTTACCGATGTGGCCATCACCCACAAGCACGAAGATCACGTGAGCGGTCTGATCGCGCCGGACGGTTCAGAGGCGTTTACCAAACTCGAGCGCGTGTGGATCGGCGCCGGCGACACCTCGGTGTTCACCGGGCGGCTCGAGCCGATCCGCGACCGGGTCGTACCCGTGACCAAGCAAGTAGCGATCAATCACTGGACCACCGCGATCCCGACTCCGGGCCACACAGCCGGTCACACCGTCTACGACATCAGGAGCGGCACCGGCCACCTGCTTGCATGGGGCGACACCGTTCACGTTCCCACGCTCCAATTCGATCAGCCGAGTGTGTCCTGGGAGCTCGACGACAATCAGACCCAAGCTCGCGCTGCACGAGCTATCCTACTCGAGCGACTGACCCGACCCCACCACCTCGTAGCCGGCGCGCACCTCGACTCACCCGGCATCGCCAGCGTCACCCTCGCCGACGACGGCTATACGCTGGAATATCTCGTACCACCAATCGGCTGATCGAGGCACTCGGCTCCGGACCGTGCTCGCGATAGCGGCCAATGAGGGCATCCCGGGACTTCGACCAAGCGCCAGGATGAGGTGTCGAAGTTTAGCAACGCATACCGCCTGTGGCTTCCGTATGCACCGCGCTTCTGAAGGACGGTCAGATTGATCGTTCACCTAGTTGTTGCGGGTCATGAGGTTGTTGGCGTTGGGGTCGGGGTGAGTTGAAAGGGACGGATTTTCCTGCGGCAGGATGGAAAACGCCAATCCCCCATCAACTCGACCGGAAAGACCCGTCCATGGCCCACCGTAATGCCCCGCAGTCGGCCGAGGCCGACGCCGCCTCGTTCGACGCTGTCAACATCGGCCGATCGCCCATGTCGCTGCCGAGATGGGCATCTCCTGTCAATGCGCATCAAAATGTGTGAATCGGTGGCGCCGCTTCGGTGAGCCAGGTCTTGCCGACCGGCCATCGATACCGAATCGTCAGCCCGGGGCAACATCGGTCGAGGTCGTGGCCCGGATCGAACAGTTACGCCGGATCAACAAGTGGTCAGCCCGGCGCATCGCGTTCGAACTCGACATCGCAGGTGTTGCCATCGCGGTGCGCACCCCGACCCGCCAGCTCACGCATCTTGGATTGAACCGCCGCCGGTTCATCAGCCCCAACTGCGACAGCAACCGGACACCACGCCGTATCGTGGCTCGCTGGCCTGTTCATATGGTTCACGTCGATGTGAAGAAGACCGAGCGGATACCCGACGGCGGCGGCTGGCGCATCCACGGCGCCGGTTCTGAGCAAGCCAAAGCCGCGGCCCGTGCCAAGAAGCGCGGCACCCGGGCTCGTTGCCTGTTCCTGCATTCGGCGGTCGATGGCTACTCTCGGCTGGCCTATACAGAAGCTCTCGATGACGAGAAAGCTATTACCGCAGTCGATTTCGTGCACCAAGCACGGGCCTTCGCTGCCCACGGCATCGATTATGTTCACCGTGTCGCCACCGACAACGCGTCCTGCTATAAGGCCCGGGTCTTCGCGACGGTCCTGCACGCAGCCCGTCACCAGCGGATCCGCCCCTACACACCTCTCCACGACGGGTAGGTCGAGCGCTACAACCGGGTCCTGGCCGAGGAACTCCGCTATGCCCGCGAATGGACCTCGGACCTGCAACGCCGGCAAGCGTTGAGCATCTGGAATATCCACTACAACTATCATCGACCTCATTCGGCCGCCGGAAACCGGCCACCAGCCGGCCGCCTATATGCTGGCGTCACCAACGTCATGGCCTCATACACCCAGTTGAACGCCGCCAAATCCCTGAATCGCAATAGTTGTGCGATTCACCCGCCAGGGTCCCCCCGGCACCGGGTCACTTGCCCCGCGGCTCGGACGGTGGCGCAAACCTGTTCTTCGGCGACCACACAACAGTGGGACCGGCGTCACGGCTGCTGTGTTGTGCGGCCCGAGCCCAAGCTACGCCACGCGCACATTAGCGCAGGGTCAAATCAATGCAGGCGACTTCGCTACGAGGCGCCTCGAGCCAGTTTGCGCCGCCGCGGCGCTCACGGATGCAGACACGAAGTGTTCACGATTTGAACACAGCACCCCTGAACACCTGCCATAGATTTGATGCGTCGCTAATCGCAGGAAGGAGCGAGAATAGTGCGCGTCACCTCTGTAGCCGCTGGCAACGCATCAACTGAGGCGATCTTCTCTCGAGAGATTGGTTGATCCTGCTCCTTCGAATGCAAAGCATCGAAGCGGCGTTTCGGTTCCGGAAGGAACTCAAGCCAAGACCGACGCTCACCTGACCTTCGTTCCGTACCGTTCTCAGGAGTCGACGATGACACTGTCAGCCCCAGACACAACCCTTTCCTACAACACCTTCTTCATCGGAGGTGACTGGGTGCAGCCCAGCACCAACCGTTTGATCACGCCGGTCGATGCGAGTACCGAACAGGTCCTTGGTCACGTCCCTGAGGCTGCAGAAGCCGATATCGACGCTGCTGTGGCTGCCGCGCGAGCCGCATTCGATGCTCCTACTGGGTGGGCAAGTTGGGAGCCCGCCCGTCGAGCAGAGGTCATGTTGAGGCTTGCCGACACCATCGACGCACGTGCGGAGGAGTTCGTCGCTCGCATCAGTGCGCAGAATGGCATGCCTGTGGCTGTAGCGCGACAGCTTGAAATCGGCTATCCCAGCACCGTGCTTCGCTACTACGCCAAGCTGGCGAGCACCTTGTCGCTCACGGAGACCCGAGAAGGACTTTTCGGCGGTCCAATCGATGTCAACCGAGTTCCGGTAGGAGTGGTCGCGGCCATCGTGCCATGGAATTTCCCACAGACACTCACGATGTTCAAGATCGCGCCCGCCATGGCCGCCGGCTGCACCCTCGTGATCAAGCCATCTCCGGAAACCGTATTCGACGCGTACCTGCTCGCAGAAGCAATAGAGGAAGCTGAAGTCCCGGCGGGCGTGATCAACATCGTGCCCGGCGGCCGCGAGGTCGGGGCCCATCTCGTCGCGCATCCCGACGTCGACAAAGTCGCTTTCACCGGATCGACCGCTGCCGGCCGAGCGATTGCGGAAACTTGTGGCCGGTTGATGCGACCGGTCACTCTCGAGCTGGGAGGCAAGTCCGCAGCCATTTTCCTCGATGACGCGGACCTTGACCTCACCCGGATCAGAGAGGGGCTCTTCGGCGCAACGCTGTTCAACAACGGACAAACCTGCTATCTCGCCACACGCATATTGGCGCCGCGCAACCGCTACAGTGCGGTGGTCGATGCTTTCACCGCACTGGCCAGCTCACTTACTGTCGGCGCCGCCGCCGACCCTGCCACCCAGATCGGACCGATGGCGACTGCCCGGCAGCGTGACCGCGTTGAGACCTACATTGCCAGAGGGGTCGACGAAGGGGCCCGAATCACTGTCGGCGGTGGGCGCCCTAAAGATCTGGAACGTGGCTGGTTTGTAGAACCGACCGTCTTCGCTGACGTCGATAACAGCGCAACCATTGCTCAGGAAGAGATCTTCGGACCGGTGCTGTCTCTCATTCCCTATGACGACATCGAAGATGCGATCCGGATCGCTAACGACTCCGACTTCGGTCTCGGCGGCACGGTTTGGACGGGTGACAGCGAACGCGGCGCCGCTGTCGCTCGCCGAGTCCGCACCGGAACTATCGGCGTGAACCGGTACATCCCCGACCCCGTCGCGCCCTTCGGTGGCATCAAAGACAGCGGTATAGGTCGCGAACTCGGCCCCGAGGGGCTCGCTGGATACTTGCAGTATCAAACGATCTATCGCTGATCCGGGGCACTGCGTGGGGACGTTCGAGGGGTGTCCCACGAACGTTCCCACTGCGCGTTTCGCAGGATTCGCCCGAATGGGCTCAATACCGTGAAGCGTCCGACCGCGCTGTCATCTGGATGCTCTCGCACGCAGGTATGAACCGTCACGGATTGGACGGCTTCTTCCTAGAGGATGATGGTTCCCATCATGTCGAAGCGTTACCCGCCCGAGGTTCGTGAGAAGGCTGTGCGTCTGGCTCTCGAACGGCTCGATGAGTACGGCACCCCCTATGCCGCCGCCCAGGCCATCGCACGGCCAGAATCTCCATAATCTCCTCGCTCGACTTCACAGCTGCCGCCGACCAAGCCCTGGGTTCAGGGTGACTGGGCGCTATCGGTCGAGTTGGGCTTGGAAGATGGCTCGGTTGAAGTAGGCGCGTGCCTCGCGGATCAGCCCGTCCTCGTGGAGGTCGTAAACGTTGATCCCCGACCAATTCACCGGTGTGCCGCTGCTTGTGACGGCCGCGCCGCTCCACGAGACCGCCACCGAGTCACCGACAATGTGTGCTTCGCGCGGGGTGAGGCCGAGGAACGGGCTGAAGTTCGGCAGGACCGAGGCGATGAAATCGCGGATCGCCGTGCGGCCGACGATCGGCGGGTCGCCGACCGGATCATGGAAAGCGCCGTCGAGGGTGAACGCCTCGGCCCAGGCGTCGGCATCACCGGCCTGAGAAGCGGTGAAGAACTGCATCACTGCGGCGGGCATCGCGGGCATAGTCATATGGTGGCTCCTTCGTAGGGTGGTGATTGGTGAAATTTAGGAAGCTGTCGACGCTCACGCGGCGACCGGTGTGTGGCTTCGGTCGAAGCGTCGCGCGACAGGAAGGACTGTCAGGCCCACGATCGCGAGCACCGCTTGCAGCCCGCAGACACCGGACCATCCGAAAGCGGCGTAGCAGGCGCCGGCCAGCGCCGCGCAGATCGCGCCGCTGAGGAAGACCGCGACCATGTAGACGGTGTTGGCGCGGCTGCGAGCGTTGGGAAGGTAGGAGAAAATGCGTGCCTGGTTGGCGATCTGGCTCCACTGCACCGCGACATTGACCGCGGCGATCGCCACGACCATGAACGCCAGCCCGGTCCGGCCGAGCGCGTACGCGCCCGCCGAGACTAGCGTCAAAACCAGGGCGGCGGTGATGATGGGCAGAGCTCCGCGCCGGTCGATAAACCGTCCCGCCCACGGCGCGGCGAACGCGCCCGCCAGTCCCAATACGCCGAACAGACCCGCTGTTGCGGTGCTGAAATGGTAGGGCTCGTGGGTGAGTACCAGCACCAGCGAGGTCCAGGTGACGGTGTACGCTCCGAATAGGGTCGCGTGCAGCAGGCACGACTGCCGTAACGCCGGTTCGTCGTGCAGCAGCCGCGGCAGCGACGCCAGCAGCCGCCCGTATCCGATGACGTTGGTACGGGCGGATTCTCGCGGCACCAATGTCACGGTCAGCAGCCCCGACGCGGCGGTGAGCACAGCTGCGAGTAAGTAGACCGCCCGCCAGCCGAGCATCTCACCGACCGCACCGCCGATCACGCGGGATCCGATGATTCCGGTCATCAACCCGATCTGCACTCCGGCGACGACCGAGGCACGCCGCTGCGGCGGGGCCAATTCGGCCGCCAGCGGAACGAGCACCTGCGGGATCACGGTGAACCCGCCCACCAGCGCCGCGGACGCCGCCACCATGGACAGGTTCGGAGCGACCGCGGCGAGCAGCAGCGCGAGCACCGTCGCGCTCAACAGCACTGCCAGTAACGGCCGACGGCGTCGCACGTCACCCAACGGCACCAGAAACAGGATCCCCGCCGCGTACCCGAACTGCGCGCACGTCACCACCAACCCGGCCAACGACGGCCCGGCCCCGAGATCGCGAGCGAACAACGTTAGCAGCGGCTGAGCCAGATACACATTGGCCACGGTCGCGCCGCTACAGATCGCCATCATCGCGAACAACTGTGGTCGCACCAACGGTCCGGCATTACGGGATAAGTCGGGGATCTGCTGCTTTTCCGTGTTGGCCATAGCCGCCTCCAAGAGCGATCGAACTAGTTGGTTCGGAGATTAGAACCAGCGCAGGCGCTTGTCAAACGAACTGGTTCGTTAGAATTCGGGATGTGGCATACGATTCAGCGGCAACCAAGGAACGCATCCTTACCGCGGCAGCGAGCGAGTTCGCTGCCCACGGCATCGCCGGTGCCCGCGTGGACCGCATCGCGGCCACCGCCAAGGCCAACAAGCGCGCCATCTACGACTACTACGGCGACAAAAAAGCACTGTTCGCCGCCGTGCTGGAACGGTTGATGACCGACTTGGCCCAAGCCGTTCCGCCCGGCGACGATGTGGATCTAGGGGCCTACGCCAGCGCCCTGTTCGACTACCACCGCGCCCACCCCGAAGGCCTCCGACTGCTGTTGTGGGAAGCCCTCGAGATGGGTGACGAGCCCGTCCCTGAGGAGGAGGCTCGCTCTCGGCACTACCTCGAAAAGATCAGTGCTGCCGAAAAGGCGACAGTCACGGGCACCGAGGATCCCCAGGCTCTTCTGTTCTTCACCCTCGGCCTGGTCGGATGGAGCCTGGCCATGCCGCAACTACGCCGCATGATCCTCGGGACCGAGTACCCACTCGATCAGCTTCGCGCAACCGTGTCCTCGGCTGTCCACGCGCTCGCCAACACACCGCGGGAGTCCGCCGAGTAGCCGACAGTCACCCCTTGCTCGACCCCTGAATACTAGTTCGATTGGGGAAATTCGCTGTTCACCTGTGTGTTAAGTCATCTGTCCGCCGATGGGGAGAACCTGCTGACCACTAACAGACGATGCTGCCACCGTCACCGCCGGACAGCTGCGAACCGTGATCGGCAACCTGATCGACGCCGGGCACTGGCGCCCCGGTGACCCCGATATCCGAATCATCGCCGACGCCGGATACGACGCACCCCGGCTGGCGTTCCTGCTGGCCGATCTGCCCGCTGCTGCCGGAGGCGGTCGGACCGTGTCCTGCGCCGCCGAGCACCCGCATGGCACCCGGAATCGACGGCCGGCCACCACGTCACGGTGGCGAGTTCGCCTTCGGTGATTCGGAGACCTGGGGTGACCCGACACCAACGTCACCTCACGACCGAAACCCGCCTCTACGGCCCTGCCACAGCACGGTCGTGGAATCGCCTGCACCCCAGGCTCACGCATCGGTCATCGTGGGTCGCCCCAGCCGGGAAGCTGCCGGTGATCGACGGCACGGTGATCCGGCTCGACGCCGCCCGGCTATCCAGCGGCGCGATACCGAAACCGGTGTGGTTGTAGCATTCTGTCGTCGACCTGGACACCAGCGATGCAGCGTCCAGCACACCTCGGGCGGTAGTTCGCTCGTATCTCCGTCGAAGCGCGGCTCATAGCGGTCGGACTCAACACGGGATCCGGGTACTGCCTGATCGGACTGCTGGAGTCCCCCGGATCAAGCGCCACAACCCGCGGGCCGAGTTCGGTTATGCAGGTCGGCGAAGACCTCGTCAAAAGGCTCAGGCATTCTCATCTTCTTTCGTGGGGGGGCTCGAGAAGAATCTGCTGGGCACGAAATGTGCTCGCGTAGCCGCTGCGGGCTCGCTCAAGCGGCTCGGGAATCGGCGTACTGAACAGCACCGACGGCAGGGTGATTTCCCACGGTCCGCAGCTGATGTGGGCGACCACGGTGAGCCCGTACATTACCTCCGGCTGCTCGGCCAGATCGCGTAATGCGTTCTCCACGTCCATATCTGCGATATCGCAGGCCTACAGTTGCCAGCGGCGGGCATTGCGATAGGTTCGCGGCGCGATCTGGATTCCGTGCGCGGCGAGCGCGCGGCAGATCGACTCGATGCCGTAGGCCTGGCGGTGTTCGTGGATGAACCTGACGATCAGTGGTGTCGCGAGTCGAGTTCCCGCGCGAAGAAAGCTGAGGCCAACTTCAGTATCTCGTTGAACTACTTGAGGTCTCACACTTCCTTCCGCAGTCGTGCCAGCTCGTCACGCTAAGCCGACGACAGCTCGGTTCCGGCCATTGCGCCCGGCCGGGGGCCCCGGGCGAGGGCCATTTTCACCCATATCCGCAACGTCTCGTAATACACGTCTACCAGCGGGCCTATTGCGCCGGCGGCAGCGTACGGGCCTCGAACTCATCCAGCCGTGCCAGAACCAGACGGACGGCCGTCTCACGAACCTCAGGCGGGTAACGCTTCGTCACGCCTCTGTCGAGTCAGACCGTGAACGGAGACCGGACGGGAGACACATCACGGGCAAGTCAACCGCGCAGGCGACAGACGGTTCACCAGTCAGCCCGTCCGGACTCCCACGACACGCTACGGGGCACCTGACCCCGACCACGAAACCGCTGCTCGCCAGATCAGTCGACGGTTCAACCAGCGGGCGGGGTCGCCGGCTGCAAGTCCCAGGGCATGAACCTGCGCTTTCGCACTGCACACGTCCCGGTCGCCGAGTGCACCAATACATCTCACCGACCTCGACAGAACCACACCGGCGACCAGTGCCCCGCACCCAGGGTTCGGCCTCCACTCGACTATGAGTCGAACTTACAAATGCCGGACGACGGTGTGGGCCTCGCCGCAGTTTTCCCACTGCTTACATGAGCGTTGTTGCGGCCCGCGACACGCAGAGAATGTCGTCGAGGGCCACCCGCAAGGTGGCGCCTGGGTCAGAAGGCAACGATTTTGAGCGCCAGCCGATATGGCCGTCGGGACGAATGAGGACAGCCCCGGTGGCGCTCAATCCATAGATTTGCTCAAACGGCTCATCTGTGGTGAGCGCCTCTTGGCAACCATTTCTACTGCGACACACTTTCCATGCCACGACAGGCAGGGCGGCATTTCCGGTCGTTAGCTCATCAACCTCACTGACCCAAGCATCGCCATCTGCGCCTGCGAGGAGCACGAAGCGTTCTGAGGCCAGATCTTGCGTGGAGAGCCTTTTACCCGCCATGTCCAGCCATACGTGCGGGGCTCGTGCGCCTGGTCGGCCCGTCGGCCGATATTCGCTGATTGTCGATGGCTCAGGCGCTGTGCCATCCGAAACGATGGCGGCACTGTCGTAGCTGTAGCCGAGCGTGACCCCATCGAAGTAGAACTGCTCTCGCTGCTCGGGAATGGCTTGAGCGATCTGTTCCCGTAGCGCCGCACCGTCAGGCTCCTCAAGTGCGGCCAGCCCGCCAGGGGTCCGTACCAAGATCCCGGACAATCCAGTGTCTGCCATCTTCATCGCATTGGTCATGCTGTAATCTGCGTTGTATTTGGCTACCGGCCGCCGCTCGGATTCATAGGTATCGAGCAGCTGGTCGGAGGCGCCGCCACGGAGTACGGCATTGATCTTCCATGCGAGGTTGTGCACGTCGGCGACCCCCGTGTTCAGGCCCAGACCTCCAGTCGGTGGCATGCTATGGGCGGCGTCACCCGCGAAAAAGACACGTCCGGCCCGGAAACTGTCAGCCAGGTTCACTTGCATGTTCCAGGGCAGGACGCTATGAACGATCACTGGCGGAGCTATACCGCCAATTACATGGTTCATTACCAATTCGGCGCAGCGAGCGTGTTCGTAATCATCAGGTGACTCGCTGCTCGGGTCATAGGGAAACAAGAGGTGCCATCGGGTACCACCATCCAAGTTGATGAGAACACCTTCGAACTCGGAGTTGTACAGCCAATAGAGCAAGTGCTTTCGGTCCGCGAGTACATCGCGAAGATCGCACGTAAAGTACACCCCTAGTTGGTGGCCCAGCACGCCTGGGCCAGAATTCCCAATGCCGAGCAGCGTCTTGGTTACACTGCGCGCTCCGTCGGCACAGATGGCGTATTGTGCCCGCACGTCGACCAGAGCGCCGTCGACGGCTCGTGCTTCGACGGTCACGGCGTCCTCAAGGTTGTCGAGGCCGATCACCTCATGTCCGAACCTCAGGTCAATATTCGGCTGGGCGGCCGCCGCCTCGAACAGGATTGGCTCGAGAACATCCTGTGAGGCACTATTGGACGGCGCTGGCCCCAGCGAGGCGGACCGGGCGAGGTATCCAGGGTCCTCGTCCCATGAAATAGCCCCCAGTTGAATGCCCTGCAATCGAGTAACGAAGCACGCACCGTTGAGCCACGCTTGAGGAAGCGAATTTTCGCGGATAGCCGATTCCAGACCCCATTGTCGGAAAATTTCCATCGTCCGAGCATTTTCCCAGTGCGCTTTGGGATGCCGACTCGTTGTCGCACGCCGTTCGAGTACTGTTGCCGAAACACCGAATCGCGAGAGGGCGACGGCGGCTGACAATCCAACCGCAGCCCCTCCAATTACAACCACGTCGGTGCGTACGATCTTCGCCTTGTCCATAACTGTCCTAATTCTGTGGTCGTGAGCCATGTGCCAGCGGGCATGCTACTCGCATTTCTTCAGCTGTTGGTCAGCCACATCTCGTAACCGATTTCACGCGAAATCAGGCCGTCGGTGATATGGAAGTTGTGGACGAGGCGCATTTCTACCTCCGAGCCGAAGGGCACGGGGGCATTCTCAAATCCCGGGCCGATCAGTTTGAACCGAACTCGCATGTCGTCGATGACACGTTCCGGCGTCGCGAAGCGCTCGATCGGCTCGAAGGAAATATCCTCCGCTGCATCGAATATCCGTAGATAATTGGCTTTCACCTCCTCTTTTCCCTGATATTTAAGCCGTCGTCCGGGAACTTCCCAGATAATGTCATCGGTATAGAGACGCATGGCCTGCTCGATCTGAGAAGGATTCTCCTCTTGGATATGCCGCTCCACGAGCCATAGTGCGTGCTCGATGGTGCCGACATCATGAGGGCTCCCGGAAATGTGATTACTCATGATTTCGCCTTTCTCTGTTTACAAATTCTGGTTCTTTAATGACGCGGTTCCGCAAGGTACCAATGCCGGCGATAGTCGTTTCAACGATGTCGCCTTCCGCAAGAAAATGCGGGGGCTCGTGAAAGAATCCGACACCTGCAGGGCTTCCGCCGAGAATGACATCTCCAGCGCATAACATAGTGAACTGGCTCAAGGTAGAAATCATCGCAGGTACGTCATAGATCATATCGCGAAGTTTCGCTTGCTGAACGAGTTCTCCGTTGACCTGGCAGCTGATATCGAGTTCATCAAGTACAGGTAATTCATCAAGCGTCACAAGCGCGGGCCCCCAAGGACAGAATGTATCAAATCCCTTACCGAGACAAAACTGTTTGCCCGCGTTCAGTTGGACGTGTCGCTCACTGATATCTTGCGCACACATGACACCAGCGACATGATCCAACGCGAGCCGGCGCGGAATTCGACGACCTGGCACACCGATCACTACTGCGATCTCTGCTTCCCAATCCACATGCCGGTGACCGCGGGGAAGCACGATCGGGTCGTAGGGGCCGGTGACCGCCGACGGGAATTTCACAAAGAGAGTAGGTAGTTCCTGCGGGGTGCTAGGACTGTTCGGGGCGTGGTCCGCGAAGTTCATCCCCCATCCGAAAATTATTCTCGGTCGACGTAGCGGTGGCCCGGCAACGCCGTAAATCTTCGCTTCAGAGGGAAAGGGAGAAGTTTTCGATAGCTCCGCCACGCGCGGCAGTAGTCGTAAAGAAACAATATCGTCCAGATCTGAGGGCAGATTTCCCTCGGAGAGTTTTTCGATATCGTAATGATGCCCGTCTACCTGCAGACATGCTCGACCATCAGTGCGGGTCAGTCTCACCGTCTTGCGTCCTTAGTAGTTCCTGTACTTCTGCCGCGGTTCGAATTGCGTCCGCGGCATCGACCAATTGGTCAGCCATATCGGCCAATCTCCCGCGCCGTAGCTGCGCCGGCACGGTATCTGGACGCGCCGTCACCAGCAGATGAAGATGTCTGTTGTCCTCGCCATAGCAGGTCGCGTAAACGACGTCAGTCCGACAGACTGTGCTGATAGCGCTGCTCACTCGGCGAAGCGCCGGACCGAGAGCTTCCGCTTCAGCATCGCGCATCGCAGCCAGACCTTCAGCGTGGCGCAATAAGCGAAGTACATACCATCCCGGCACCTCAAAGCCCGGGAAAATTGCGGCGGCCCACCATTGGTCACGATAAATCTCAAACGGATCGGATTCCGCGTGGCTGCATAGAACACAGCTACTGCTCATAAGACTTGATCCCCGAGGTCCGTGATCAGCTCACGATAACTCAGCCGCATACTACGCGGCGGTGGCTTCCTATAGGGGTCCGCTGCACCAATTAGTAGCACTGCGACAGGAAACTGCGTCGGCCCGAACCCGCAGACTTCCGCGAGTAAAGCTTCATCGAAACCCGCCATCGGGCGCGTCGCGTAGCCATAAGACTCACTCACCAGCATGAACGCCATCAGATACATCGAGACGTTTCTGACGACGAAATCTCGGCGCGACCGCGTCGCGTAGAATTTCGCTGCCGCAGCCCGGTCGTCGATTGCGCTGGTATCACCGCTAAAAATTAGTGCGACGCCTGCCTGTCGGACCTTCTCGACATTTGAGTGCAGCATCGCTGAGCAAACCCCGGAAAGAGACGCTCCCCGGGCTACATGGATTCGCCACGGCTGCAAATCCTGTTCACTCGGCGTGAATCCTGCTGCAAGCGCAATTTTTTGAACCGACTGTAAGTCGACTACCGATGGAGCAAAGGTAGCACAGCTTCGTCTGTCTTGTAGAAGCTGCAATACATTTCGACTATCGAAATCTGCCTCGGCCACGTTGCCTCCCACCTCTGCAGTACTACAGGCAGTATGCCAAACCGAATGATGTTTGACAAGGTTCTTGACGTTCTACATCCTTGTCTAGTTTAGGTGTACTGACCATGAACGTTGGTGACGGCGTGGCGAGCTGACAAAACGAAGACCTCCGAGTGAAGTGCGAGCTGCCTAGGAACGCACCCATCCATCGGAGGTCTTCGTGTCTGACCATAACGCCCCGTTGTCGGAAGCGGCTGCTGCATGCTCAGGCGACCTCGTGACCTGCCCCGTCGGTCGGGTTCCAGTTCGGGTTGCTAACTGACAGCCTTACCGAAAGGCTGCTCCACGTGCCACGTGCTTACCCCACCGAGTTCCGGACCCGAGCCATCGCTTTGGGTCCGGGCAGGCAAACCCGCCAAGCAGACCGCAGTCGAACTGGGTATC
>NZ_JBSFDZ010000054.1:0-30194 GCF_053594175.1 Nocardia sp. NPDC001965
AGGCCTCGAAAGCGCATGAGCCGAAGGCTCGAGTCTCGAGGCCTGAACGGCGAGACTTCGGGGGCCTCGACCCCGCGCGCGCCAGCGCGCCGAAATCACTGTCCGGCTTGGAGGATGATGTTCGTCAGCGTCCGAACGCCGACCGGCAGTGCCCGCTCGTCGATATCGAATGTGGGCTGGTGCAGGTCGAGTTGTGGCCCTTCGCCGGACCAGACGCCGAGCCGGGCCATCGCGCCCGGGACTTCCTCCAGGTACCAGGAGAAGTCCTCGCCACCGCCGGATTGGGGGGTGTCGGCGAGAGCGTCGGGGGCGATGGCGCGGACCGCGTCGCTGAGCATGCGGACCGATTGTTCGTCGTTCACCACGGGGGGTACGCCGCGCCGGTAGTCGAGCTGGTAGCGCACGCCGGTGGGGGCGAGCAGGCCGTCGACGATTTCGCGCACCATCGGTTCGAGCAGTGCCCAGGTGGCGTGGTCGCCGGTGCGGACGGTGCCGGTGAGCATGCCGGTCTGCGGGATCGCGTTGGGTGCTTTTCCGGCGCTGACCGCGCCCCACACCATGACCGTGCTGGTGCGCGGGTCGATCCGGCGGGTGAGCAGGCCGGGCAGTCCGGTGATGACGGTGCCGATGGCGTAGACGAGGTCACTGGTGAGGTGCGGGCGTGACGTGTGCCCGCCGGGTGAGTCCAGGACCAGTTCGACCGTATCGGCGGCCGAGGTGATGGCGCCGACCCTGATACCGACCTTGCCCGCTTCCAGGCGGGGGTCGCAGTGGAGGGCGAATACCCGGTCCACGCCGTTCATCGCGCCTTGGGCGACCATATCGATGGCTCCGCCGGGCATGACCTCTTCGGCGTGCTGGAAGACCAGCCGCACTCCTACCGGCAGGTCGAGGTCGGCCAGGGCCAGCGCGGTGCCCAGCAGGATGCTGGTGTGCGCGTCGTGGCCGCAGGCGTGCGAGACGCCGGGGACGGTGGAGGCGAAGGGGCGGCCGGTGAATTCTTGGAGTGCCAGCGCGTCCATATCGGCGCGTAACGCGATGCGTGGGGCGTCTTCGGGTCCGATATCGCAGATCAGACCGGTACCGGTCGGCAGTACCCGGAAGGAGAGTCCGGCCTTGGTCAGCCAGGTGCCGACGAACTCGGTGGTCGCGAACTCGGTGCGGGACAGTTCCGGGTTGGCGTGGATGTGCCGGCGCCATTGGACGAGATCGACCGTGTGCTCGGCCAGCCACGCCGTCACCGCGTCCTGTCCGTCTCGCACCGTACGGCCGGTTGTGCTCACCGAATGTCCTCCTGTCGTAGAACGAGCAGCTGTGAACCACTTCTGCACGTGTACGGGCCACCCGAACACGTATCGTCCGCGACCGTGGCCGCGGTACATACCGGCGGTTCCGCTATCCCCCGGGGAACAGCCGTAACCTCCAGTTTCGCACCGCTGCCGGATCCGTGCGCGACGGCATCCGCGCCGCGCCCGCCGGTCCGGTGTGGTGGCCGCGTTCCGGCTGCCGCCCGGCGGGCTCGTTCGACGCTAGTTCGAGGCGAATGCCAGGTTATCGGGAGTGGTCGGTACCGCCAGGCCGGTCAGCGCCGTGGCGTGCAGGGAACGTTTGATGGCGGGCAGGCTGGGCGTCCGGTTGGCAGCCAGTCCGGCGGCTCGTTCCACCGCGGCGGCGCGCAGGGCCTCGGGGTCGGCGATATCGTCGACGATTCCCGACGCGAGTGCTTCCGCGGCCCCGAAGCGGTGCCCGGTGGTCATCGCGGTCAACGCCACCTGGTTGGTCAACCGGCTGCTGAGCAGGGCGTTCATCCCGACGGTGAAGGGCATTCCCAGATGTACCTCGGGTAGGCACCAGAAGCCGCGGTCGGCGCGCATGACCCGGAAGTCGTGCGAGGTCGCGAGCATGGCGCCGGCGCCGAAGGCGTGGCCGTTGACCGCGGCCACGGTGGGCAGCGGGAAGGCCAGGATCCGGCTGAACACGCTGTGCACGCGGTCGAGGTAGCCGTGCATCCGGTCGAGGTTGGCGAACAGCCAGTCGGTGTCGAGTCCATTGCTGAAGAACTTGCCGGTGGCCGTGGTGACCAGGGCGGCGGGTCCTTCGCTGGCGGCGACCGTGTCCAGCAGCGCGTGTGTCTCGTCTATCCACTCGTGGCTGAAGCGGTTCTCGCTGTCGGTCTGGCCTTCGTTGCCCAGGGTGAGCACGAAAACGTTCTCATCACGTTCCAGGTACGGCATCTGTGCAGCGTATCGGCTACGGGTCGGCGCGCGGTCGCGGGTGGGCGCAGGCGGTTCGGGCGGGCCGCGGTGCGCGAGGCCATAGACTGACCGCCATGCTTGCCGAAGAGGCCGCCGAGGAGATCGCGGTCCGGTCGTCGGTGGATCGACACCGGGTCGCCGTGGTGCTGGGTTCGGGATGGCAGGACGCTGTCGCCGAACTGGGGACCCCGAATGCCGAGATCCCGATGCCGGAGTTACCCGGGTTCGCCGCCCCCACCGCGCAGGGCCATGTCGGCCGGGTGGTGTCGGTATCGGTCGGCGACACCGACACCCTTGTACTCATGGGGCGCCAGCACCTGTACGAAGGCCATTCCGCCGAAGAGGTCGTACATCCGTTGCGTACTGCGGTGGCGGCGGGTGCCGAGACGGTGATCCTCACCAATGCCGCCGGCGGTATCCGGCCGGGCCTGCGGGTCGGGGAGGCGGTACTGGTGCGTGATCATGTGAATCTCACCGGGACGACCCCGCTGACCGGCGCCTCGTTCGTCGATATGGTCGACGCCTGGGATCCGGACTTGCGGCAGCTCGCCCGCCGCGTCGACCCCGATCTCACCGAGGGGGTATACGCCGGGCTCACCGGACCGCAGTACGAGACTCCCGCCGAGATCCGCATGCTGGCCGCGATCGGCGCCGACCTGGTGGGGATGTCGACGGTGCTCGAGGCCATCGCCGCGCGGGCCCTGGGGGTCAGGTTGCTCGGGATCTCGCTGGTCACGAATCTCGCGGCCGGGGTCACCGATGCCCCGCTCACCCATGCCGAGGTACTGGCGGAGGGACGCGCGGCGGCGCCGCGTCTGGGCAAACTGCTGCGTGGGCTGCTGGAGCAGCTGTAGATGCTGACCTTCGGCACAGCGGGTTTACGCGGGCCGCTGGCGCCCGGACCGGACGGGATGAACGAGTCCACGGTCGCCCGGGCCACGGCCGGGCTCGCGGCCTGGCTGCGGGATCGCTGTCTCGGCGGCGGCCGGGTGGTGGTCGGCCGGGACGCCCGGCACGGCTCGGCGGAGTTCGCCGAGGTCACCGCCGAAGTGCTGACGGCGGCCGGGTTCGCGGTCACCCGGCTGCCCGAACCGCTGCCGACGCCGGTGACCGCCTTCGCCGTCCGCGAATCGGGTGCGGTGGCGGGTGTGCAGATCACGGCGTCCCACAATCCGCCCGGCGACAACGGTTACAAGGTGTTCGTCGACGGTGGTACACAGCTGGCACCGCCCGCGGATACCGAGATCGAGCAGCGGATCACGGCGGTCACCGAACCGATCGACCGCGAGCCGGTGACCGCGTCGGGTGGTGAAGTCCTGTCGCGCTATCTGGCCCGGGTGGCGCAGTTGCCGCGCCTGATCGGCGGCGACGGGGAGCGTGCCGGGATCCGGATCGCGTTCACCCCGATGCACGGGGTGGGGGGCGCCGCCGCGGTGCACGCGCTCACCTCGGCCGGTTTCACCGATATCCACACGGTGGCCGAACAGTTCGCTCCCGATCCCGATTTCCCCACGGTGGCGTTCCCGAATCCCGAGGAGCCCGGGGCCGCGGATCTGCTGTTGCGGCTGGCGGAACGAGTGGACGCCGATCTCGCTGTGGCCCTGGATCCCGACGCGGACCGGTGCGCGCTGGGCATACCCACACCGGACGGCTGGCGGATGCTGCGCGGTGACGAGACCGGGGTCCTGCTGGCCGACGATGTCCTGCGCACCGCCGGGCCGGACGCCTTGGTGGCCACGACCATCGTGTCGTCGCGGCTGCTGTCACGGCTGGCCCCGGCGCGGGGCGCTCGCTACGCCGAAACCCTCACCGGGTTCAAATGGCTGGCCCGGGCCGGCGACGGTCTGGTCTATGCGTACGAAGAAGCCATCGGCCACTGCGTGGACCCGGCGACCGTGCGCGACAAGGACGGGATCTCCGCGGCCGTTCTGGCCGCCGACCTCGTTGCCCGGCTCCGTGCCCGCAGCCGCACCCTGTACGACGAACTCGACGATCTGGCGGTCGAGTTCGGTGTGCACGCCGTCGATCAGGTCTCGCTGCGGCTGCCCGATCAGCGGGCGGCGGCCGAGGTGGTCGCCGCGCTCCGGGCCGCGCCGCCCGGGACACTCGCCGGAACCGCGGTCGAGTTCACGGATATGTCGGCGGTACGGGGCCGGATGCGCACCGACGCACTGGTGTTCACCGGCGACGGGGTGCGGATGGTCGTCCGGCCCTCGGGTACCGAACCGAAGCTGAAATGCTATCTGGAAGTGGTCCGGCCGGTTTCCGGTCCCGCCGGGCTGCGGGCCGGTCGTGACACCGCGCGGGAGCTGCTCGCGGAGCTGGGCTCCTACTGTCGCACGCTGGCAGGCTGAGCGGTTTCAGCGCGGCCCGAACTGCCGGTCACCGGCGTCACCGAGCCCGGGCACGATATAGGCGTCGTCGTTGAGCCGGTCGTCGATCACGGCTGTCACCAGCCGGACCGGGTATCCCGAACCCGCCAGTGCCGCTATGCCTTCCGGTGCCGCGACCACACAGACCGCGGTGATGTCGGATGCGCCGCGGTCGGCGAGCAGGCCCAGTGTGTGCAGCATGGATCCGCCGGTGGCCAGCATCGGGTCCAGCACCATGACCGGGGTCGCCGCGAGATCGTCGGGCAGCGATTCCAGGTACGGGACCGGCCGGTGGGTCTCCTCGTTCCGGGCGACGCCGACGAAACCCACCTGTGAGTCGGGGATCAGATCGGTGGCCGCGTCGACCATGCCGAGTCCGGCCCGCAACACCGGTACCAGCAGCGGCGGCCGGGCCAGCCGCACACCGCGGGTGGCGGCGACGGGGGTGGTGATATCGAAATACTCCACGGGTGCGTCGCGCAGCGCCTCGTAGACCAGGAGTCTCGACAGATCTCGGAGCGCGGCCCGGAAGGCCGGGTCGGGTGTGCGTTCGTCACGGAGCGCGGTGAGCAGTATCGCCACCAGCGGATGATCCAGCGTGTGCGTGCGCATGAGTGAACGATAAAGTCGAAGGGGCGGGCGCGGTGGTCTCGACCTGACTTTCCACCGGTTCGGATTTCGGGGAACCGTGCGGGAAGCCGGTGCGTCGAAACCGGTGGATGACATACTCTGCCCGTTAACGAAGTCGATGGGGGAAACACTGATGGTGAACATCTCAGCCGATGCCCAGGGCATCGCGGCCTACGGCACTACGGCCGGGGTGATGGCCGCGGAACTGACCGCCGCGGGAACCGGGGCATCGGGGGCGGCACCCACGATCCTGGGGCCGATCTTCGGTTTGGTCGGCGGCGATTTCCTGGCTGCCTACGCGGCCGCGCACGCCGGGCACGTGGCGACGATCGGCCAGCTGTCCGCGGTTCTGGGCACGATGAGCGGAGCGGCGGGCGTGGCCGCGGTGAGTTACGCCGAGGCCGATATCAGCAATGCGGCCGCCCTGCGCGGTGCCGCCGGGGAGTGACCCGGTGATCGATATCAATACGCTGGCGAAGCCGATTCTCGATCTGCTCGCCAGTTTCGGCACCGGTGTGCTGGCGACCGGCGGTCCCGGTGACGCCCTGCGCGCCGCATCGACCGCCGTCGACCAGGTGCATACGCTGGGCCGCAACGGAATCAACCAGATGAACACCGCCTGGGACGGCACCGGCGCGGACGCCGCGACCTCCAAGGCCCTGCGGGTGCAGACCTCGGCCGCGAGCATCTCCGACCGCGGCAACGAGATGGCGACCGTGATGGGTCAGGCCGCCGCCCACGTGGAAACCGGCAACAAAGACCTCACCGCCATCGCGCAGTCGTTCGTGAACACCGCCAGCGCCGCGGCACCCGCCCTGGGCACACCGGCGGGCCTGTCGCTGCTGGTGGGCTCCGCCATCGACCATCTGGGCCAGGCGCTGGGCGTGGTCGGCCGGGTGCAGAACGAACTGCAGACCCAGACCGCCTCGATGAACGAACTCACCCCGCCGCCGACCACGCCGTCGGCCGCGAGCACCGCACCGGTGAGCACCCAGACCGTGTCCACGCTGACCTCGGGCCTGAGCAATGCGGCCGGGGTGGCCGGATCGTTGATGAGCACGGCCATGTCGTCGAGTTCCGGCGCCACCACCACCAGCTCCGGGACCCCCTCGAAGACGACCACCTCCGCCGGTACGAAGGCCGAAGGCGAGGGTGTGAAGGTGACGCTGCCGGACGGCAGTGTGGTGGAGGCACCGAACGAGAAGGCGGCCACCGCGGTGAAATCGGCGCTGGGCACTCTCGGTACCCCGTATGTCTGGGGCGGTAACACCCCGGGCTCCGGCCTGGACTGCAGCGGTATGACCAAATACGCCTATGGCGAGGCCGGTGTGGATCTTCCCCGGCTGGCCCACGAACAGGCCAACGGTGCCACACCGGTGTCCCCCGGTGACCTGGCACCCGGTGACCTCGCGGTATGGGACGGCCATGTGGCGATGGTGATCGGCAACGGTCAGTTGATCGAAGCCGGTGATCCGGTGCAGATCAGTTCGGTGCGGACGGAGAACAGCGGGATGGAGTTCCTCGGGTTCTATCGGCCCACGGAATGACCCGCGCAGAGCAAGAGGCCACCCGTTCCGGGGGCGGATATCCGATCATGACGACTGGACATAATTATGAGTGAGCAGCAGGTTCCCGAGGTGCCCAATGTCACGATGGCGGCGAGCCGCAATCGGGCGGGCACCCTGTCGGTGCGCGCCACGGACCAGGGTATGCCGGTGGAGATCAAATTCGAACGCAGCGAATACCGTTACGGCGCACAGGCTCTCGCCGACGAGATCCTGCGGCTGACCCGCCGTTCCACCATCGCGGCCAAAGCCAAGCGCCGGGAGATGCTGGCGGAGAACGGAATGCCGGCCGAGATCCTGGATCAGCTCGGTCTGCCGACCCGGCAGCAGGCGGTCGACGAACTGGATCGGATGGACGATGCCGATACCGGCCCGACCAGCTGGATGAGGCCGGTATGAGCAGCCGGCCCACCCGGTCCGACCCCAGCGGATTCCCGCTCGTATCCAGGAGGAATGTATGAGCGCCGAGATGGACGCCCTGGTCGCCGGTGCCACTCGAAAGCTGGAGGCGCTGGAGGCCGCGTTGTACGGACTCAAACAGGTCCGCGGCCGCTTCAGCACCGAGGACGGAATGGTGACCGCCGAGGTCGACAGCGACGGCGCGGTGGTGGCTCTGCAGCTCACCGAAGCCGTGACCGCGCTACCCCCCGCGGAAGCCGCACAGCTCATCATCTGGGCGTGCCGGCAGGCCGCCGAGGATGCGGGCGGCCGACGCTCGGAGGTCGTTGCCGCACTGAACGAATCGTTCGCACCGGCGCCGGAGGCCGTGATCGAACCGACCGGAACCCGGCCCGAAGGCGCCTGAGAAGGCAGCGCGCCGAGCGCCGCTCCGTCGCTGCTGAGGCGCTGTGGGAACCAGGGGTGGGCTCCGCCTTGCCGGACCTATTAGGCTTCGGCTTATGGCTTCTGGAGACATCGTCCCGATCGAGCTCGGTTTGACCGACGGCGATCTTGTCACCCTGTGGGCACCGCGCTGGCGTGACGGTGACGACGAGTGGGAGGCGTTCCTAGGGCATGAGGATGCCCTGTACGGCTTCGAGTCCGTGGCCGAACTAGCGGCCTTCATCCGGACCGATTCGGATAACGACCTGGTCGACCATCCGGCATGGAAGGTGGTCGCGGGCCTGTCGGCGGCCGAACTCGAACCGGACGACAACTACTCCTTCGACCTGGTCGGTGTCCCGGAGCTGGCCGCCGGTGAACCCGATGTGGACACCGTCGCCGAGTTGGAGGACACCTTGGCCATGGTGCGCAACATCGGCGAGGTCTGCGAACTCGAGACGGTCACCAAATTCTTCGGTTCGCACCCGTCGCTGGCAGCGCTGGCCGGCGGTACCCATATGTTCGCGGGCCGGGAAGGCCAGGAACTGTGGGACCGGATCGGTGCGGCGGTGGCCAAGAGCTGGGACGATGTCCTCGACGCCGTCGATTCGGTGGTCCGCGTTCCCGACGTCGACGCCGAGGCGGTCGCACTGGCCGAGGCCGAGTTGCTGGCCGCCGAGGAGAACGAGGTCGACGCCGACGACGCGGCCGATACCGACGACGACAGCGATTTCGAGCCCGTCGATCTGGACGAGGACGAAGACACCGACGACGAGGACGAGGACGACGACGAGGACCTCACGTTCTGGGAGGAAGTGGGCATCGACCCCGTCAAGATCGTGACGGCCGATACCGAGTACTTCACGCTGCGGTGCTATCTCGACGACGAACCGATCTTCCTCGGCGCCGAGAACTCCATCTCGGTGTTCGGCAGTGAACGTGCACTTGCACGGTATCTCGCCGACGATCACGAACACGATCTGTCCCGGATCAGTACCTACGCCGAGGTACAGACCGCGGCCATCGACGGATCGCTCGAGGTCGAGGTCACCGAGGAGAACGTCTACGTACTTCCCGGCCTGGCCGACGACCTCGCCGAGGGACCGGAGGCGGTCGACACCGAGCAGCTGGACCTGGTGCTGGAGCTGTTCTCCGATGCCGCCGATTACGCCGACGACGAGACAGTGGAGCAGGCCCTGTCCAAATCGACCCCGCTCGGGTGGTACGTCTCCTACCTGCTCAACCCGGATCCGACCCGGATGGCACCCAATCCGCCGTTCGACGCCGAATCCCGGGCCTGGCGCGAACTCGAACGCAATTTCGAGTCGCGGCTCACTCCGCGCTGATCGGGGAACCGGCTCTGTCACCGCGGTGCCACCGGCACGGCGGCCCCGTTAGGTCTCGATGTGGACACGTGGCGTGACATTCCGTCTATAAACGCGTACCGACTCGGCAAACTGACTGGCCAGCGGCGTTTGTTCGCGTAGTCGTTGCCGGGCGTGCCCGGATGCCGACACCACGCCGCCGCACCAGGGCGGATGTACGAAGGAGGACGCATGCCGACAGTGCGGATCGAACTGGATCAGGACCTGTTGGTCGCCGCCGGGGCCATCATGGGCACCGCGACCAGTAAGGCGACCATTCACGAGGCCTTGCGCCGGATCGTGGTACACGAGCGCCAGCTACGGCATTTCGAGCGGCTGGCCGCGTCGGCACTGAACCGATCCCCGCGCCCCGCGGTGGTCGACGGCTGATCCGTCCGGTTCCACCGTCACGGCCCACCGCCCGGCCCACTCGTCGAAAACTGTCGGTACTCGCTGGCATGATCCGGACGCACGAAGTCTGGAGGGGGATTCATGCCGGTACCGATCATCGATCTGCCCACGGCACAGCGACCACGCGAACGTCTCTGTGCGCTCGGGCCGCAAGCGTTGAGCGACGGGGAACTGCTGGCGTTGCTGCTGGGCCAGGGCCGCCGCGGGGAGAGCGCCGTCGAACTCGCTCTCGCCCTGCTCACGGAGTACGGCGGGGTCTGCGGGCTGGCCTCGGCACGACCGGAGGAGTTGCTGCGCCGTCCGGGGGTGGGGGTGGCCAAAGCCGCGGCGATCGCCGCGGCGTTCCAGCTCGCCGCTCGGGCGCGCGCCGGGGCCGAGCCCCCGGCGCCACTGCTGCGGGCCGGCGATGTGGCCCGGGAGGCCGCACCGCTGTTCGCGGGCGCCCGGGTGGAGCGGCTGCTGGTGCTGATCTGCGATGCGCGCAACCGGCCACGGCAGCGGGTCTTCGTCGCCGAAGGCGCCATCGACGAGGTGGCGGTACCGGTTCGCGAGATCCTGAACACGGTTCTGCGCCACGACGGCCGCGCCTTCGCGCTGGCCCACAATCACCCCTCCGGTGATCCGACGCCCAGCCCGGACGATCGCCGGGCCAGTACGCTGCTCGCCGCGGCGGCGCGGACGGTGGGGTTGCGGTTCCTGGACCATGTGGTGCTCGCGGGCGAGAGCTGGCGGCGCGCCTCCCCGTTCGACGAGGATTTCCCGTGAGTCACCGCCCCACCGCTACCGGGCCCGCGGCACAACCGGGCCGAACGCAGCTCGCTCAGGCGTCCGGTTCGGCGACAGCGGCCACCGGCCCGGCAGCGGCCGCGCTCCGGGCCCGGCGGCGGCCGGCGGCCAGGCGGGAACCGATCAACCCCTGCCGCGGCGCGAACAGATAGACCGCGGTGAACACCACGCCCTGGGCCAGCACAATGGTGGCGCCCGGCGCGGTATCGGCGTAATAACTCACGTACAGGCCGGTGATCGCGCAGATTCCCGACAGCGTCGGGGCGATCATCAGCATCCGTCCGAACCGATCGGTGAGCAGATAGGCGGTCGCGCCGGGAATGATCAACATCGCCACCACGAGGATCACGCCGACCGCCTGTAACGCCACCACCGAGGTCAGGGCGAGCAGGCCGAGCAGGGTCGCACCGAGAACCCGCGGATTCAGCCCGAGCGCGTAGGCATGGATGGGGTCGAAGGCGTACAGCGTGAAGTCGCGGCGTTTGAGGACGAGCGCGGCGAAGACGAAGGCGGCCAGCCCGGTGATCTGGATCAGCTCCTCCTGGCTCACCCCCAGCAGGTTGCCGAAGATGATGTGGTTGAGATCGGTATTGCTGGGTGTCACCGAGATGAGTACCAGGCCGAAGGCGAACAGCGTGGTGAACACGATACCGATGGCCGCGTCCTCCTTCACCCGGCTCGTATCGCGGACCAATCCGATCAATCCGACTGCCAGGAACCCGAAGATCACCGCGCCGACGGCGAACGGGACCCCCGCGATATAGGCGAGCACCACGCCCGGCAGCACCGCGTGTGAGACCGCGTCCCCCATCAGCGACCAGCCCACCAGGACGAGCCAGCAGGACAGCAGGCCGCAGACGACCGCCGCGACGACGCTGGCGGTGAGCGCCCGCACCATGAATGCGTAGCGCATCGGTTCGAGGAGGAATTCGAGCAGGTCCATCACACTCACCGCTGCCCGATGACATCGAGGCCGAAGGCGAGCGCGAGGTTTTCCGGTCGCAACGCCTCCGCCGGGGCACCGTGCACCAGTACCCGTCGCATCAGCAAAACGGCTTCGTCGGCCAGTCCGGGCAGCGCGTGCAGATCGTGTGTGGAGATCAGCACGGTCGCCCCGTCGGCGGCGAGTTCCTTCAGCAGGCCGGTGATCGTCGCCTCGGATCTCTTGTCCACTCCGGCGAACGGTTCGTCGAGCAGCAGGATCCGCGCACCCTGCGCGATACCGCGGGCCACGAACGCCCGTTTGCGCTGTCCACCGGAGAGCTGACCGATCTGACGGCCGGCCAGATCGGTCAGCTCGACCCGTTCCAGCGCTTCGTCCACCGCGGCCCGGTCGGCTCGGCTCGCACGCCGGGTGAACCCCATCCGCCCGTACCGTCCGGTGGTCACCACATCGCGGACCGACAGCGGGAACGACCAGTCCACCGCCTCGTTCTGCGGTACGTAACCCAGCACACCGGCCCGCCGGGCCGTCGGCGGTGTCGCACCGCCGATCCGGACCGTGCCGCGATCCGGGGTGATCATGCCCATGATGGTCTTGAACAGGGTCGATTTCCCGGACCCGTTCATGCCGATGAGGGCGCACACCCGGCCGGCATCCACGCTCAGCCGGACCTCGTCCAGGGCCTGGACCTCGCCGTAGTAGACGGTGACGCCGTCGACGTCGATCGCGGGGATTGTCATGGCCTGCTCCCGGTGAGTGCTGCGGCTATGGTCTCGGCGTCGTGCCGGATCAGGTCCAGATAGGTCGGTACCGGGCCGTCGGCGGCCGAGAGCGAATCAACGTAGAGCATCCCGCCGAACTTCGCGCCGGTGGCTTCGACGACGCGGCGCATCGGGGCATCGGAGACGGTGGATTCGCAGAAAACCGCCGGGACCTCGTGGTCCCGAACATATTCGATGACCCCGGTGATCTGCTGCGGAGTGGCCTGCTGTTCGGCGTTGACCGGCCAGATGTAGTACTCCGACAGCCCGGCGTCGCGGGCCAGATAGGAGAACGCGCCTTCACAGGTCACCAGCGCACGCTGGCGCCGGGGCAGGTTCGCGAGATCGGCGACGAGCTCGTCGTGTACCTGCTGCAACTGCTGTTTGTAGGTCTCGCCGTTGGCATGGAAGACCGCCGCGTGTCCGGGAACGAGCCGGGAGAAGGCGGCGACGATATTGTCCACGTAGGTCTGCACGTTCAGCGGTGACATCCAGGCATGCGGATTGGGTTTCCCGGCGTAGGCGTCGGAGGTGATCGGGACCGACGCCACCCCCTCGCTCACGGTGACGTGTTCGGCGTCGAGATCGGCGACGAACTGGCCGAACCAGGCTTCCAGGTTCATCCCGTTGTCGAGGATGAGGTCGGCTTTGGCGGCGCGTTTGATATCGCCCGGTGTGGGTTCGTAGCCGTGGATCTCGGCGCCGGGTTTGGTGAGCGACTGGACTTCGAGATATCCGCCCGCGACGTTCTGGGCGATATCGGCCAGCACCGTGAAGGTGGTGGCGACGACCGGCTCTCCGGTACGCGGCAGGTGGAACGTATCGCAGGCGGTGAGGACGACGGTGAGGCCGCAGGCCGCGAGCACGGCGGCGATCCGGGGAAACACCTGCATTCCGAACCACCGCCTTCCACTCGGAATGGTAAGTTCGGGTACCCGAATTATCAAGTTCGTGCGACGGAATACAAACGGTCGGAAAGGCAGAACCGCCCCCGTGCCGGGCACGGGGGCGGTTCTGTCGGCAGGTGCGGGCTCAGCGCGCGAACAGCAGAGCCCGTTTCACCTCCTGGATGGCCTTGGTGACCTCGATACCACGCGGGCAGGCATCCGTGCAGTTGAAGGTGGTGCGGCAGCGCCACACACCGTCGACCTCGTTGAGGATGTCCAGACGTTCCCGGGCAGCCTCGTCCCGGCTGTCGAAGATGAAGCGGTGCGCGTTCACGATCGCGGCCGGGCCGAAGTAGCTGCCGTCGGTCCAGTACACCGGGCACGAGGTAGTGCAGCAGGCGCACAGGATGCACTTGGTGGTGTCGTCGAACCGGGCGCGGTCGGCCTGGCTCTGGATCCGCTCGTAGGTCGGCTCGTTACCGGAGGTGATCAGGTACGGCTTCACCGCGCGGAACGCGTCGAAGAACGGTTCCATGTCCACGACCAGGTCCTTCTCGACCGGCAGACCACGGATGGGCTCGACGGTGATGGTGACCGGCTTACCGTTCTTCGGCAGCATGTCCTTCATCAGGACCTTGCAGGCCAGCCGGTTCACCCCGTTGATCCGCATCGCATCGGACCCGCACACACCGTGTGCGCAGGAGCGCCGGAAGGTGAGCGTGCCGTCCAGGTAGGACTTGATGTAGATGAGGATGTTCAGGAACCGGTCCGTCGACAGCGCGGGCACCTGGAACGACTCCCAGCGCTGCCCCTCGCCGTCTTCGGGGTTGAACCGCGCCACCTTGACGGTGATCATGGTCGAACCTTCGGGAACCGGCGCCGGGCTCGCGGCCGTGGGATTCTCGGCTACAGCGGTCATCAGTACTTACGCTCCATCGGCTCGTAACGGGTCTGCACCACCGGTTTGAAGTCGAGGCGGATATCGGAGAGGAGATCCGCGCCCTCCTTGTAGGCCATCGTGTGCCGCATGAAGTTCACGTCGTCGCGGTCCGGGTAGTCCTCGCGCGCGTGCCCGCCACGCGACTCCTTGCGGTTGAGCGCCCCGACCACCGTGACTTCGGCCAGCTCCAGCAGGAAGCCGAGCTCGACGGCCTCGAGCAGATCGCTGTTGTAGCGTTTGCCCTTGTCCTGCACCGTGATCCGGGCGTAGCGCTCTTTGAGCGCGTGGATATCGGTGAGGGCCTGCTTGAGGGTGTCCTCGGTGCGGAACACCGATGCGTTGTTGTCCATCGACCGCTGCAGTTCGGTGCGGATATCGGCGACCCGCTCGTTGCCGTGGTCGGACAGGATCAGCGCCAGCCAGTCCTGCACCATCTGCGCCGGACTCTCCGGCATATCGACGAATTCGGCGCGGTGCGCGTACTCCGCGGCGGCGATACCGGCCCGGCGGCCGAACACATTGATATCGAGCAGCGAGTTGGTGCCGAGCCGGTTGGCTCCGTGCACCGAGACGCAGGCGCATTCACCGGCGGCGTAGAGGCCCGGAATGATGTCGGTGTTGTTCTTCAGCACCTCGCCCTCGATCCGGGTGGGGATACCGCCCATCACGTAATGGCAGGTGGGGAACACCGGTACCAGTTCCTTCACCGGGTCCACACCCAGGTAGGTGCGGGCGAATTCGGTGATATCGGGGAGCTTCTCTTCGAGGACGTCCTCGCCGAGGTGGGTCACGTCGATGTAGACGTAATCCTTGTTCGGTCCGGCTCCCCGGCCCTCGAGCACCTCGAGCACCATGGAGCGGGCGACGATATCGCGCGGCGCGAGGTCCTTGATGGTGGGCGCGTAGCGCTCCATGAAGCGCTCGCCGTCGGCGTTGCGCAGGATGCCGCCCTCACCGCGGACGGCTTCGGAGATCAGGATGCCCAGACCGGCCAGACCCGTCGGATGGAACTGGTGGAATTCCATGTCCTCGAGCGGCAGGCCCTTGCGGAACACGATCGCCATGCCGTCGCCGGTGAGCGTGTGCGCGTTCGAGGTGGTCTTGTACATCCGGCCCGAACCGCCGGTCGCGAAAACGATCGACTTCGCGTGGAAGACGTGCAGCTCGCCGGTGGCCAGCTCGTAGGCGACCACACCGGTGGCGACCTGGCCACGGTCGGTATCGGTCAGCACGAGGTCCAGCACATAGAACTCGTTGTAGAACTCGACGTCGTGCTTGACGCAGTTCTGGTACAGGGTCTGCAGGATCATGTGACCGGTGCGGTCGGCGGCGTAGCAGGCCCGCCGGACCGGGGCTTTGCCGTGGTCACGGGTGTGCCCGCCGAACCGGCGCTGGTCGATCTTGCCCTCGGGCGTGCGGTTGAACGGCAGGCCCATCTTCTCCAGGTCCAGCACCGCGTCGATGGCCTCTTTGGCCATGATCTCCGCCGCGTCCTGGTCGACCAGGTAGTCGCCACCCTTGACCGTGTCGAAGGTGTGCCACTCCCAGTTGTCCTCTTCGACGTTGGCCAGGGCCGCGCACATACCGCCCTGCGCCGCGCCGGTATGGCTGCGGGTGGGGTACAGCTTGGTCAGTACCGCGGTCCGCGCCCGGGGGCCGGCCTCGATGGCCGCACGCATACCCGCGCCACCGGCGCCGACGATCACGACGTCGTAGCGGTGCTCCTGAACAGGTCGGGATTCGACGGATCCGCTGGTTCGTTCACTGCTCTCACCTGCGGCGCCACTTCCTTCGCTGCGCTCACCGGTAGCGTCGATTCGTTCGCTGCGCTCACTCATGCGAGGGGGCCCGTTCCTAACTGATGTTGGGGTCGAAGGTGAAGATGACGTAGGTGCCCACGCCCATGATCAGGATCATCGACAGCACCAGCAGGGTGTTCAGCCAGAACCGGGTCGAATCCTTGCGCGAGTAGTCCGCGATCACAGTGCGCACACCGTTACCGCCGTGCAGCTGCGCCAGCCACAGCATGGTCAGATCCCAGATCTGCCAGAACGGGCTGGACCACCGGCCGGCGACGAACGCGAAGTTCAGCCGTTTCACGCCACCGTCGAGCAGCAGCATGATCGCCATATGACCGAAGACCAGCACGATGAGCGCGAGACCGGAGAAACGCATGAACAGCCACGCGTACTTCTCGAAGTTCCCGCTGGCGTGCGATCGTGGGGAGCGGGGCAGATCCAGGCTCGCCGGACGGTCGTAGGACTTGCCGAGAACGGGTGCAGACATGGCTCAGTGCTCCGTCAACAGTAGGTAGAACATGCGGCCGATGGACGGGACCAGGAGCACGACCAGGAGTCCGATGATGCCCCAGAGCATCTGCTTCTGATAGCGGGGCCCGTTGGACCAGAAATCCACCAGGATCACTCGCACACCGTTGAGCGCGTGGAACAGCACGCAGAAGACCAGGCCCATCTCCATGAGCGCCACGATCGGGGTCTTGTAGATCGCGATCGCGTCGTCGTACATCTCCGGACTGACCCGTACCAGCGCGGTGTCCAGGACGTGCACGAAAAGGAAGAAGAAGACCGTGACTCCGGTGATCCGGTGCAGAGCCCAGGACCACATTCCGGGGTCGCCTCGGTACAGCGTTTTGCGCTTCGGCTGAGCCGGAGCTTCTATCGTGGCCATAGAGTTTCGGTGCCTCCAACATCGTTGATGGACCCGGTCGCAGATCCCGGCACCGGTGTGGCGGGCCGGGATTTCGGTGGCGTACCAACCCACGGCCGACAGGGGCCGACTCCGGGGCCGCTGTCGATGGGCTCGCCGCCGCCGAACCTGAACCGATCTGTTCTGGACTCTAATCCTCCGACAATCGGGGAACTAATTCGGCGTGCCGCGCGTTGCGCCCAGATCACACAGGTTAGGTTTACCTTTGTATGGCGGTGAAGGGGTTCCGCGGCGGGTTCGCCGCGCCTTCTTCCACCTACTCGGACAACCCTTTCTCGACCTCGAATTGTTCCGCAAAACCTTGCTGTGCAGCGGATTTCACATCCCACCCCGGGCATGCCGCTCGGGCGTGCGAATTAGGGCACGCACTCGAGCCCACAATGCCGATGTCACCATTGCGCGCAGCGGCAATGTGCAAAATGTCTCAGTCCACGAGGGCAAGTTACTCAAGAGTAGCCCACAGATCCGTCCGGCGGGGAATGCCTTTTCGGCAATACCGGCGGAATTACGCGGAGGCCGGGACCGGATGCCCCGCCCGCTGCAGACGATTCGACGCCTCGCCGGCGACCCGCGGTCGACGACAGAACCGGGTCCACCGGCCGCACACGGCCCCGGGTCGGCGCAGCCGCCGGTGGACCACCGCGGATCAGTCGCCCTCGTGGATCGATTCGACCCGCAACCGCACAGCTTCGTAGTTGAAAACGGTATCGACGATATCGCCGGGCACCCGGCCCAGGAGCGCCTGACTCGCCAGCGCGCTCTGCGGGTACTTGCCGACGGCCGGATCGGCCTCGTGATCGGGAACGATCCGGTACTCCAGTCGTACCTCGACGTTGCCGTAGACGTCGAGCTTGGCCAGCAGCATTTTCGAATACACCATGACGATGAGGAACTTCGGAAGCGTCATTCGCACCTTCCTGGTGATGGGCCCCGACCGAGCGGCCGGCACTCTACATATCTCCGAGCGGAACGACGCGTTTCACATCCGTCCGGAGCAGAGCGTGTGCGCAATCGCGCAGCGGGAACGGTGAGCAGCGGTAACAGTCGTACGGCAGGCTGGGCCGGGACCCGGTGGGTCGCCCACGGACGCGGGAGCAGCAATGGACATCGCGGGAGCAGCAATGGACATCGATTGGAATCTTCTTCGCACCACCGCACAGACCGCCATGCGACGCGCCTATGCGCCGTACTCCCGTTACCCGGTGGGTGCGGCGGGATGGGACGGCGGCACGGTCTCGGCAGGCTGCAATGTCGAGAATGTGTCCTATGGACTGGGGCTCTGCGCGGAATGTGTGCTGGTCGGCAACAACAGATCCGCCGGTGGCGGGCGGCTGATCGCGATCTCGGTCTGCGACTCGCGGGGCGCGATCCTGCTGCCCTGCGGCCGCTGCCGCCAGGTGCTCTACGAATTCGGCGGTCAGGAACTGCTGGTCGACCATAGGGACGGGCCGGTCCCGCTGGGCCGGCTGCTGGCCGACGCCTTCGGTCCCGACGACCTGGCCGCCGGCCGGACCTGATGCGTCGCGCCCCCGGCCCGGACCGGGCGCCCGGCACGTCCCCTCGCTGCCGCGCCCTTTCCCGCGCCCGGCCGCGCGCGGCGAACCGCCACCGCGCCGACGGAATACCGGGGGGCCGGACCGGCGCTTGCGCCGGTCGGCGGAGTGACGGAATCCCGGCGCGCTCGCACGGGTTGGTCCGGGTATGACAGTTCCCCTCTCCGTTCTCGACCTGGCCGCCGTCGCCGCCGACGGATCGCATCGGCAGGCACTCGCCGACACCCTCACCGTCGCCCGGGAGGCCGAGCGATTGGGGTTCCACCGGTTCTGGGTGGCCGAGCACCACGGCATGCCGGGTATCGCCAGTTCGGCTCCGCCGGTGCTGATCGCCGCGGTGGCGGCGGCGACCGAACGGATCCGGGTGGGGTCCGGCGGAGTGATGCTGCCCAACCATTCCTCGCTGGTCGTCGCCGAACAGTTCGGCACCCTGGTGGCGCTCTACGGCGACCGGATAGATCTGGGGCTGGGTCGCGCGGCGGGCACCGATCCGCTCATCTCGGCGACCATCCGGCGCGGCGCGGCCGCCGAGGCGGTGGAGGATTTCCCGAAACAGGTGGTGGAGCTGCTCGCTTACTTCGGGACGATTCCACCGTTGCGCGGCGGTCAGGGTGACCGTATCCAGGCCGTTCCCGGTCACGGCGACTCCCCGGAGATGTGGTTGCTCGGCTCCAGCGATTTCAGTGCGCGGCTGGCCGCCATGATGGGGCTGCCGTTCGCCTTCGCGCATCATTTCGCCGGTGGGCGCAACACTCCGCTGGTCTTCGACCTGTACCGCAGCGAGTTCCGGCCCTCGGAGGTGCTACGCGAACCGCATTCGATGCTGGCCGTGGCGACCGTGGTCGCCGATTCCGCCGCGGAGGCCCGGCGGCGGACGCTCCCCCAGAGCCTGGTCCAGTTGCGGATGCGCACCGGACAGCTCCCGCAGCGGATCCCGACCCTGACCGAAGCCGAGGAGTACGCGTGGTCGGATGCGGAGAACGCGTTCGTCGACGACCGCAACGCCGACCAGGCGATCGGTACCCGCGAGCAGGTGCTCGACCGGCTCGACACGCTGGCGAAGGACACCGGCGCGGACGAGATCATCGTCACCCCGACCGGACCCACGGTGGCGCACCGGCTCGAAACGCTGCGAGCGCTCCGGCAATAGCGCGCCCGCCGGACCCGCGCACCGGCACGACGTCGCTGCCACACTGGGGGACGTGACGGCACACGACGCGGTATCGATCATCGGAGCCAAGCGCGACGGTGGCGAACTGTCCGATACGCAGATCGATTGGGCGATCGCCGCCTTCACCCGCGGGGAGATGGCCGACGAGCAGATGGCGGCGCTGGCCATGGCGATCGTGCTGCGCGGGATGAACCGCCGCGAGACCGCACGCTGGACCGAGGCGATGCTGCGGTCGGGCCAGCGGCTGGATTTCACCGACCTGCCCCGGCCCACCGTGGACAAACACTCCACCGGCGGTGTGGGCGACAAGATCACCCTGCCGCTGGCGCCGCTGGTCGCGGCGTGTGGCGCGGCCGTGCCGCAGTTGTCCGGGCGCGGCCTGGGGTACACCGGCGGCACCTTGGACAAGCTGGAAGCCATCCCCGGCTGGCGGGCCGATATCGGCCCGGACCGGATGCGCGAGATCCTCACCGACCCGGCCGCGGGATGCGTGGTCTGCGCGGCCGGGGCCGACCTGGCGCCCGCCGACAAACGGCTCTACGCGTTGCGCGACACCACCGGCACCGTCGAATCGATCCCGCTGATCGCCAGTTCGATCATGAGCAAGAAGATCGCCGAAGGCACCGCCGCCCTGGTACTCGATGTGAAGGTCGGCTCGGGCGCGTTCATGCGCACCCACGACGAGGCGTACGCCCTGGCCACCGCCATGGTCGAACTCGGTGCCGATGCCGGTGTCGAGACCGTGGCCCTGCTCACCGCCATGGACGCCCCGCTGGGTCGCACAGCGGGCAACGCACTCGAAGTCGCCGAAGCCGTGGAGGTGCTGGCGGGTGGCGGACCGGCCGACGTCGTGGAATTGACGCTGGCCCTGGCCCGCGAGATGGTCGCGCTGGCAGGCCTGGACACCGACCCGGCCGCGGCGCTGGCCGACGGCCGCGCCATGGACCACTGGCGGTCGATGATCCGCGCCCAGGGCGGCGACCCCACCGCACCGTTGCCCACCGCCGGCCATACCGAGACATTGTCCGTTCCGTCTTCGGGCGTCCTGACCGGCCTCGACGCGCGCGCGATCGGTATCGCCGCCTGGCGGCTCGGCGCCGGTCGCGCCCGGCAGGGCGATCCCGTGCAGGCCGGTGCCGGGATCCGGCTGCACGCCGCCCCGGGCGACCGGGTCACCGCCGGCCGCCCGCTGCTCACCCTGCACACCGATACCCCCGAAGCGTTTCCCCGGGCGTTCGAGGCGCTCGCCGCAGCGATCACCGTGGACGTCGCGGCCGATCCGGTTCCCGCCCGCGGACCGCTGATCCTCGACCGGGTCGGACCCGATCGACAGCGCGGTCACTCCGGCCACCGCTGGACACCGCACGGACATTCCGGGCATCCGGCGGGACCGCTCGGTTCCGGTCACCGCGCACACCCACCCATTTCCGGCCGCTGACCACCGAGGGAATTCGGGGTGAGCGGCAGCCGAAGAGGTGAAACGTTTCCGGCCGTCCGGCTGACCTGCGCGACATTCGGCGATACCGTCGGTACATGACCGGACCTTTGCCGCTGGATCTCGCAACGCTGCGCCGGGCGCCGAAAGCTCTGCTGCACGATCACCTCGACGGCGGCCTGCGGCCCGCCACCGTGCTCGAACTGGCCGCGGAATGCGGATACGACCGGCTCCCCGCGGCGGACGCGCAATCGCTGGCCCGCTGGTTCCGGGAGGCGGCCGACAGCGGATCGCTGGAACGCTATCTGGAGACCTTCACCCACACGGTCGCGGTGATGCAGACCCCCGAGGGCCTGCACCGGGTGGCCCGCGAATGCGCGGCGGACCTGGCCGCGGACGGCGTCGTCTACGCCGAGGTACGTTTCGCGCCCGAACAACATCTCGAAGCCGGCCTGACTCTGGACGAGGTGGTCGAACACGTACTGGCCGGCTTCGTGGCGGGCGAGGCGGCCGCCGCCGCGGCCGGACAGCCGATCGTCGTGCGTTGCCTGCTGACCGCCATGCGGCACGCGGCGCGCTCCCGCGAGATCGCGGAGCTGGCCGTTCGCTTCCGCGACCGGGGAGTATGCGGGTTCGATATCGCGGGCGCGGAGGCCGGGTACCCGCCCACCCGGCATCTGGACGCCTTCGAGTACATGCGGGTCAACAACGCGCATTTCACGATCCACGCGGGCGAGGCGTTCGGGCTGCCGTCGATCCACGAGGCATTGGCGTTCTGCGGCTGCGACCGGCTCGGTCACGGGGTTCGCATCGTCGACGACATCGAGGTGCCCGGCGGGCTCGGGGACGCCCGGCTCGGGCGGCTGGCCGCCTATGTACGCGATACCCGCGTTCCACTGGAGTTGTGCCCCTCGTCGAATGTCCAGACCGGCGCGGTGCCCTCGCTGGACAAGCATCCGTTCGATCTGCTGGCACGGCTGCGTTTCCGGGTGACGGTGAACACCGACAACAGGCTGATGAGCGATACCAGCATGAGCCGGGAGATGCTGAAACTGCACGAGACCTTCGGCTACGGCTGGAGTGATCTGGAGCGATTCACCATCAACGCGATGAAGTCGGCGTTCATCCCGTTCCCGGAGCGCTTGCGCATCATCGACGACATCATCAAACCGGGATACGCGGTACTCCTGGGCTGACCGGGCCACACCCGGATCGGGAAGGTACGCGAATCGCCGGTGGGAACAAGACGACCGTAATTCTCGCACCGGGGTCGCGCCGTACCTCCGCCGTCGTTCCCACCGGGCGCGGGCTGTGGGCGGCCACGCCCGGCGGCGCCATCTAGGCTCGGCGTCGATGTACACGAGGCAGCAACACCAGCGCACCGCCCGACTCCTCGGCTCGGTGCTCGCCGCCGCGGTTCTCGCGGCCGGACCGATCACTCTGTGTGGACCCGCGGCAGCACAGCCCGCACCACCCACCACCACCCCGTTCGCCACACCGGTTACCGACACCTGCCCACAGAAGACTCAACCGCCGCCCGCGATCGACGCCTCCGAAGTACCGGAACCGGGCGAATCACCGCCCGCGCCACTGTCGGTCCCCGATTCCCCGGTCGGCGGGAAGCGGCTCGGCGAATGCGGTGTGGTGCTGCCCACCGGTGCGCCCGCGCTGCCCGCGGATATCTCCGCGACCGCCTGGATGGTGTCGGATCTGGACACCGGCGCGGTCGTCGCCACCAAAGACCCGCACGGCCGGTACCGCCCGGCCAGCACCATCAAAGTGCTGTTGTCGATCGTCGCGCTGCGCACCCTGGATCTGGACAAGGTCGTCGTGGGCACTCAGGCCGACGCCGATGTCGAGGGCACCCGGGTCGGCATCGGGCCGGGTGGCCGCTACTCGAACCGGCAGTTGCTGCATGCCCTGGTGATGGCGTCCGGTAACGACGCCGCCCATGCGCTGGCCGCTCAGATGGGCGGGGACCAGGTGGCGGTGACGAAGATGAACGACGTCGCGAAATCACTGCACGCCTACGACACCCGCGCGGCCACCCCGTCCGGACTGGACGGCCCCGGGATGAGCACCTCGGCCTACGACCTGTCACTGCTGTTCCGGGAAGCCATGTCGATTCCGCTGTTCGCGGAGATGATCAATACCGAACAGTTCGACTTCCCCGGCTTTCCCGCCGACCCGAAGATCCCCGGGGACCAGGACCATCCAGGATTCCCGATCGCCAACGACAACGGCCTGCTCTACAACTATCCGGGCGCCCTCGGCGGGAAGACCGGCTACACCGACGACGCCCGCCAGACGTTCGTCGCGGGCGCCGAACGCGACGGCCGCCGGCTGGCAGTGACCCTGCTGCAAGCCGATGTACTGCCGATCCGTCCGTGGGAGCAGGCCGCGCGCCTGCTCGACTACGGTTTCGCCCTGGGCCGCGACGCGCAGGTCGGCGATATCCCCGGCGACGACGACGAATCGGTACTCAGCGCGCCGGGGTCGGCGACATCAGCGCAGGATATGGTCGCCTACTCGGCGCAGGGGCCGGGCGGCGGCGAATTCGACGAGCTGTGGATGCTGCTCATGGTCGGCGGGCTGATCCTGGTCCCCATCCTGCTGCTCGGCACCTGGCACGTCCGGACCCGGCACCGCTGACCGGCGCGCGGGCCGGTTCCCGCGGGGCGCCCTCCGGATCATTCCGGCGCGAAGAAGTCACCGGCCCGCTTGCGGACTTCGGTGCAGCGGAAATCCAGTTCGTCGCCGCTGTCCGCGACGACGAACACCAGGCCGAGCGCCACCGAATCCATCATCGACGCGGTCGGCGGGTAAGTCCGGTCCGGCACGGCCGCGATCCGGACCTCCCGCACACCGGGCAGTTCCGCCAGTTCCGCTTCGGCTCCACCCAGATACCGGGCCTGCCGATCGACACTGAGCAGCACCAGCGCCCCGTGCCTGGCCAGCGAGTATCCGGTACCGCGTTCCAGCGCCGGAGCCCGCATTCCGAAGATCTCGGCGATGTATTCACATTCGCGGTGGATCTGCGAGCTCCCGGTCAGCTCCCAGGTGTGCTGTGGATGACCGATTCCGTGGGCTCGCGCACCGAAATCGATCAGCCGCGGGCCCAGCGGCCCGGACATGATCTCCATATGCGCCGGTCCGACCCGCACGCCCAGGGCGTCGAGTACCTGCCGCGCGTACACGGCGAGTTCCCCGACGATCGGGTCGTCGTGGTCGAGCCACCGGCCGCGGTCGTAGACGAAATCGCCCGACTCCGAGACCCATTTGTCGTACACACTGACGCAGACGAGTTCGTGCCCCGCTGGAGTGGAGAAAGTATCCACCGCGTACTCCACCCGCGGCGCGGGATACATCTGCTGGATCAGCGCCGCCGAGGCCCCGCCGAACAGCCCCGCGCTATCGGTGATCGCGGCCACCGCGCCGGACAGCTCGGCGGGGGTCGCCACCAACCGCACCCCGACGGAGGCCGCGCCACGGGCCGGTTTGACCACCAGTTTCCGCCCAGCGCGCAGTTCCGTAACCGCTTCCATCGGTAGCTCGTCGTGGCCTGCGGGGACAGCCCGGGTGGTCAGTGTCGGCACTCCGGCCGCGGCCAGGGCCTCGAACATGTACTGCTTGTCCCATCTTCGCATCGGTAGATCCGTCTCACCGGTGGGGCAATCCGGGATATCGGCGCGCAGACGCTCGGCCAGTTCGACACCCGGCTCGGACCCGGCGACGACATATTTCACCGAACGCTCCACGCACATCTTCAGCAGCAGCTCATAGGAGTTCCCGAGATCAGCGGCGAAGTCGACGGCACCGGGGGTGGGCAGCCGGCGGAAGTCCGAGACCAGCGCGTGCTCGGTGTCGAGGAGCACAGCGTCGATTCCGTACTGCGCGAGCACCTGTGGATACAGTCTTCCCGAACTCACCGGGTCGACGATCAATACCGAATTATCCGACACGAACCGAACTCCTGTCCTTGGACATTCCTGCAATTACCGCCACCGCACCCGCGGCGAACGAGATCTGGATGACGAGCGTCCAGTACAGCGCGCTGTCGTGCAGCACTCCGAACGCTCCGAGACCCGGGCCCACGGCGAAACCGAGGGACTGTGCGGCCGAGAGGTAACCCTGATATCTGGGGTTCTCCGCAGGCGTGGAGATATCGGCTATCGAAGCACTCGCCTGCGGAATGAAGATGGCCTCGCCCAGCGAGAAGAGCACGAATCCGGTAATGCATACGGCCCATCCGGACCCCGCGCCGCAGACAGCGAGCCCCAACCCGGTGACGAAGATTCCCAGTCCGAGCGCGTAATTCCATTTCAGCTTCGCGGTCAACGTGCTGATCGGCAATTCGAAGAAGATGATGAAGAGCGAATTGACGACGAGCAGTACGCTGTAGAGCCGATCGCCTCCCGATATCTTCTCGACCGAGAGCGGAATTCCACTCATACTCTGCGCGTACACCGCCATCGCCGTCCCGAAGACCACGACCACCGCCCACAGCCGCGAAGTCCGGGAGGTGTCGTGCGGGTCCGCCGCGCCACTGTCGGATCCGAGGTCCGGTGCGGCGGAGTTGCGTGCCCGGGCCGCCGCCGGCGCCTCGGCGGCCCGGAGCCTGGAGCGTTCGGTGAACAGGAACGCGGCGGTGCCCATGGACCCGAGTGCGGACAGTGAGAAGAGCAGGGAGAAGTCGTTCTCCCCTACCGCGGTGACCATGATCGGAGCGACCGTGACCCCGCTGCTGAGGAAGATCCGATGGAAGGCGACCACCGTGACGGTGTTGCCCTCGTAGGCCGAGCCCGTGACCAGCGCCGCCGCCGGGCCCGAGAACGACTGTGTCACCGCCACACTCAGCGATGCCAGCACGATCGCGGGTACCGGATCCGTCGAGGACATTCCGAGCAGGTACAGCAGCGGCATATTGAGCACGGAACCGGCGATCAGCACATCGGTCGAGCCGAACCGGGTAGCGAACCAGCCGCCGGCGACCGATCCCAGGACACCGGCGAAACCACCCGCGAACAACGCCAGGGTCAGCACCGAGGGGCTCAGGCCCATGGATTTGTAGAAAACCGTGGAGAAGAGAGCCAGAAATCCGACCGACCTACTCAGAAATGTGGTGATCGAAACAATCCACACTTCCGCCGGAAACGCGGGCGGTTTCCGCTTGCCGGCTAACGCGACGGCCAACGGACGAACCGTCGCGAATCCGCCGGACGCACCACTTCGAGCGCGGGATGCCGGGTCGGCGCCTGGGAACCCACCGGGCCCTCCTCTACTCGGCAGCAATCAAAATGCCTGCGCCCCGGCAATTTTCCGGGAAAGGGCTGCCTCGAATCGAAAGATAGGACAAGCATCGGGCCGGAACATCCGTCATCCGAAGCGAAATATCCGCATCCGGTGCACGTAAGTATCTGCCCCGGGACTACCTAGGTACCTGCGCCTCCGTTGTTACGAGCGCGCCGCCACCAGCCACCCCGAATTCACTCGTTCGGCTTCGCCGTATTCTCCTGCGTCCCTTACAGGTAGGCCACCGTCGGATTCCGCGACCCCCGAAATGAAATATTGCCGAACAGATCATGACCGGCCGGGTTCGGTGCCGGGAGATACCGGCGCGCAGCTGTCTTCAGCCGCGCCGCCGACGGCGCATCCGGGCCACCCCCAGCGTGGCGAGTGCCCCCGCACCGAACAGCACGGCGCCGCCGAACACTCCCGGTCGCCCGCTCTCCATCCGCGGCCGGATCATCGCGGGCCCGGGCACCGGCACCGAGGCCAGTTGTTCGTTTTCCCGGGCGGTAGCCGCCCACGCGGTGGCGAACAGGATGATCCGATAGACCACGTAACTGAACACCATGATGCCGATGATCGAACCGAAGGCGGCACCGGCCGGACTGCTCAGCACCGACCGCATATAGATCCCGGCGATATTCTTGAACACCTCGAACCCCACCGCCGCCAGGGCGGCGGCCTTCAGGGCGCTGCGCAGGGTGACCGGTTCGCGCGGCAGGCGGGCGATGATCCAGGCGAACAGCGCCCACGAGGCCACCATGGCGAGCACCGTGGACAGCAGCCACAACAGCCAGCGCACCCCGGGCATCTCCTCGAGGCCGACCAGCTCCAGCAACTGCACTCCCAGCCGGCTCGACGCCAGCGCCGACAACCCCAGCGACACCACCAAGGCCAGGAAAAGGCCGAACAGCGCACCCAGATCCGAGAGTTTGGCGCGGAACCAGTTCTCGTCGTCCGAGGGCTGCTCCCACTGTTCGGTCAATGCCTTGCGCAGGTTCGCCATCCAGCCCAGGCCCGAATACAACCCGGTGAGCAGACCCAGCACGCCCACTGTTCCGCGGGAGCGCACCGCCTGGTCGATCAGATCGTTGAGCTGGTCACCCATCTCACCCGGGATGTTCTCGACGACCTTCTCCTGCAGTTCACCCAGCAGTTCGGCATTGCCCGCGAGTACGAAACCCGCGATGGCGAAAGCGATCATCAACAGCGGAAACAGCGACAGCACGGTGAAATACGTGATGCCCGCCGCGTAGTAGTCGCCGCGCTGATTCTGATATCTGCCGGCCGCGCGGACCAGATGGTCGAGCCACGGCCGCTGTCCGATCACACGCTTGACGGCGGCCTTGCCGTTGTCGATCACCTGCACAGTTCGCGCCCCTCATCGCCACGCGCACGGCTACCGGACCGGTATCAGTGAGCCAGGAACCCGACCCGGTCGTAAACCTGTGCGAGAGTGTTGCCGGCGATCTCCCGCGCACGCTCGGCACCGGTGGCGAGTATGCGGTCGAGTTCACCCTGATCCGCCATGTACTCTTCCACTTTCGCACGCAACGGCGTGACAAATTCGACCAGTGCGTCGGCGACATCGACTTTCAGGTCGCCGTACCCGCGGCCCGCGTAATCCTTCTCGAGGGTCACGATCGGGGTCTCGGTCAGCGCCGACAGGATCACCAGCAGGTTGCTGACACCCGGCTTGTTCTCCACGTCGTAGCGGATCTCGCGCTCGGTGTCGGTGACCGCCGAGCGCACCTTCTTCGCGGTCACCTTGGGGTCGTCGAGCAGGTTGATCAGGCCCGCCTCCGAACTCGCGGATTTGCTCATCTTCGCGGTGGGGTCCTGCAGGTCGTAGATCTTCGCGGTGCCCTTGACGATATGGGGCTCGGGAACGACGAAGGTCTTCTTGAACCGGGTATTGAACCGCTGGGCCAGGTTGCGGGTGAGTTCCAGATGCTGGCGCTGGTCCTCCCCCACCGGCACCTGATGCGCCCGGTAGAGCAGGATATCCGCCGCCATCAATACCGGATAGGTGAACAGGCCGACGGTGGTGTTGTCCGCCCCCTGTTTCACCGATTTGTCCTTGAACTGCGTCATCCGGCCGGCCTCGCCGAACCCGGTGATGCAGTTCAGCACCCAGGTCAGTTCGGCGTGCTCGGGCACTTGCGACTGCACGAACAGCGTCGCGCGCTGCGGGTCGATACCCAGCGCCAGCAGCTGCGCAGCCGAGACCAGGGTGCGGTGCCGCAGTTCCTTGGGATCCTGCGACACCGTGATCGCGTGCATATTCGGGATGAAGTACAGCGCGTCGTAATCGTCCTGCATGTTCACCCAGTACTGCAGGGCACCGAGATAGTTCCCGAGGTGGAACGAGGCACTGGTCGGCTGGATACCGGAGAGCACCCGCTGTTTACGTTCCCCGGCGGCCGGGGTCTGGGCAGGACTGGACATGCCCCGATCTTCGCATGTGGATCAAGCCGAATTGCGCTCCGCCCAGGTACGCGGATCGATCCCGGGCATACTGCGCTTCCCGTCCCGCGCCAGACGCTGCTCTTGCTCCGTGATCAGCCGGTACATCGGCGCGCTCGGCCCGTTGAGCACCGTTTTCACCGGTCGCGGCACCAGTACCGACGGCACGCTGTGCGCATTGCGCACCGATTGCGCCAGCCCGCGATAGGCGACCGCGTCGGTACGTTTCCACTCGATCCCGTACATCTCGCGGATCCGGCCCGGCAGACTGCCCTGTACCAGCAGGTAGTAGGCCGAACTCACCTGGCGGCCCGGCGCGCGCTGCGGATAGGGCACCACGTGCCCGCACAGGTATTTGCCCACCTTGCGCGCCTCGTCGGTGAGGAACAGCTCGTCGGAGGCCAGGTAGCCGTCGAAGTAGGTCCGGAACGCGCGGTAGTCCGCCGGGGCGGCGGTACGCGGCATCCCGAACAGCTCACCCCAGCGCACATAGTCCTGGTAGAGATCCTCGCGTTCGGTATCGCTGAGCCGTCGGACCAGCAGGTCGTACATGACCTCGGCCGATTCGAAGGTGAATGCCATGGTCATGAAGCTCAGGTGCGGGTCGTAGGCGGAATACGCCGACCCCGCCGGGTGCCGCGCCCCCGCATCCTCCGGTAGCCGGCCCTGCACCTGCGCATGCTTCTTCCCGGTGAATTCGAGCGCCCGGTCGGCCTCCGCCCGGGTTCCGAAGAACACGGCCTCGAAGAGTTTCCCGGTGAGCGCGAGCCGGGTGTAGGGAGTGTCCCGGTGCTGGGTCGATTCGGCCGTGCCGACATAGAGCAGCGGATTGACCGCGCCGATCACCAGCGCTCGCAGTCCGTAGGTGAGCCCGACGGCCCGTTTGCGCATGACCCGCCGGATCATCGAATCGTCGGAGAAGTATCCCGTGTCCACAGCCATCTCAATCCTCCGGTCCGGCTCCGCGTCGAGCCCCGAAACCATCTGGCAATAGGATCCACCAGTTTTGTAATTCTGGCAAGAGATGACCCCAATTGCTCGCGAATCGGCACCTGACCAGCGCCCGAGATGCTCGGCCACGGACGAGACGGCCGCCGCGGCGCGTAGCCGACAGTCCTCAACCATCGGCCCGGCTTGCCGGGGAAGTCGTCGAACGGCTCGGACGCGGCTCGGGCCGAGGACGAATCCTCGGCCCGACATCAGCCCGCGCCGCTGGCCGGACCCAACTGTCCGTACGGAACAAGGAACGAGGTATCGGCATGGCTCTGCCAACCGTGCTCCGTCGGCTTCAGATCGGTACTGCGTGACGACGCCGGATCACGCGGCCACGGCTCCCGCAGATGCATCTGGATATCGGCCTGAATGATCGCGCCAACTCCATCGCGAACCCTTCGGCGGTGACGCTTCCGGGTTCGGTGGGATCGAGCGCCGCACTCGTCCCCGCTGCGGGCACCGTGATCTGCACCCACCCGCTGGGCTCCGGCCGCCCCAGCAGTTCCCGCAGCGTCGGCCACGAGCCCCGATATTCCGTGCTGATCTCGACGGTCACACCGAGGGAACGTTCGATATCGGAAGCGAGTAGACGCGCACCCCGAACCGCTTCGTCAACATCCATGACTGCATCCTGACAACTCGGTCACGGGACCACGCACTGATTCAGAGGCGTGATGTAGATGGTCCCGTCGGGTGCAGTGTGCAGCGCATCCACGTGCAGCACATCGCCACTGTCTTACGACGGGTCAGGACACCAGCGCTGCGGGGCCACACCCATCCTCACTGTCTTACGAGACACCTCGAAGGGTTGAGGCCCGTCTCGC
>NZ_JBSFDZ010000055.1:0-29743 GCF_053594175.1 Nocardia sp. NPDC001965
GGTGGCGCGCGCTTTCCGGCACTTGTCACCGGCGCGGGGGGCTATGGAGTCTCGAGGCCTGAACGGCGAGACGGGCCTCAACCTTTGAGGTGTCTCGTAAGACTCGACTCGGGGGGTTGCGTCGGCGACTGATGGTCGGGCCGGTGTGGGGTGTGATGTTCCGGGGTTCGGGGTGACGGGTGAGGTGGACTTCACGGCGGGTGGGGGTTCGAGGTACGCCGTGGACGCTGGGTGTCGACCTCGGGAGGTGGACTGTGTTCGAGTACCTCATGGGCGGATCCGCCTCCCGGCTTTGCGAATCGGCTCATTCGGAATCCACACTTCTCCTGGACCTTCGACATCCGTGGCCGGGGTTGACAGGGCCCTGGCCGAAGGCGCGGCCGTGAACAGTCGGGGCCCGCCCCGGTTCTGGAGCGACGGAGCGGGGGGAGCGAAGCGGAGGAGCGGGAAAAGTGAAGAACCGGGGTCACGAGGGCCCTGACAGCGACGCCCGAGGTGTCGCAATCCAACACTGCTAACATAGTGCTTGCAATTGCTAGCACCCTGACCTATCGTTGTACCTACAACGCCAGAAGGTGAGTGATGGCCGACCATCCGGAGGTTTCCAGCCGGCGCGCCGACGATCCGGCAGCGTCTGCCGGTGCCGGTGACAAGGCAGCCCGCGTGGTGAACGCGGCGCAGGACATCGGAGGTTTCATCCGGTCGCAGCGCGAAGCCGCGCAGGTTTCGTTGCGTCAGCTCGCCCTGCTGGCAGGGGTGAGCAACCCGTACCTCAGCCAGATCGAGCGCGGGTTGCGTAATCCCTCCGCCGAAGTGCTCACGCAGATCGCCAAGGCGCTGCGGGTTTCTTCGGAGGTGTTGTACGTGCGCGCCGGCTACCTCGAACAGCGGCCGCACAGTCCCGTCCGGGATGCCGTGCTCGCGGATTCCGCGATCAGCGAGCGACAGAAACAGGTGCTCCTGGATATATACGAGTCGTTCCGCCGGGAGAACGGGCCGGAGGAAACGATCCCCCGGGACAGTGTTGTTCCACAACCGACAACCGACGCTCCACGCCAGGAGAACGATAAATGACCGAGAAGTACACCACTGCCAAACCACTGTTCGCCACCGTCGGCGCCACCGATGCTGTCTACACCGCGGTCGTGGACGCGGTGAGCCAGGTGCGGGAGCGTGCGACCGATGTCAACGGCCGGGTCGACGACGCCCGTGAGCGGTTCGCCGGCCTGCCGGCCGATGTGCAGACCCAGTTCGAGCAGATCCGCGCACGGTTGTCCGAACTGCCGTCCGAACTGCCGGAGGACCTCGCCGAACTGCGGGAGAAGTTCACCAGCGAAGAACTGCGCAAACTCGCCGAGCAGTACTACCGCCAGGTGCTCGACATCTACGCGGATCTCGCGGTCCGCGGTGAGGAAACCGTCGAGCGGTTGCGCGCGAACCATCTGGTCGAGGAGCAGGTCGGCCGGGTGGAGACCCTGTACAAGGACGCCAGCAGCCGGGCCGAGGAGGTCATCGGCCGGGTGAACGGATTGATCGGCCGCGCGAAGACCGAAGCCGCGCCCGCCGCCGAGGCCCCGGCCGCTTCCGCCCCCACCGCGACGGAGGTCGTCGAGGCCGAAGTCGTCGAGGTGGCCCCCGAGGTGGCGCCCGAGCCCGTGCCCGCGCCGCCGGTGAAGAAGGCGCCCGCCGCGAAGAAGGCTCCGGCCGCCAAGAAGGCCGCCCCGGCCAAAAAGGCCGCGCCGAAGAAGGCCTGACCCGCCGATCCGGGCAAAGCGCCCCCGTGCACGTGCGGTGCCCGGGGGCGCTGCTCGTATCATGATGGGGTGGAACAGGTGTATGGCTTGACCGGGTGGATCATGGCCGCGCTGTGGCTGCTGGCAGCGAGCGCGACCGTTTTCGCGCTGGTGCACGCCGTGCGCCAGCGTTCCGACGCGTTCACCGCGGTCGACAAACTGACCAAACCCATCTGGCTGGGCATCCTGGGGGTGGCGATCCTGCTACTGCTGGTGAACTTCCTCAACCTGGGTCTGCTGGCGTTCATCGCGATCATCGCGACCGGTATCTATCTGGCCGATGTGCGCCCGAAGGTGGACGAGGTCCAGCGCGGCCCACGCTGGTAATCGGGTTTATCTGCTTTATCTGCGTCGCCTTCGGCGCCGCGTGGCCGGGGCCTTCGTGACCCCGGTTCTTCACTCCTGCGCTCCTCGGATTCGCGCCCCCGTTCCGTCGCTCCAGAACCGGGTGGGCCCCGGCGTCGGATGTCGGCCGTCCGGTAGCGGCGGCTCCCGGGTGGGTGTCCGGTTCGTGGCGCTGGGGCCGTCCTATCGAACCCCGGCGCCCGGGTGTTCCGGAGGTGGGCGCGCGCGGGGCTGTGCTCAGGATTCGGGAGGCGAAGTCCTGGCGGGGTGGTCGGGGCTCGGCAACAGCGGTGGGGACACGAGCGGGACCGCTCCGGTATCGGGGGATATGTGACGTATCCGAAATATGGGTGAATACGGCCGCTCGGGGTGGTGAGATCACCCGGACTGTGGTGTGTGCGCTGGCGAGTACTCACTCCGCGCGTTACTGTGTCAATCGGTAACACAAAGGAGTGTGTCTTGATGCGTGCGACCATGCCGAAGGCCCTGACCGCCCTCGTCGATCAGATCGATGGGCTGTTCGAGGTGCACCGTGCGGGGCTGCGCACCCGCGGCGGATACCACAATCCGGCATTCAATCCGCCGAGCGCCGAACGTCAGGTGATCGATGTGCGTGCCGACGACGGGGCGCGCCTGCGGGTACACGCGTACGGGCCGCAGGACGCTCAGCCGGTGGTGCTGATCCACGGCTGGACCTGCAGCCTCGAATACTGGAACCCGCAGATCAATGCTTTCGCGGGGGAGTACCGGGTTATCGCGTTCGATCTGCGGGGACACGGCGAGAGCGAGTTCGGTGATCCGGATCAGCTCGATTGTCACCTGCTGGCCGACGATCTCTGCGCGGTGCTCGACGCGGTGCTGCGGCCAGGGCAGCGAGCGGTGCTGGTCGGACACAGTCTCGGCGCGATGACGCTGCAGGCGTGGGCAGGAAAGTATCCGCAGCGGGTCGTCGATCAGGCCGCGGCCGTTCTGCTGGCCAATACCGGGCCGCATTCTCTGGTCGCCGAGACCACGGTGGTGCCGTTCTTCAACCGGCCGCTACCGCTGCTGAACCGGATGGTGCCGCTACCGGCATGGCTCGGCCGCCACGGGCTGAGTGCTCGGATCGTTTTCCCGCCGGTGGCCGCGGTGCGCTGGATCTTCGCCCGGCAGATCATGAGTCCGGCCGCCGATCCGGAATCGATCGAATTCGGCATGAACATCGTGCGTTCCTGCCGCTCCCGCGTCCGCTCGGAGTTCGGGCTGCTGCTCGCGGAGATGGATCTCGGCGACGCGGCTCGTCACCTGGTGGTGCCGACCACGGTGGTGGCGGGGACGGCCGATGATATGACGCCGGCGGTGCATGCCGAGCAGATCGCCTCCTGGCTCCGGGAAACCGGCAACCTGGTGCAGTTCGTCCTGCTGCCCACCGGACACCTGGGCAACCTGGAAGAGATCGACAGGTTCGACGAGATCCTCGACCAGGTGCTCACATCGGTGCGGGAACCGGCCGAAGCTACCGGCTGACCCGCGCTCAGGAGAACACGACGGTGCGCCGCCCGTGCACCAGCACCCGGCTCTCCAGATGCCAGCGCAGACCGCGTGCCAGCACCACTCGTTCGATATCGCGGCCTTCGCGGACCATATCGGTCACGCTGTCGGCGTGGTCGACACGGATCACGTCCTGTTCGATGATGGGGCCCGCATCCAGTTCGGCGGTCACGTAGTGGCAGGTCGCGCCGATGAGTTTGACGCCCCGGACGAACGCTTGGTGATAGGGGCGGGCGCCGACGAACGAAGGCAGGAAACTGTGATGGATATTGATGGCTCGCCCGGCCCAGTGCTCGCACAGTTGCTCGGGTAGCACCTGCATGAACCGGGCCAGCACCACGGCGTCGGGAGAATGCGAGTCCACCAGTTCACGAACCTGTTCGAAGGCCGGTCCGCGTTCGGCCGGGTTCTTCGGGAACGGAACGTGATGGAACGGGATTCCGTGGGCCTCGGTGATCGCCGCCAGGTCCAGGTGGTTGCCGATCACGGCTTCGATAGTGGCTGGGAGCTCGCCGGAAGTGGCGCGACCGAGCAGATCGTGCAGGCAGTGCCCCTCCTTGCTCACCAGAACCACCGCGCGGCGCCGCACTCCCGAATCGTGGACCTGCCATTCGGTCTGCGGGCCGAGTTCGGCGGCGATCCGCTCGAACCGGCTGCGCAGCTCCTCCACGCCGAACGGCACGGTGGAGGCCTTGATGGACTGCCTGGTGAAGAACCAGCCGGTCTCCAGGTCGGAGTGGTAACCGGCCTCCAGGATGGAGCCCCCGAATTCGGCGATGAACGAGGTGATGGTGGCAATGATGCCCGGGCGGTCGAGACAGCCCAGGGTGAGCACATAGCGTCGGCCGTCGGGGCCGTTGGCTGCGGAAACCATGACGTCATCCTGACAGGACGGTCGCCGGCCGGGCGCCGCGACTCCGCGGTTCCAGTCGGCCGGGTGCGTCCGCGGTCCCCTCAGCGGGAAACCGGCCACCCGGTCACAGGTCGTAGAACGGGTCGGCGTAGCGGAATTCGCCGGTTATCTGGGAGTCGTAGGCGCTGAGCGGCCGGATCTGGAAATGGCTCGCCCATTCGGGCCGGTCGGGGACGATGCCCAGGCGCGAACCCGGCTGGAAACCGAATCGAGGGTAGTAGTCGAGGCTGCCGAGCAGCCCGACGAGCGGTTCGTCCAGCGCATCGGCGGCACCGAGCACCGCGTGCATCAGCGCCGAACCCGCGCCGCGGCGCTGGAGATCGGGGCGGATCCCGATGGGGCCGAGGGCCAGGACGGGGAAAGGACCCACGGTCGCCCGGGTGACGCAGACATGCCCGGCGACGGTCTCCCGGTCGACGACGACCATCGACAGGGTGGGGATCCACCCTGGGTCGGTGCGCAGCCGAGACACCAGCGCCACCTCCGGCGGGGTATCCACCGGCGCGGCCCCGGCCCCGGCCGCGGGACCGGTCGCGGCGTAGTGCGGAGCGAAAGCGCTATGGTGCACGGCCGCGACGGCGTCGGCGTCGGTGGCTCGTTCACGGCGGATCAGCAACATCGTCCTCTCGTCGGAAGGCGATACGAGTGTGCGCGAGGAGTTCGAGGCGCGCAACGGAATTCGCCGCGGGTGTGCCAGACTTTCGTCCCATGGCCGATTCCAAGTCGCTGACCAGGTCCGAGGTGGCCGCCATGATCGACCACACGCTGCTCGCCCCGGAGGCGACGAGCGCGGATGTTACCGCCGCCGTGGCCGAGGCCCGGGAACTCGGCGTATACGCGGTATGCGTTTCGCCGGCAATGCTGCCGGTGCGGGCGCCGGGTCTGGTGGTGGCGACGGTCGCGGGATTCCCCTCCGGGAAACATCACTCGCTGGTCAAAGGGGCCGAGGCGCGGCTCGCGGTGGAGCAGGGTGCGGCCGAGGTCGATATGGTGATCGATATCGGCGCGGCGATCGCGGGCGATTTCGCGGCGGTACTCGCCGATATCATCGTGGTGCGCGAGGCGATCTCGGAGCGCGCGCTGCTGAAGGTGATCATCGAATCGGCCGCGCTGGCCGACGAGACGATCGTCGAGGTGTGCCGGACCGCCGAACGCGCGGGCGCCGATTTCGTGAAGACCTCCACCGGATTCCATCCCGCCGGCGGTGCGGAGGTGCGCGCGGTCCGGCTGATGGCCGAAACCGTCGGCGGGCGACTGGGAATCAAGGCCAGCGGCGGAATCCGTACCGCGGACGCGGCCGCGGAGCTGATCGCCGCGGGCGCCACCCGGCTCGGGCTGTCCCGCTCCCGGGAGGTACTCGGGGGTTTCCCCGCCTGAGTACCGGCGGGGCTCAGCAGCTCGCATCGCCCTCGGAGGCGGCCGGCAGCTCGGTCGGACCGCCCCGCAGGTCCACCTGGATTCCGTTGTCGGTGACGCGCAGCGCGGTCGGCTGCAGGCCCATCGGGTAGGTCTGCAGGCTCTCGGTCATCAAGTCGACGACGCCCTGCGCGAGATCGTCGGGAACACCGATACCGAGGAATTGCGCCTGGGCCACATCGATATCGACTTTGCCGTCCTTGATCTGCGGGGTGAGCTGCATGGCCCCGAAACCGCCCAGCACCTTCATGGTGAGCTGTCCGGTATCGGGGTCGGACTGCACATCGCTGACCAGGCCCTGCAGCGTCCGAGAGATACCGGAGTTGCTCCAGGCGACATCGGCACTCGAGCTCCCGACCGAGCTGCCGCTGTTGCTGCCCTCGGCCATCTCGATATCGTGGAATCGGGCGTGGACCTGCATATCGACGGCCGGGCCGAATTCGTCGCCCTTGCTGTCCACATCCATCCGCGAGACCTTGCCGTCCACCCAGGTGAGCAGTAGCGGTTTGGCGCCGAAGCCGACGTCGATCTGCGATCCCATCTCTTTCTCGAACTGTGAACTGATACAGCTCGCGATTCTGTGCCGCGCATACGCTTCACCGCCGATCAGCGCGGCCACCACGAGCACGATCACGGTGACCAGGGCGATCCCTACGGTCCGGCGACCGACCTTCGGGGCAGACAGGGACTTGGTGGGCATATTCGAGATTCTTCACGATGATTATGTGCCGGCTCTGTGGGCCGGTTGTGGACGCATGGTGAATGTATCGACGTCAGCGGCGGTCCCACCGGTTGTTTTGTGATTTGAATCACATAAAACCTTCCGCCTGTCCGGCGGGCGCGACCGCCGACCACGGAACGCTCATGATGTTGTCCCGGAGGCGGCGCCGGTAATCGTGCACCGGAAAGCCCTTTTCCCGCAGCAGGTCCGCCGCCGCCCGCCAGCGCACCCGCGGCCCGAAAACAGCCAGCGGTGCGGTGTGTGACCAGGCGCGATCGGCCGCGCCGAGGAGAGCGTGCACACGTTCACCCGGCACATTGCGGTGGATCAGCGATTTGGGCAGGCGTTCGGCGAGATCGGAGGGACGCTCGACGGTGAACGGATCCCACGCGAGGGTCAGGGTGCGCGGGCCCGAACGATCCAGGACCACCCAGGCGCACCGGCGGCCGAGCTCGTCGCAGGTGCCCTCGATCAACAGCCCGCCCGGGGCCAACCCGGACAGAATCGCCGACCACGCTCCGGGCACTTCGGACTCCGGATACTGCCGCAGCACATTGAACGCGCGGACCAGCGCCGGGCGCAGGCCCGCCAATTCGAAACCGCCGCGAGCGAAGAGAACACCGTCACGAGCCGGCACCACCCGCCCCGGGTCGATCTCCAGTCCCACCACCCGCACATCCGGGCGCACGGTGCGCAACCGGGTGGCCAGTTCCAAGGTCGTCCACGGCTGGGCTCCGTAACCGAGATCCACCACCAGTGGGTCGGCGGTATCGCGCAGCACCTCGGAGATCCGCGGATCCCCGATCAGCTGGCGGTCGCTGCGGCGCAGCCGGTTGGTCCCGGTGGTGCCCCGGGTGACGGTGCCGAGCGGAACACTCAGCCGGCCGGTTTTTGCTCGTCCAGCCATTTCTGGGTCACTTCGGCCTCGGCACGGAACAGATCCACCAGATTCACCAGCATCAGCTGTTCCAGCCGCGGACCCATCATCGGGATGAACACTTTGGCTTCCGACGACATCCGCATGGTGCAGCCGGTATCGGTCGGGAACAGCCGGGTCGTGCCCGTGAGACTGCCGGGTCCGGCGGGGATGGAAGCCGAATACTTGCCCTCGACCTCGGGGCCGAACGGGCCGAAGCTCTCCTTACGCGTGATGACCATGTCCTTGCGCATCACCGACTGCGCGATCTCGGGCAAGGTCTCACGCGGCAGGATGTGGTGCAGGACCACCTCGATACCGTCCTCGCTCGCATCCAGACTGATGACCTCGTTCGGCGAGTACTTCCGCATCTCCACCATCCGGGCCTCCCAGTAGTCCCGGTCGGTCAGCGCCGCGTAGACCTCTTTGGTGGTGTGCAGCGGGTAGCGGGCGGAATAGTCCAGTCGGCGAGCCATGGGCGGTAGGTTACCGCCCGGACCTGCCGCGGCCGTGGGAGGCCGGGTGGGCCCGACCCGGCGAACCAGCGGTCGACCGGAACTACGCCCGCTCGGCGATCCAGGTATTGGTGAACTCGGTCTCCTCGGCCAGCAGCTCGGTGAGACGTTCGCCGATGGCCTCCTCGATCTTGCGGCCGAACAGCGGAACCTTCACCTCGATCGTGCCGGAGATCTCGGCGACCGCGCCGGTGGGCTCGTCGGTGGCGGTGATGGTGCCGCGGACCTCCGCCGGCGCTCCCTCGACCCGTGCCTCGAAGTTACCGGTGGTACCCGTCCACAGTTCGGTACGCGGAATGATCAGATCACCGGGGCGCACAGCGGTGACGGCGGGTGGCAGCAGGTCGGCGGGAATGGACTGGACGACCTCGATCCGGACCTGTTCGCCCTCGACGGTCAGCGAGACGAACCTGGCGTCGGGCCCGCCCACAGTGGCGATCCGGTCCTTCCAGTACTGCTCGGTGCAGAATGCCTCGCGTACCGTCGCGACCGGATGAGAGTAGCGAGCTGTATACGCCAGCGCTGTAGCCATGACCGGACACGCTACCGTCTGGTCGTGCGAACTTCTCGGGCTGTCCCCGCGGACGAACTGCGGCAGATACTGGACGGAACGGGCGCGGTCGTGCGGTCCGCGGTCCCGCTGGCCGAGCTGACCACGCTGCGCGTGGGTGGCCGGGCCACCGTCGCGGACTGCGGTAGTACCGAGGCGCTGGTGGCGACCGTGCGGGCACTGGACGCCGCCGATGTACCGGTGCTGTTGGTCGCCGGGGGATCGAACCTGCTGATATCCGACGACGATATTCCCGCGGTCGTGGTCCGGGTTGCCAACGAAGGTGTCGATTTCGGTGCCGACAGTGTCACCGCGGAGGCCGGCGCGAACTGGGACGGTGTGGTCGCGAAGAGCGTGCGCGCGGGGTTCGGCGGGCTGGAGTGCCTGTCCGGGATTCCCGGGTCGGCGGGTGCGACACCGGTACAGAATGTCGGCGCCTACGGTGTCGAGGTCGCCGATCTGCTGCGCCGCGTACGGCTGCTGGACCGGGCGACCGGAGATATCGACTGGGTGAGTCCCGGCGACCTCGCCTTCGGCTACCGGACCAGCCGGCTCAAACACCGCGACGACGCGGTGGTCCTGGCGGTGGAATTCGCGCTGCGTCCCGACGGCACCAGCGCCCCACTGCGCTACGGGGAACTCGCTCAGCGCCTGGATGCGAGCCAGGGGGACACCCGCCCGGCCGCGGCCGTCCGGGAAACCGTGCTCGGGCTGCGGGCGGGCAAAGGGATGGTGCTCGATCCCGCCGATCACGACACCTGGAGCGCCGGGTCTTTCTTCACCAACCCGGTGGTCCCCGACGGGGAGGTGGACCGCGTCCGGGCCGCGATCCGAGACCTGCTCGGCGAGGTACCTGTTCCCACCTATCCGGGAGCCGGCGGAGTGAAATTCTCCGCGGGCTGGCTGATCGAACGCGCCGGATTCGCGAAGGGATTCCCCGGCCCGGACGCCCCCGCCCGGCTGTCCACCAAACACACGCTGGCCCTCACCAACCGCGGTGCCGCCACGGCCGCCGATCTCGTCGCGCTGGCCCGGACCGTGCGCGACGGTGTGGCGGAGCGATTCGGGGTCGTACTGGTACCGGAGCCGGTCACGGTGGGCGTGGAGCTGTAGCGATACCGTCCGGCCGGGCTCCGGACCCGACGGTCGCTGCCGCGCGATATCACGCCGATCGGGTGCGACTCGGTGAGTCGGGAGGTGCGGTATTCGACCCGGCGATCAATCGAAGAGCTGGTCTACGGAATCGACCACGACCGCACGATCGAGCCAGAGCTGCAGGGTTTCGATCTCCGCGCAGGCCTCGATGCGCTGACGGACGTCCGTGTCGACCGTGAGACCGCGCCGCGTCAGGACTCGCACGATGCTTCCGGCGATTCCCTCGGTGCGTCCCTCGGTACGTCCCTCCGCGATTCCCTCGGTGCGTCCTTCGGACCGGAGGCGTTCCGCGGTCTGGGAACGGAAGAAGGAAAGGTCCACGGTCATCAGTCGTCTCCAGATGTCTGCGGCCGGGGTGTCGCCGAGGCCGAGTTCGGTCAGTTCGCCGAAAATCGCGAGATCATCGGCGTCCTCTCCGCGCAGCGCGGTGGCCAGCGCTTTCAGTATGGCATTGATCCGCGGATCGGAGGCGTGCGTTATCGCCGAGAGCGCGGTCAGCGGAATGTCGTCGGCGGCTTCGGCCGGATCGGTGATCACCGGGACATTGCCGGGCCCGAGGACGAGAGGTTTCACGGTCACTGTGGGCCAGCGTGGTGCACCGTTCGGGATCGGGCTCCTCGCCCACTGCGCGACGGCCTCGTCACGGCAGACCACCAGCAAATAGACCGGCAATCGGTACACGATCCGCAGGTATGTGGCGTAGTAGGCCCAGGCGTCCGGTTTTTGTGGGTCTTTGCCGGTCTGTGCTTCCACGATCAGCAGGAACGGCCCCTCGCCGGTGGTTACGCGCAGCAGCGTGTCGACCCGTCGTTCGATCGGCCGGATCTCGGTGAGATCGGTGGGCAACAGCTCGACCTGTTCCGGTGTGGCGAAAGGCAGCTTCAATTTGTGGAAGGCGCGGGCGAAGACCCCCGGGTCGTGCTGGAAGATGCGGTGCATCGCTTCGTGTCGTGATCCGACCATGGCCGTGACATTGACACGAATTGATAACGAAGTCAGATCTGCCCGGCGTGTCCATTGCGCTGCGGCGTGTCCCTGTTTCAGCAGGTCACGGCAATTCAGGTCTCACGGAGGACTACGGTTCAGGTGCGCCCGGGCGGCCCTCAGCTGCGGCGGGCGAAGCGGCCCGGGTCGGCCTGGTCGCGGGGTTTGACGATGATCTGGTCCAGGTTGACGTGCGGGGGGCGGCTCGCCGCGAAGGCCACGATCTCGGCGATGTCCTGGGCGACCAGCGGGTCGATGCCCTGGTAGACCGCGGCCGCACGGTCGGCGTCGCCGTCGAAGCGGACCAGCGAGAATTCCGTCTCCACCGCGCCGGGGGCGATCTCGGTGAGCCGGACCGGCTGCCCGAGCAGTTCACCGCGCAGCGTCCGGTGCAGGACGGCCTGGGCGTGTTTGGCGGAGGTGTAGCCCGAGCCGTTGTCGTAGGCGTGGAAGGCGGCCACCGAGGTGATGGTGACGATGAGGCCGTCGCCGGAGGCGATCAGTTTCGGGAGCAGCGCTTTGGTCGTGCGCAGGGTGCCGAGCACGTTGGTCTCCCACATCCAGCGCCAGTCGTCGAGATCGGCGTCGGCCACCGTGGCCAGACCCTTGGCGCCACCGGCATTGTTGACGAGGACGTTCGCGCTCTCGATCGCGTCGGCGAACGCCCGGACCGATTCGTCGGAGGTCACGTCGAGTTCGAGCGCGGTTCCGCCGATCTCGTCGGCCAGTGCCCGCAGCCGGTCGATCCGGCGGGCACCCACGTACACGTGGTACCCCTGTTTCGCGAGTTCCCGGGCGGTGGCTTCGCCGATACCCGAGCTGGCCCCGGTGACAACAGCGGTGCGTGTGCTCATGGACCCGATCCTATGATGCGCTCATGGCTATACGGGAAGCGCGCAGTGCGGACGGGACCGGCATCGTCTATCGGACCGGTGGGCCCGCGCAGGGGCGGCCGCTGGTGCTGGTGCACGGCTGGTCGGCGGATCTGCGCTGCTGGGGGCCGGTGTTCGACGATTTCGCCACCGATTTCCGGGTCGTGGCGGTCGACCTGCGCGGTCACGGGTACTCGGACGCTCCCGATTCCGGTTACGACGATTCGAAGAACTGGGCCGCCGATATCGCCGCGGTGCTGGCCGCCGAGTCGATCGAAGCGGACGCGCTGCTGCTGGGGTGGTCCTACGGCGGGATCGTGATCAGCGACTATCTCGCCGAGTACGGTACGGGCGCGGTCGCCGGTGTCGTCTACACCGGGGCGATGGCCAATATCGGCAAAGGGGTGCCGGGTGCCGAGGTGGGGGGATCGATGCAGCAGGCGATTCCCGGCGTATTCGAGGAGAGCGCGGGGCGGGCGGTGCGCGGTTTCGCTGTGTTCGGGAACGCCAATACGGGTCCGGGCGCGGACAAGGGCCCGGACGCGCAGCGGTTGTTCGGCGCGAGTCTGGCGACGCCGCCGTTCGTCCGCAAGGCGTTGTTCTATCGCAAGGTGGACAACACCGCGACGCTGCGCGGGCTCGATGTTCCGGTGCTCGTGCTGCACGGTTCGGCGGATCCGGTGGTGCCGGTGGCCGACGGCCGCTACATCGCCGACGCTGCACCGCTGGGCCGGGCCGTCGTCTGGGAGGGTGCGCAGCACGGGCTGTTCATCGAGGATCCGGCGCGTTTCGTTCGCGAGGTCCGGGAATTCGCGGCGGAGTGCGATACGAAGTCCTGATTGTCCGTGACGAGCTCTTTCACCGTTCTGTCCGGCTCTGTGGCCGAGATCCGCGGCTGCATGCCGGCGCCCGGCGGGCGGGGCGAATCGGCGAGGTGTGATCACTTTCACGACCGGGGAAGGAGGGGCCGGGCTGCCGCGTTGCACCGTGCAATATGGACATCGTGAGTCAACGCCCGGACCGACGGCCGAACCGTATCGCCGTACTGACGGTGCACACCTCACCACTGGCACAGCCCGGTACGGGTGATGCGGGTGGGATGAACGTGTTCGTCCTGCAGACCGCCCTCCAGCTGGCCCAGCGGGGGACCGAGGTCGAGATCTTCACCCGGGCCACCTCGTCGGATCTACCTCCGGTGCAGGAGGCCGCGCCCGGGGTGCTGGTGCGCAATGTGGTGGCCGGGCCCTTCGAGGGCCTGGACAAACACGATCTGCCGACCCAGCTGTGCCCTTTCACCGCCGAGGTGCTGCGCCAGGAGGCCCGGCAGCTACCCGGCCACTACGACCTGGTGCATTCGCACTACTGGCTGTCCGGGCAGGTGGGCTGGCTCGCCCGCGATCGCTGGCGGGTGCCACTGGTGCACACCGCACACACGCTGGCGGCGGTGAAGAACGCCGCCCTGGCCGAGGGGGACTCCCCCGAACCGGTGTCCCGGGAGATCGGCGAGAAGCAGGTCATCGCCGAAGCCGATCGCCTCACCGCCAACACCGCGCGGGAAGCGCGGGATCTGGTGGAGTTGTACGGAGCCCTGCCCGATCGGGTCGATATCGTGCCACCGGGTGCGGACCTCACGCAGTACCGCCCGGGCGACCGGGCGGTGGCGCGCGCCGAGCTCGGACTGGCGGCGCACGAGGAGGTCGTCGCGTTCGTCGGCCGGATCCAGCCGTTGAAAGCACCCGATGTCCTGGTGCGCGCGGTCGCCGAGGCCCTCCGCCGGCGGCCGGGCCGTCCATTGCGCGCGCTGATCGTCGGCGGTCCGTCGGGCACCGGTCTGGAGCGGCCGGACGCGCTGATCGAACTGGCCGCCGAACTCGGCATCGCCGACCACGTCACTTTTCTGCCGCCACAGCCCCCCGACCGGCTGGTCCAGGTGTACCGGGCCGCCGATCTGGTCGCGGTACCGAGCTACAACGAATCCTTCGGGTTGGTCGCGCTGGAAGCGCAGGCGAGCGGTACACCGGTACTGGCGGCCGCAGTCGGCGGGCTGGGGACCGCGGTGCGCCACGAGCACAGTGGACTGCTGGTCGCCGGGCACCGCATCCCGGACTGGGCCGGTGCGCTGGAATACCTGCTCGACGATCCGCGGCGGCTGCGCCTGCTGGGTGCGCAGGCGGTGACGCACGCGGCGGACTTCTCCTGGGCGCATACCGCCGACAAACTGCTGCACAGCTATACCGCCGCGTTGACCGGCTACGGTCGCGGTCCGGCTATCCTCGGCGAGAGCCAGGCCAGATCGCGGGCGCTGTGGCGGCGCCGGACGGGAGTGCGCAGATGAGTGAGGCATCGGCCACCGCGCGGGTCGTCGAGGAAACACTGCGGGACCGCGAGATCGAGTACACCCATCCGGGCGACGATGTATTCGTCGCGGTGCTGCCGGGTGAGCGCAAATTGAAGACCAATGTGATGCTGACGCTGGGCGCGCACGGGGTGCGCTTCGAATCGTTCGTCTGCCGCAAACCGGACGAGAATTTCGAGGGCGTCTACAAATACCTGCTGCGGCGTAACCGGCGCCTCTACGGCGTGGCGTACACGATCGACAAACTGGGCGATATCTACCTGGTCGGCCGCGCCGCCAATCACGCCGTCACCGCGGAGGAACTGGACCGGATCTTCGGGCAGATTCTCGAGGCGGTGGACGGGGACTTCAACACATTGCTCGAACTCGGGTTCGCCGAATCCATTCGTAAGGAATGGAAGTGGCGGGTTTCGCGGGGGGAATCGTTGCAGAACCTGCGTGCCTTCGAGCATCTGGTCGACTCCGACACTGCGAACTGACCCCCGGCTCCGAGCCCGGGGCCGGGGGTCAGCTCGAACCGACGCGTTCGATGAGGCCGAGCAGTTCTTCGCGCCGGTGCTGTAGGTCGTCGAGTCTGCCGTCGAGCGAGGCGAGTTCGGCACGCAGGGTGGGTTCCATGCAGGGCTCGACGTAATCGGTGCCGTCGCAGGCGCAGTCGATTATCTCGTTGATCACGCGGATCGGCAGTCCGGCGGCGAGCAGGCGGCGGATACGGGTGACATGACCCACCGCTGCCTCGGGGTAGTGGCGGTACCCGTTCGTGGTGCGTTCGGGCGTCAACAGCCCGCGTTCCTCGTAGTACCGCAGCAATCGCTGGCTGGTGCCGGTCGCCGTCGCGAGTTCGCCGATCCGCATGGTGTCTCCTGTTCGCTCGGATGGAACAACCGCGGTCGGACCGCGGTGATTCCGGCGCTTGACCTTCACACCGTGTGAATGTGGACGGTGGAGACATGCGAACCGATTTTGTTCTCGACAGTGGGTCCCGGGTACGCCGTATCGGCCTCGGCACCATGCGGATGGCGGATCGTCCGGATCAGCGGGCCGGCTTCAGTGCACCCATCTGGGCGCCACCCACCGATCGGCACGAGCTGATCGACTTTCTGCGCGGTGCCGCCGCGGCGGGGGTCGATATGTTCGACACCGCCGACGCCTACGCGTTCGGTGCGGGCGAGGAGTTGCTGGCCGAAGCGCTCGCCCCGGTCAGGTCGGAAGTGGTGATCGCGACCAAGATCGGTAATACCCGCCCCTCCCCGCACGAGTGGGTCCCGGTGGGCCGGCCGGAATATCTGCGGCAGCAGCTGGAACTGAGTCTGCGGCGACTGCGCACCGACCGGATCGATCTGCTCTATCTGCACCGGATCGATCCGACGGTACCGCTGGCCGATCAACTCGGGGTCCTCGAGGAGGCCCGGCAGCTCGGGAAGGTCGGTGCGATCGGGATCTCCGGTGTCGACGCGGCGCAGCTCGCGCAGGCGCGTGCCCTCGCCCCGATCAGCGCGGTCCAGAACAACTACAGCATCGGCGACCGTACGCACGACGATATCGTCGAGCTCACCCGCGCCGCGGGTATCGCGTTCGTCGCCTTCTTCCCGCTGACTCTCGGTGCGGTCGGCGACGATCCGCGGGTGGCCGCGATCGCCGCTGCCCACGGAATTTCGACCACCCGGCTCGCATTGTCCTGGCTGCTGCACCGCGGCGATCACGTCCTCGCGATCCCCGGCACCACCGATCCCGCACATCTGCGGGACAACCTGGCGGCGGCCGCGACAGAGCTGACCGCCGAGGAGATCACCACACTCGATTCCCTGCTCGCGCATCAGGAGACGCTGTGACAGTCCATATCGCTCAGCTCGACGGCCGCGCCGCCTCAGCAGCGGAACTGGCCCCGCTGGCCTTCGCCGGCTATGCCCATTTCACCGCCGCGCAAGTGCGCGGCGGTGAAATCCGTGGCCTGGATCTGCATCTGAACCGGCTGCGCGAGGCTTCCGCGGAGCTCTTCGGCCGGGCGCTGCCCGACGACCGGGTGCGCGACCTCCTGCGGGCCGGGCTGGCCGCGAGCCCGGCCGATGTCTCGCTCACCGCCACCGTGTTCTCGCGGCCGGGTGAATTCGTGGCGACCGACGCCGATCTCTCGGTCCTGGTCCGGACCGGTCCGCCCGCGTCGGGCCCGTCCGGTCCGCTCGCCTTGGCCGTGGTGGAGTACGAGCGGGCGCTCGCGGGGGTGAAACACGTCGGTGAAGTGGGCAAGACCTATTACCTGCGCCGGGCCGTTCAGCAGGGGTTCGACGACGCGGCGTTCGTCGACCGTGCCGGCCGGTTCAGTGAGGCGTCCATCTGGAATCTGGCTTTCTGGGACGGTGATTCGGTGGTGTGGCCCCGGGCCGAGGCGTTGCCGGGGACGATGATGGGCATGGTGCGCAGGCAGCTGGACCGGCTCGGCGTGTCCCAGCGAACGGAGGAGATCGCGGTACCAGATCTGCCCGATCTCGCGGGGGCGGTCGTCATGAACTCGTGGACCCCCGCCGTACCCGTGCACCGGATCGGAGCGGCCGCTCTGCCCTCGGCCCCGGAATTCGCCGCACTGCTGCGCCGGGCCCACGCGCAGGAGCCGCTCGTCGCGCCGTGAACACGGAGCGGGAGCCGGTGCGATACGAGGCGGTCGCCGGGAATGAACGGGCCGCGCGACAGGTAGAAGAGAGCATGAAACTCGACGATGCCGCTCGCGCATTCATCGGCGCCGGTGCCGATGCCACGCTGGTAACCCTCAATTCGGATGGAAGTCCTCAGGTCAGCGTGGTGTGGGTAGCGTTGCAGGAGGGACCCGACGGTGACGAGCTGGTGACCGCGCACCTCGGTGAATACCGCAAGGTCCGTAACGTGCGCCGCGATTCCCGGGTCGCGGTCACCATCCTGGCGGCGGAGAAGGGCGAGATCATGCGGCCGTATCTGTCGGTCACCGGGACCGCGCGCATTGTCGAGGGCGGGGCGCCGGAATTGTTGGCGAAGCTGGCGAAAACGCTCGCGAGTCCCGGTGCGGGCTTCCCGCCCCCGGACGCACCGCCCGGCCTGCTCACCCGGATCCGGATCGACAAGGTCGGCGGCATCGGTCCCTGGGCCTCCTGACCGGAACGGGCCGCTCCTGAAGGTGTGACAGCGTGGAACCCGATTGTGGATGGGTCACAATCGGATTCTGCGGATCGGGACTTCGGGAGGTGCGGTGGCGGTTCTGGCACTGGATATCGGGGCGACGAAGTTCGCCGCCGGACTGGTGGATGCCGGGGGGCGGCCGAGTGCGGTCCGGCGGGTCCCGGTCCCGGACCACGATGTGTGGGAGGTGTGCCGCGCACTGCTGGGAGCGGTGGCGGACGGGGCGGCGGTGACCGCGGTCGGGATCGGATCGGCGGGGCCGGTGGACGTTCCGGCCGGGATCACCCGCGCGCTCAATATTCCGCAGTGGCGCGACGGGTTCGCCATCGTGGCGGCGGTCGAAGCGCTCTTTCCCTGCGCCGTGGTGCGGTTCGCCCTGGACGGGGCGTGCCTGGCGCTGGCCGAACACCGGGCGGGTGCGCTGCGCGGGCTGCGGAACGGGCTGGCGGTGACGGTTTCGTCGGGGATCGGTGGCGGCATTCTGGTGGACGGCCGGGTATCGACAGGACGCACCGGCAATGCCGGCCATATCGGTCATATCGTGGTGCCCGGCTCGGACGTGCGTTGTGCCTGCGGCGGTTTCGGATGCCTGGAGGCGGTGGCGAGCGGTTTGTCGTCCGCGCGCTGGGCGCGGGCCCAGGGCTGGGCCGGAGCTACCGGCGCGGAACTCGCGCGCGACGCCCGGGCCGGTGATGCGATCGCGCTGGCCGCGCTGGCCCGGGCCGGTACCGCGCTGGGTACTGCTTTCAGCTCCGCGGCCGCGTTGCTCGATGTGGACACGGTCGTGGTCGGCGGTGGCTTCGCCGACTCCGGCGAACCCCTGTGGGCACCGATGCGGGCGGCCGCTGCCCGGCACGCAGGGCTGGGTTTCATCCGCGAGCTCCGGGTGGAACCCTCGCGCCTCGCCGAAGGCGCGACACTGCACGGCGCGGCGGTCCTCGCGGCCGGATTGTCCGGGGAGCCGTAGCCGGAGCGGGCCCCGGGGGCGCGCGGACCCGGTATCGCGCCATGGCAGGATGGCCCGCATGACGAACACCCTCGTTTTGCTGCGCCACGGCGAGAGCGAATGGAACGCCCTGAACCTGTTCACCGGCTGGGTGGACGTACATCTCACCGACAAGGGCGTCGCCGAGGGTAAACGAGCCGGTGAACTGCTGGCCGAGCACGGCATCCTGCCCGATATCGTCTACACCTCGCTGCTGCGCCGGGCGATCTCCACGGCGAATATCGCGCTGGACGCCGCCGACCGGCACTGGATTCCGGTGGTGCGGGACTGGCGCCTCAACGAACGCCACTACGGGGCGTTGCAGGGGAAGAACAAGGCCCAGATCCGGGACGAGTACGGCGAGGAACAGTTCATGCTCTGGCGGCGCAGCTACGATACGCCGCCGCCCCCGATCGAACTCGACGACGAGTACAGCCAGGAAGGCGATTCGCGCTACGCCGGTATCGAGGTCCCGCAGACCGAATGCCTGCTCGACGTGGTGAACCGGATGGTCCCCTACTGGGAGTCGACCATTTCGCAGGAACTGCGCGGGGGCAGGACGGTGCTGGTCGCGGCCCACGGTAATTCGCTGCGTGCCCTGGTCAAACATCTGGACGGGATCTCCGACGACGATATCGCCGGACTGAACATCCCCACCGGAATTCCGCTGCGCTACGAATTGGACGACGAGCTGCGCCCGGTGCGCCCCCGGGAGTATCTCGACCCGGAAGCCGCGGCCGCGGGTGCTGCCGCCGTCGCGAGCCAGGGCGGTAGGTAGTTCGAACCACAGCGCCGCGACCCGGAACGGGTTGCGGCGCTTTTTCGTACCGGCACCGGAATCGCCGACGGCGATCCGTGGTTCTGTGGGATATCACCGTAAACCGCGGTTTTGCTTGTGCGAGAACATGATATTCGGATCACGCGATCGGAAAGCCCTGTTGCTTGCCGGGCAGATTCTCATTACTCGCCGGTAACGCTGTGTAAGCTCTCGAACATCCGACCAGTTCGAGAGATGGATCACGACCGATGAAGTTTGTGATGCGAGCCACCGTGGCGCTGGCCGCCACCGTGCTGCTGGTACCGCTGCTCGGCGGTAGCGCCGGGGCTGCGCCGGTGGCGTCCGGCCCCGACGGGGGAGCGGCGGGGGCGCAATGGGCGGCCGCCCACGACGGGCCGCAGCAGTATCCCAATGTCAATATCACCTGGGATGTGCCGATCACCATGAGCGACGGCACGGTGCTGAAGGCCAATGTGTACCGGCCCGCCGATACCGCATCCCGGCCGATCGACACCCGGCTGCCCGTCCTCGTCAATATGACGCCCTATACGAAACTGGTGTCCAACCTCGTCGACCATATGGGATCGATCCCGGGTGCGTCGGACGCGATATCGCAGCTGGCCCGCGATATCGATATGACCGGTACTCCGTTGTCCGGGCTGACCGATCTCACCAAGGCGCTCGGTGGCGGGGCCATGCGCAACTTCGCGGTGGACCGTCAGCTGGTGAAGAGCGGTTACGTCCAAGTCGTGGTGGATGTGCGCGGGACCGGATTCTCCCAGGGGGTGTGGGATATGTTGCGGCAGCGCGAACAGGACGACACGGTCGAGGTCATCGACTGGGCGGCCCGGCAGCAGTGGGCCGACGGGCAGGTCGGGATGACCGGGATGTCGTATTCCGGCATCAACCAGTTGCAGGCCGCCGAGAAGCATCCGTCCGCGTTGAAGGCTCTCTTCCCGGTAGCCCCCGGTAGCGATCTGGCGCAGGACGTGCTCATGCCCGGCGGGGGTTTCGGCTTTGCCTTCATCCCACTGTGGATGTCGCTGATCAACGCGACCAAATGGGTGCCCAATATCCAGTCGATGCTGAACGGCACCTTCGACCAGCAGTGGCTGAACGATCGATTGTCCTCGCCGTTCACTTATCTGGACGTGTTCCTGAACGCCTACACCACACCGCGGGTGGAGGATCTCGACCCGCGGTTGCAGGAGATGATCCGGGGCGACAGCCCGGACCGGCAGGCCTGGCTCGGCGATCCGGCGCAGATCGACGTCCCGACTTTCGTGACGGGCGGCTGGCACGATCTGTTCACCTACTCCGAATCGCAGATCTACAACGCGATGCCGTTGCCGCCCGGGCAGAAGCAGCTGCTCATGGGCGATACCTATCACATCAACTCCGGAAGCGAATCCGGCAAGCCCGGGCTGCCGCCGCGTCTGGACGTGCTGCAACGTGCCTGGTTCGACAAATGGTTGAAGGGCATCGACAACGGCATAGATCAGTACGGTCCGGTGACCCTGCGTCAGCAGGGCGGGGGCTGGGTGACCAAGGCCGGGTTCGGCGAGAGCGCACCGGCCGACGAAGCGGCCGAGTACCGGCGGATGTACCTTTCGGCGGCTCCCAGCGGAACGGGCGGGCACAGCGTGCACGATGGTTCGCTCGGGGCGGTCGCCGACAGCTCCGCCCGGTTGACCGTCGCACCGGGCCTCACCGGGCTGTGTTCCAACGACGGCGGCCAGGCGACGGCGGGCGTGGTCGCGGTGATCAATGCCTGCGGTGCCGATTCCCGGATCCAGGAGACCAACGGGCTGACCTTCACCAGCGCGCCGGCGACCGAAGCCGTCGAGGTCTCCGGGCCCATGGCCGTGCATCTGCAGACCGTGCAGGACGCCTCCGACGGCTATTGGTCGGTCACGGTCAACGATGTGGCGCCGGACGGGCAGTCCCGGGTGCTCTCGTCGGGACAGCTGATGGCTTCGCTGCGCGAGATCGATGACGCGCTGAGCAGCCGATCCGCCAACGGCGACTACACCGACCCCCGGCCCTGCACCACGCTGGAGAACCGGCGGCTCACGGTGCCCGGGGAAGTGACGACACTCGATATCGCTGTACCCGCCGTCGAGGCGAAGCTCGAACCGGGGCACCGGTTGCGGGTGGACGTCTACGCCGGCAACGCGCCCAAGGGTGTGCCGCCGCTGCCGATGATCATCGACACCGGGCTGAAACCGCAGCACGTACAACTCGATCCGAACCGGCCCAGTTTCGTGAATGTACCGGTGCGGGGTAACCCCGGCTGGTGAGCACCGGCCACCGGCCACGACACGAACCCCGTTGTGTCCCAGACGCAATGGGGTTCGTCCGCGTTTCCGGCTCCGGAACACGCCCGGGACGATCGAAACCTGTTCGCCGCCGAACAACGAGTAAACGCCCGGCGAACACCGAAGTAATCGCCCGTGACCTGCACGAAACTTCACCGACCCCGGGTTTGTTTACCTGTGGTCGACCGTACGATTCTTGATGTGAGCGTTCCCCAGGCCGTACTGCTGGCAGTCCTGGCGGCTGTTGTCGGACTGGCCGTCGGTGGACTCGTCATCCCCTATATGAACGCGCGGCAGGCTCAGCGCCGACAGGCCGACTCCGGCCTCACCATGTCGCAGGTTCTCGACCTGATCGTGCTGGCCTCGGAGAGCGGCATCGCTGTCGTCGACGAGTACCGCGATGTGGTGCTGGTCAACCCCCGCGCCGAGGAACTCGGCCTGGTCCGTAACCGGCTGCTCGAGGAGCGGGCCTGGCTGGCGGTGGAGAAGGTGCTGGCGACCGGCGAAACGGCGGAGTTCGATCTCACGGCGGATAAACCGACGCCCGGTCGCGGCCGGATCGCGGTACGCGGCCTGGCCCGGCCGTTGTCGCCGGAGGAGACCAGCTTCACCGTGCTGTTCGCCGACGACGATTCCGAACAGGCCCGGATGGAGGCCACCCGCCGCGATTTCGTCGCCAACGTGAGCCACGAGCTGAAAACACCCGTCGGGGCGATGAGCCTGCTGGCGGAAGCGCTGCTCGAGACGGCCGACGATCCGGAGGCCGTCCGGCATTTCGGTCAGCGGGTACTGGCCGAAGCCGGCCGGCTGGGGAAGATGGTCACCGAACTGATCGCGCTGTCGCGGCTACAGGGGGCCGAGAAACTCCCCGAACTCGAGGTCGTGGACGTCGATACGGTCGTCAGCCAGGCCGTGGACCGCTCCCGGACCGCCGCCGAGGCCGCCGGGATCACGGTCAGTACCGACCGGCCCAGCGGGCTCGAGGTACTCGGCGACGAAACGCTGCTCATCACCGCACTGTCGAACCTGGTCGAGAACGCCATCGCCTACTCGCCGCGCGGCTCGCATGTATCGGTGAGCCGATCGGTGCGCGGCTCCTATGTGGCGATGGCGGTGACCGACCGCGGGATCGGAATCGCCAAGGACGACCAGGAGCGGGTGTTCGAACGCTTCTTCCGCTCCGACAAGGCGCGCTCCCGCTCCACCGGCGGGACCGGACTCGGCCTGGCTATCGTGAAACACGTGGCCGCCAACCACAACGGTGAGATCACCCTGTGGAGCAAACTCGGCACCGGCTCGACATTCACCCTGCGCATACCCGCGTATCAGGAATCCGACGGCACCGCCGCCGGCGGCCCGCCTGTGCTGACCAAAAGAGAAACCAGCCCGCGCCCCTCGGGCCCGGGCCGAACGAACGGTGTGGAGGCACGCAGATGACCAGTGTGTTGATCGTCGAGGACGAGGAGTCGCTGGCCGATCCACTCGCCTTCCTCCTGCGCAAGGAAGGTTTCGAGGTCACGGTCGTGGGAGACGGGCCCTCGGCGCTCGCCGAATTCGACCGGTCCGGCGCCGATATCGTCCTGCTCGACCTGATGTTGCCCGGGATGAGCGGCACCGACGTCTGCAAACAGTTGCGGACCCGCAGTGGGGTGCCGGTCATCATGGTGACCGCGCGGGACAGTGAGATCGACAAGGTCGTGGGGCTCGAACTCGGTGCCGACGACTACGTCACCAAGCCCTATTCGGCACGGGAACTGATCGCCCGGATCCGGGCCGTCCTGCGCCGCGGCGCCGGCGACGAACTGGATTCCGGCAGCGAGAACGGGGTGCTGGAGGCCGGCCCGGTGCGGATGGACGTGGACCGGCACACAGTGCTGGTGAACGGTCAGCCGGTGACCCTGCCGCTGAAAGAGTTCGACCTGCTGGAATACCTGCTCCGCAATTCGGGTCGGGTGCTCACCCGCGGTCAGCTCATCGACCGGGTGTGGGGCGCGGACTACGTCGGCGACACCAAAACCCTCGATGTGCACGTGAAGCGGCTGCGGTCGAAGATCGAGGCCGATCCGGCCCGCCCCGAACATCTGGTGACCGTCCGCGGGCTGGGGTACAAGCTGGAGGCCTGATCCGCCGGATCAGGGGAAATAGATCCAGACCTCGCCGACCGGCGTATCGGAGCGGTGCAGCGGCGCCCAGCCGAGACCGTCTTCCTGGGCGCAGTCGTAGAGCGGCGTCGCCGCCCCGTCGCCGCGGCAGACGATACTGCGCCGGGTGCCGTGCGGGCTGAGTACGAGATGCCGTCCGGCATCACGGGCCGCCAGCGCGTTCGGATCACCGAGCGGAACGAACTCGGCGGTCCGATCGGAGAACTGGTGCGGGTCGGCGGGTTCGGCAACCGCGCCGCCGGCGGTCGCGGCGCAGGCGAGGCCGGCGAGTATCAGAGCCGCCATACCGGCCGGCCTTGGGATCCAGGGGCTCCGCATCATGCTGTGCTCCCGTTATCGCAGGTCGAGTCCGATTATTCGAGTGGGTCGTGCGGGCTGCTCGTTTTCGCGGGCCTTGCGCAGTGCCCGGGTGGTCGCCGGATGTTCCGCCCCGGTCCCGCTGCCCGCCCGGCTCTGCAACTGCCGTTCGAGTTCGTCGTAGGCGGGTTTCCCGATCAACTCGATCAGTTCGGAGCGGTAGGACTGCCAGACCGGGCGCTCACCGATATGGGCATCGGGTGAGCCGGAGCAGTACCAGTCCAGATCCACCCCGCCCGGCCCCCATCCGCGCCGGTCGTACTCGGTGATCACGGTCCGCAGGATCTGCACGCCGTCGGGCCGGTCCACCCATTCCTGGGTGCGGCGGATCGGTAGCTGCCAGCACACGTCCGGTTTGACCGTATGCGGTTCCACATCCCGGCGCAGAGCCATGATGTGCAGGGCACAACCCGCGCCCCCGGGAAAATCCGGGCGGTTGTGGAAAATGCACGCGCCGTCGACCCGGCGCGTGCGTGCGGCGGGTTCGCCGTCCAGTTCGTCGGTCTCCAGATACATCTTGCGGGTGATCTTGCCGTGTTTGTCGCGGGCCTCGTCCATCAACTGCCATTCCTCGGCAGTGAGCATCTTGACGGCCTTGCGCAGGCGTTTGCGGTCGTCGTCGTCGGAGAGGAAGGCGCCGTGCGTACAGCAGCCGGAATCGGGCTGTTCGGCGAGGATGCCCTGACAGGCGGGTGTGCCGAAAACGCAGGTCCAACGCGAGGTCAGCCAGGTGAGATCCGCGGCGATCAGATGTTCGTCGTCGGCGGGGTCGACGAACTCGAGCCACTCGCGTGGGAAGTCGAGTGGTACTTCCCGGCTCGGCCGCATCTTCGGCATCGGAAGGTCGGTCGGAGCGGGGACGGAGTCGTTCGCGGCTGCGCCAGACGTCACAACCCTCAACGCTAACACCACAACCGGGTCGCCTGGTGTTCAGGTACACCAAGTAACGTGGCCGTGTGCGTCTAGGTGTCCTCGATGTCGGAAGCAACACCGTTCACCTGCTGGTGGTGGACGCGCATAGGGGTGGCCACCCCATGCCGATGAGCTCGACGAAGGAATCGTTGCGGCTGTCGGAGAGCCTGGACGACGCGGGCCGGATCACTCCGGTGGGCGAGCAGAAACTCGTCGATACGGTGGCCGATCTGGCGAATCTGGCGATCACCTCGGGCTGCTCGGAACTGATGGCCTTCGCGACCTCCGCGGTGCGCGAGGCGACCAACTCCGAAGAGGTGCTGGGCCGGGTGCGCGCGGAGACCGGGGTGGATCTGCGGGTGCTGGCCGGGGTGGACGAGGCACGGTTGACCTTCCTGGCGGTGCGCCGCTGGTACGGCTGGAGCGCCGGCCGGATCATCAACCTCGATATCGGAGGCGGTTCCCTCGAGATCAGCAGCGGGGTGGACGAGGAACCGGAGGTCGCGCTGTCGCTGCAATTGGGCGCCGGCCGGTTGACCCGGAAATGGCTACCGGAGGATCCGCCCAGCAAAAGGCGTATCGCGATCCTCCGCGACTGGCTCGCCGCGGAGATGGTGGATCCGGCCAAACAACTGGCCGAAGCGGGCCGGCCCGATCTGGCGGTGGGCACATCCAAAACCTTCCGCTCCCTCGCCCGGCTGACGGGCGCGGCGCCCTCGGGCGCGGGAGCCCGGGTCCGCCGGACCCTCACCGGTTCGGGATTGCGTCAGCTGATCGCGTTCATCTCCCGAATGACTGCCTCCGATCGCGCCGAACTCGAGGGTGTCAGCGCCGACCGGTCCCAGCAATTGGTGGCGGGAGCGCTCGTGGCCGAGGCGGCCATGCGCGCCCTTTCCCTCGATACGCTGGAAATTTGTCCGTGGGCGCTGCGCGAAGGACTGATCCTGCGCAAACTGGATACCGATATGGATGGTGGACCACTGACTACGAGCGCACCGAAAGCGGCGGCCGGTAACGGTTCGACGCCCGGCGGCAAGACGTCGGCGGGCCCGATCGAAACGGTGCCTTCATGAGTAGGAACTCCAATCAACTGTCGGTAGCAGAGCTGCTCGCCCGTAACGGGCAGCAGCCGTCTGCCACCGGCGGCGGCAGACGGCGGCGCGGCGGTCGCGGGCTCTCGGTCGACGATCTGTCCGGTGATATCCCGGCCGTCGAACGCAACGGCTCCGCCCACGCGGCACCCGACGAATCCGATACAGAAGAACCCGCGGCCTACGCCGCGGAAGCGGCCGGTACCGACTTCGGTGCGCAAAGCTATGCGGGTGAGCAGGTTTCCTATGCCGCCCCGGATCCGAACAATTCGCCGATGTCGGGTCCGATCACCGTCTACAACCCGCTCGAGCCGTATCCGGCGGGGCCGGCCGGGATCGATGCTTCCGCGCCCGCGCGGCTGGGCGATCCGGATTCGTTCGCGGACGGCCGTGACCAGTTTCCGCCTGTCGAGGAATCGCGCCGTAGCGGCCGCCGCCGGCGACCGGATCCGGTCGACGATTTCGCCGCCGAGGGTCACTACGCGAACGAGACGCCGGAGACCCGGGCCTGGGAGCCCGATCCGCCGGGCCCCGGCGGTGGGCGCGCCGCGCGCCGGCGTGCGGCGGAGGCCGCCGAAGCCGCTGCCGCCGCCGAATCCGCTCCCGAACCGGAAGCGCCGGTGGACTACGGCATGCCGCAGGGCGTCGCCGATTTCGGTCACTCGCCCGGCCTGCCGGATTTCGGCGGGCCGGACGCGGGCCCGGCGTGGCCCGGGCAGGGATTCGACGGGCCGCCACGGCTCGGGCCGCCCGGCGCGGCCCCGCCCACCGAGGCGTGGCAGGCCCCCGTCGACGACGCGCGGCCGAAACTGGAGCGTCGCCGCCGCGGTGAGCGTCCGCTGCCCGAGCCGGTGCCCTGGGCGGAACCGCCCGAGCCGGGGAACGGAGACCCGCATACCGTCGCCTGGTCGCCGGCCGACCAGGGGATGCGGTTGCGGGCCGGTCTGCAGGAGCTGGAGCCGCCCCCGCACGAGACATCCGACCACGGCGACTTCCGTGGCCCGGGGCTCCGGAACGGTCGGCCGATGCCGCCCGCTCCGGGAATTCCGGCACCGGATTTCGGCCCGGACCAGAGCTTTCACCCGGACCAGGGCTTCGCCCCCGATCCCGGTTTCGGTCCGGCGCAGGACTTCGGTCCGGGTCCGGATTTCGACCCGGACCCGGGTTTCGCGAAGACCGATATCTTCGCCGCCCCCGATGTACACGGCCCGATGCGGCCGCATCCGGGGCCCGTACCGTCCGGTGAACAATTCGAAACCGGTGATTTCGAACCGGAATACGACCCCGACGCCGACGAATACGACGACCTCGAGGACGCCGCCGGTCGCGATAACCGGCTGGGCCGTGCCCGGTCGGCACTGAACGACAGATTCGGCTCGGCCGGTGGGAAATTCGCCGCGACAAAAGCCAGATTCGGGGCCGCCGCTCGCACTTCCGGCCGGGAGACCATCGACGATCCGCGCAAACAGTGGATGGTGCTCGGCGCACAGAGCGTGGGTGCGGCGATCGGCGGAATGCTGGCGTTCAAGGGTTTCGAGATGCTGTGGGAGGCACAACCGCTCGTCGCACTCGCGCTCGCGGTCGTGGTCATCCTCGGGCTGGTCGCGCTGGTGCGGATACTGCGGCGCGGCGACGATATGTTCAGTACCGTGATCGCTGTGGTCGTCGGTGTGTTCGTCACATTGGGTCCGCTGGCGTTTCTACTCAGTACCGGCTGAGCGAGGCAGGCGATGGCAGGCATCTCTCCCGCGGCCGACCCGCGGGACGACGGGCGGCGCAACGGAATCAAGGTGGGGCTCTCGACCGCTTCGGTCTACCCGCAGAACACCGAAGCAGCCTTCCGTTACGCGGCCGAACTGGGATACGACGGTGTCGAATTGATGGTCTGGGCCGAACCGGCCAGCCAGAGCATCACCACCGTGCGCGGTTACGCCCGCAAATACGCGGTGCCGGTCCTCGCGGTACACGCGCCGTGCCTGCTCATCTCGCAGCGGGTGTGGGGCGCCGATCCGGTCTCGAAACTGGAACGCAGCGTGCGGACGGCCGAAGCGCTGGGCGCCGACACCGTGGTGGTGCATCCGCCGTTCCGCTGGCAACGCCGCTACTCCGAGGGTTTCGCCGAACAGGTCACCGAACTCGAGGAGAGCAGTTCGGTGGCCGTCGCGGTGGAGAACATGTTCCCGATGCGGGCCGACCGGCTCTTCGCCCGCCGCGCCCGCGATATCCAGCGACTGGAACGCCGTGGTGGGCCCGGTCTCGCGCTGACCGCGTTCAGCCCCACATACGACCCCACCGACACCGGATTCCGGCATTACACCCTCGACCTGTCGCATACGGCGACCGCCGGCACCGATCCGCTGGCACTGGCCGACCGGATGGGTGCCGGCCTCGTCCACCTGCACCTGGCCGACGGCCGCGGCGCCGCCCATGACGAGCACCTGGTCCCCGGCGAAGGCACCCAACCGTGCGCCCAGGTTTGTGCCGCACTGGTCCGCAACGATTTCACCGGCCACGCGGTGGCCGAGATCAACACCCAGGAAGCCCGCACCACACCGGCTCGGTCCGCCATGCTGGAACGCACCCTCGCCTTCGCCCGGACCCACCTGAATCCGGCGATCACCCCCAGGCCGGATCCCAGTCCCATCGAGACCCGTTGAGCTGTGCTCTCCCGCGCCGCCCGCGGCCGCGCGGGGCCTCTTCCCGCGCTGCCACAGGCGGCGCCGGGGAGGCACTGAAACACCGCCCCCACCGGTCCCCCTTTCGGCGCGTGTTCGCGCTGTACCAAGATTGACGGGCAGTATGCACCCGCGGAACGGTTACCGGGCCGAGGAGAAGGAGTACCGATGACGACGGAGACGGAACTGAGCGCCGAGCGGGAACTGGCGGCCACCGACGCGCCGTTCAGCCGGGTCTGTGCCCTGACCGAACTCGCCGCCGACGAGCCGGGCGACGGACGTTACCGCGGCGTCATCGACGATATCTGGACGATCGGGCCGAAAGTCCACGGCGGAACCATGGTCGCCGGATCGGCAGCCGCGGCGAGCCGCTGGCTGCGCACCGTGGAACCGGAGCGCGCGAGCATGGCGCCGCTGTCCGGCAGTACCGATTTCCTCGGCGCCCCGGAACCCGGCGAAGTGCTGTACGAGGTGACACTCCGGAAGGTGGGACGGCAGATCTGCCTGGTGGACGTGACGCTGGTGCAACGCGGTCGGCCACTGGTCCGTACTGCCTTCACCTTCGGGCATCTGGACGGCCCGGACCGGCCGCCGCTCTACGCTCCGGAACACACCGATCTCCCGGTGGAACCGTCCGCCGATGCGATCGGCTACGGCCCGGGTTCGTCGATGGGCCGGATCGTGCACGTGGCGCGGGGAATGGATGCCTTCCTGGACCGGGCATGGGCGCCGTTCATCGAGAACGCCCACGGAGAACCCCGGCTGCGAATGTGGCTACGCCCGCGCCCGGCCGATCAGGCCGACCCGGAAATCGCCTCCTACATCGCCATGATGGCCGCCGACATGTGCCCGCCGGTACCGACCAACCTGGGATATTTCGGCTGGTCGCCGACGGTCCAGATGACAACCTATCTCCGGCGCCGGCCCGCCACCGGCTGGCTACGCGTCATCGCCACCACACACGAGGTCGGTGGCGGGATCTTCGACTCGGATCAGATCGTGGTCGACTCGACCGGTGCCCTGGTGGCCCAGAGCCGTCAGCTGGCGCTGCTCCCGTCACCGAAGCGCTGAGTTGTTTGCGGCGCCTGCTGTGTTTATTTGCGCCGCCTGCGGCGTCGCTGTCGGGGCCCTCGTGACCCCGGTTCTTCACTCCGGCGCTCAGTCGCTGCGCTCCTTCGCTCTGTCGCTCCAGAACCGGGGCGGGCCCCGACCACAGATGCCGGCCGTCCGGGAGTAGATACATGGTGTGGAT
>NZ_JBSFDZ010000056.1:0-28682 GCF_053594175.1 Nocardia sp. NPDC001965
TCGCCGTTCAGGCCTCGAGACTCGAGCCTTCGGCTCATGCGCTTTCGAGGCCTGAACGGCGAGACGGGCCTCGACCCTTCGAGGTGTCTCGTAAAACTCGACTCGGGGGGTTGCGGGGGCATTCGACGTCCGGGCTTGTCTGTGGGCTGTTCTCGTGGGGATGGGCCGGCGCGTGTCGTATGTGCTGGTACGGCGGGTCCGCGGGGTGGGCGGCGCGACCTCGGGGTCTCAGACCTTGTGCGGGGGGCGCGCCTGGGAATGCAGCGCCTCGGCGGGCGGGTCTGCGTCCGTACCATCGGGGCCGGTTCACCGCGACAACACTCCCCGGTTCTGTGCCTGGTGACCGACCTGCGAGGCCGTATCCGCCGATCACTAGACTCATGCGGGTGACGCATTCCCAGAGACCCGTTCTTGTTGTCGACTTCGGTGCGCAATACGCGCAGTTGATCGCCCGCCGGGTCCGGGAGGCGAATGTCTACTCCGAGGTGGTGCCGCATACGGCGACCGTCGCCGAGATCGCGGAGAAGCAGCCGCTCGCGGTGATCCTGTCCGGTGGCCCGGCCAGTGTGTACGCCGACGGTGCGCCTTCGCTCGATCCGCGGTTGTTCGACCTCGACGTGCCGGTTTTCGGGATCTGTTACGGCTTTCAGGCCATGGCGCAGGCGCTGGGTGGGACTGTCACCAACACGGGGACGCGGGAGTACGGGCGGACCGAACTCGATATCGACGGCGGTCTGCTGCACGAGGGGCTGCCCGGCGTGCAGCCGGTGTGGATGAGCCACGGAGACGCGGTCACCGACGCGCCGGCGGGGTTCGAGGTCACCGGTACGACGGTGGGTGCGCCGGTCGCGGCATTCGAGAACCGGGCGCGGAAGCTGGCCGGGGTGCAGTACCACCCCGAGGTACTGCATTCGCCGCACGGCCAGCAGGTGTTGAGCCGATTCCTGCACGATATGGCGGGTATCGCGCCCACCTGGACCCCCGCCAATATCGCCGAGGTCATGATCGAGCGGGTTCGTGAGCAGATCGGCGACAAACACGCGATCTGCGGGCTGTCCGGCGGCGTGGACAGCGCGGTGGCGGGGGCACTGGTCCAGCGCGCCATCGGTGACAGGCTGACCTGTGTGTTCGTCGATCACGGTCTGTTGCGCGCGGGAGAGCGGGAGCAGGTACAGCGGGATTTCGTGGCGGCCACGGGTGCGCGGCTGGTCACCGTGGACGCGGTGGACAAGTTCCTGGGCGAGCTGAAAGGGGTCACCGACCCCGAGGAGAAGCGCAAGATCATCGGCCGGGAGTTCATCCGGTCCTTCGAGGACGCGGTGGGCGAGGTCGTCGGTGAACAGGCGGCGGGCGATGCGATGCCGACAGTGGAGTTCCTGGTCCAGGGGACGTTGTACCCGGATGTCGTGGAATCCGGTGGCGGAAGCGGTACCGCGAACATCAAATCGCATCACAATGTGGGCGGGTTGCCCGAGGATCTGGAGTTCGAACTGGTCGAACCGCTGCGGTTGCTGTTCAAGGACGAGGTGCGCGCGGTCGGCCGGGAACTCGGACTGCCGGAGGAGATCGTGGCGCGGCAGCCGTTCCCGGGCCCGGGCCTGGCGATCCGGATCATCGGTGAGGTCACCGAGGACCGGTTGATCACGCTGCGGCAGGCCGACGCCATCGCGCGCGAGGAACTCACCGTGGCCGGTCTGGACGGTCAGATCTGGCAGTGCCCGGTGGTGTTGCTCGCGGATGTACGCAGTGTCGGGGTACAGGGCGACGGCCGCACCTACGGGCATCCGATCGTGCTGCGGCCGGTATCGAGCGAGGACGCGATGACCGCGGACTGGACGCGGCTGCCCTACGAGGTGCTCGAACGAATCTCCACCCGGATCACCAACGAGGTCGCGGAGGTCAACCGGGTGGTGCTGGATGTGACGAGCAAACCGCCGGGCACCATCGAATGGGAGTGACGACGAACCGGCCGGACCTGGAAAGGTCCGGCCGGTTCCGTGTTTCCGGTCGGCGGCGCGGTCGCTAGCGGCGTTTCCGGGGCGAGACGACCAGCACCAGGCCGGCCACGATGGCGACCGCGACGACGATCCAGCCGATCGGCACGATCGTCGTGAGGTCCCAGCGACCGGCCCCGACCAGTGCCCAGGCGCTCAGTACGAGCGCGAGCAGACCGACGAAGAACAGTCCGGGGGAGAAGCCGCCGCGCCGAACTCTTCCGCACGCGCCGGGTCGGTTGTCTGTCTGCTGTTCAGCCACGGCGCACCTCCGCATCGCCCATACGTACGTGCACATTCAGGTTCAGGACCGGGGCGTCGCCACCGGGGCCGGTCAGTCCGTCGGGGCAGTTCGCCTCACCCATCCGGACGGTGCAGTCGGTGCGCACATTCATGTTCTCGGGGATCAGGACCACCGCCTGACCCATGTGTACATCCACATCCACCGTCCGGTCCGCCGTCAGATCGATACCGCGCAGGTCGAGCGTGCCCGAACCCATGGTGACCGTGTACTCCGGTCGTACTTCGGTGGCCGCGGCCGGTGCCCAGGTACGGTCACCCATGGTCGAACTGTTCAGGTCGACCGGTCCGATCACCGCGGCCAGCAGCACGAACGCCGCCAGTGGCGCGGTCACCAGCAGCAGGCCGTGCCCGCGGCGCCGGAACGAACCGAGCACCAGCCCCAGTGCGACGACCGCCAATGCGATCGCGGCGATCCGGCCCGGCGTCATCCATTCGACGCCTGCCACTGCCGCCGCGCCGGCACCCGCCGCGGCGAGGACCGCGAGCCCGAGGACGACCGGGGTGAAACGGGATCGCGGGTGCTTCGCGTCCGTCGGCGCGACCATGGTGCGGGTCGGTGTCGGCTCGGGGAGGTCCCAGGCCAGCGGGGCGGCGCCGAGTGGATCCCAGGCGGGCGGGGTGCGGGGTTCGAACCGTTCGGTGCCGGGCTTGCTCATATTGATGGTGGCGCCGACGCCCGGGGGCGGGCCGGAGGCGGTGCCCGTGGTGGGCCGGTCGTCGGGTACGGCCGGGGAATCCGTAGCCGACATGTCACCGGGAGAGGCCGCGGCCTGCGTGGCGGACGATGCACCGGTATCGCTGGCTGGGCGCGCGGCCTGCCCGGTGGTGGAAGAATAGCCGGGGTTCGCGTCACCGCTCGCGGTCGGCAGCGGGGGAGCCTGCTGCGGATGCGTCCCGGTGGGCTCTGCCGGGGTCTCGGCGGCTTTCGCGGGCTGCTGCGGCGCGGCGGCCGACGGGTCGGGGGTATAGCGGTCCGGCAGTCTCGTATACGGCGTGTAGACATCGGTGCCCGGCGCAGCGTAGGGGTCGACCCCGCTCTGCGGGAACATGGCGCCGGGATATCCGGTCGTCCCGGGTGTGCCCAGCGGTTCCGGTTCGAACGCGCCGGGCGGTAGCGGTGGTGGTTCCGGGGCGCGCATATGCAGCATCCACCAGGCGGCGAGCATGAGGGCGAGCGCGATGACACCCGATCCGCCGAGGCCGATACCCACCGGCCCCATCGTGCTCACCGCGATCGCCAGCGCCACGATCAGCACGATCGTCTTGGTCTGATTCTGTGGTTGCCGGTCACTGCGGGCGAGCGACTCCGCCATCGAACCGCCGCTCCCGGGTTCCGGGAACAGCAGCCATCCGGCGAGGTAGAGCACGATACCGGCGCCACCGAAAATGGTGGACACCACGAACGCCACCCGTACCAGCACCGGATCGATCCCGTAGCGATGGCCGAATCCCGCCGCGACTCCGGCGATCGGGCCCCGGCGGGGCAACCGAACCGGTCGCGTCTGCCACATCTGCTGGAGCTGCTCGCCGAAGCTCGTTCTCGTCATGGATCCCATGGTCCGCCCGGAACAGCGGCGCGCACATCGGGGGGAACCCTGAAGTTGGTCCGGAAAACCTCCTGAGCACTGCCGATGGGGGCGGCCGATGCGGATATCAGGGTGTTTCCCCATGGCTGCCGGCGTCGGTCCCGTGCCAGTATCGAGGGTATGTGCCCGTTCGGACCTGCCTTCTACACGCGGGGGGCCGCTGCCGGGCCCGGGGCGGTTCCCGGTACCGATACTCCACGTCTCGTCCGCCGCTCGGGCGGCCGGATCGTGGGCGGGGTGGCCGGCGGTGTCGCCGACCATCTCGGTATCGACGTGCTCAAGGTACGGATGGCGTTCGTCCTGCTGGCCGCGCTGGCCGGGGCCGGGATCGTCGCCTACGGCCTGCTGTGGATCTTCACTCCCGACGGCACGGATTCGGGTCGTCCCTCGGGTACCGAACGCCGGCAGGCGATCGGTCTGGCGCTGCTCGGGCTGGGGCTGTCGGTGGCGGTGTCGTGGGCGTTCAGCGGGGCGGCGGCCCGGGTGATCGCGCCGATCGTGGTGATCGCGGTGGGTGCGGCGCTGGTCTGGCGGGAATACGATGCCGACGGTCCGCGGTCGCTGGTCGGGATGCCGGCGAAACCGTCGGTGGTGACCTGGTCGCGGATCATCGCGGGGGTGACGCTGGTGGTCACCGGTCTCGCGGTGGTGGTGTTGTCGCAGGTGGATTGGGGTTCACTCGGTTCGGCGCTGCTGGCGGTGGCCGCGACCCTGATCGGGGTGGGCCTGCTGACTGTTCCGCTGGGGCTGCGGTTGATGCATTCGCTCAATGCCGAACGCGCTGCCCGTATCCGGAACGAGGAACGGGAGGAGATCGCCTCCCACCTGCACGATTCGGTGCTGCAGACGCTGGCGTTGATTCAGCGTCAGGCGAGCGACCCGCACGAGGTACTGCGGCTGGCCCGCAGTCAGGAACGCGAACTTCGGCGCTGGCTGTTCGCCGATTCGGGTCCGGCCGAATCCAGTCTGGCCGCCGCGCTGCGCACCATCGCCGGTGAGGTGGAGGATCAGCACGGGGTGAAGGTCACGCCGGTGACAGTGGGCGATGTCGCGATGGACGGGGAGGAACGCGGTTCCGGTCTGCCGAAGGAGCATTTCACCGCGGTCCTGGGCGCTACTCGGGAAGCCCTGGTGAACGCGGCGAAACATGCCGGTGTCGCCGATATCGATCTGTTCGCCGAGGCCGAACCGCACCAGGTGAGCGTGTTCGTCCGCGACCGCGGCGCCGGGTTCGATCCCGCTGCCGTTCCGGAGGATCGGCACGGGCTGGCGCGGTCCATTCGTGGCCGGGTGGAGCGGCGCGGCGGCACGGTGGAGATCGTGTCGGAGCCGGGACGGGGCACCGAAGTACGCATATTCATGCCGCGCAACGATTCCGGGACTTCCGAAGCGGCGGATTCGGCGGACGACACCCGCGTCGCTGCCGTGAGTTCCGCCGCCCCGGAGACTGCCGGACCTGTCACCGATACCGAGCCGGAGAGTCCCGCTCCCGGCCGGAGGAGCTCCGTTGCCGCCGGTCTCAGCGGGATCCGCCGGACCGATGCCGATCCGGCGCGCCCCGGCCGCTGATGATTCACGTGGGGACCGCTCGGTTCCGGTCTCGCCGAGCGCCCGGGGCGATCGGGCCCGCCGCCGTACCGGCCGATACCCCGTCCGCTGCCTCGGCCGTGTACTTCTGCTCGGTCGCCGCGAATCAGCCGGGCCGGCACTCGAATCCCGGCCCGGCTGCGCCCGGATCCGGGTACCGAACGATAATTGCCGAAAACACCTCGTCCGACCCGGCTGCCCACCCGGAACCGGGTCTTACGAGGTCCACAATGGTCGAGGCCCGTCCCGCCGTTGGCCGGAGGTGCTCAACGGTTACATTCCGCGTATGGCCGACCGCACGTCGCATGCGCCGCAGGCGCGAGTCTCGGCCGCGCAACGGCGGGACCTCGGGGGCCTCGACCCCGCGCGCCGCAGGCGTGCCATGAGTACAGCGAGGTTGAGTGTGCGGGTTTTTCTGGTGGACGATCACGCTGTCTTCCGGTCCGGGGTGCGGGCCGAGTTGAGCCGGGAGACGGATATGGAGGTCGTGGGGGAAGCCGGTGGTGTGTCCGAGGCCGTGGCGGGAATCAACAGCGCGAAACCCGATGTGGTGTTGCTCGACGTGCATATGCCCGACGGGGGCGGGGTGGCGGTGCTGCACGGTATCGACAGTGGCCCGGTATGTCTGGCGTTGAGCGTGTCCGATGCCGCCGAGGATGTGATCGCGGTGATCCGGGCCGGTGCCCGGGGCTATGTGACCAAGACGATTTCCGGCGCCGAACTGGCCGACGGGATCCGCCGGGTGGCCGGTGGTGATGCGGTGTTCAGCCCGCGGCTGGCCGGTTTCGTGCTGGATTCGTTCACCGGGAAGTCTCCGGTGCCCGAGCCGCCGCTGGATCCGGAGCTGGATTCGCTGACGCCGCGCGAGCTGGAGGTGCTGCGGCTCCTGGCCCGCGGTTACACCTATCGGGAGATCGCCGAGAAGTTGTTCATCTCGGTGAAAACAGTGGAGACCCATGCCTCTAATGTGCTGCGCAAGACCCAGCAGTCCAACCGGAACGCGTTGACGCGCTGGGCGCATCGGCGGCGTATCGACTGAGGCTGTGTCAGGGGCGGGCGGGGTCGTGCAGGCCGCGGACCGAGCGGGTGACGGTGAACTTCCGGTTGCGGCCCATCACCTCGGTGCGCCCGACCATTCGTTCGACCACGGTGCGATGGTTGAGATGGTTGTTGTACACGGTCCACAGTTCGCCGCCGGGCCGCAGTACCCGGCCGGTCTGGGCGAACATCTTGATGGCCGATCCGGTGTGCACGGCCGCGCCGACATGGAACGGCGGATTGCATACGACCAGGTCGGCACTGTTGTCGGGGGCGCCGGACATGGCGTCGTCGCGGACCACCCGGACCTGCTCGGTGACCTGGTTGGCGGCGGCGGTCGCGGTGGCCGAGGCGACGGCGGCGGCGGATTGGTCGGTGCCGACCACGGCGAGGCCGGGCCGGGATCGGGCGAGGGCCACGGCCAGGATGCCGGTGCCGCAACCGAGATCGACGGCGTCGCGGGCGTCGGGTTTCATCGCACGCAGATGTTCCAGCAGGAACCGGGTACCGATATCGAGCCGGGTGCCGGAGAACGCCGCGCCGTGGGCGACCACGTCGATATCGAGTTCGCCGATGTGCTCGTGGAGCGGAAACCGGGAAGCGCCTACCGGTTTCGGTCCGCGCACCAGCAGGGTGCGCGATTTCTGTCGGCCGCGGCTGGCGCGTACTTCGGCGAACGATTCGGCCAGTACGTCGTTCATGGCCTTGGTGAGGTATTTGTCGCGGCCACCGGCGTAGATCCGGACCGTGGGGTGGGCGTATCGGGCGACGGCCTCGGCGATTTCGGCCAGACCGGCCAGGACCCGCGGTAGCCGCAGCAGGACGACGGTCGCGCCGGCGAGCAGGCTTTCGCCGAGCGGGTGCGCCGTGTAACGGTCGGCCAGTCCGAGGGCTCGAGCGTTGGCCGCCAGGGCGAGTTCGCCGGTGAGCAGGTCCTGATGGACCCGGAGTCCGTGCAGATCATGGGCAGCGGCCGCGCCGAGGGTGAGGGCGCCGTAGCCGTCGCCGATCACGGCGACTGTTTCCCGGGCGTCGGCGGCTTCGGTGAGCGCATCCGCGGCCACGTCGAGAATCAGGCGGTCGGCGGCATCGACGGCATACAGGTTGGCGGCCTCCACATCCGGATAGCGGCGCAACCTTCCCAGCAGGTCCTCCACGTCTCGCACGTGAACAAGTGTGCTAGATCGTTGCCGCGGCCCGCCGGCCACCCCGCCGGATACGCTCGGGCCCCGGTGAGCGTCCCGTTCTCCGGCCCGGCTCCGGCTACGTCCGCGGCACCGGGCATCTCGGCCGGCCGGCCCGCGATCGCAGCCCGCACCTCCCGTGGCACACCCGAGGAGAGCGTATTACCGCAGGACAGCGGCAGCGGCGGTTAGCATCGCCCCCATGCGTACCGGGCAGGTTCTGGTAGTGGCGGCGATGCTGGGTTGTCTCACGGCATGCGCCGACTCCGGTTCCACACCACCGGTCAGCTCCCCGGAGCTGGTGCCGGCGGTGCCGACCTCGGAGGTGGACACCCCGGCGTTGCCGGTACCGCCGATACCGTTGCCGGGTGAGGCGGTGCCCGCGCCGGACGATACGGTGCCCAAACAGGGGGAAGCGTCGCCGGGAGCTCAGCTGACCGTCACCGATATCCGGCTGAGCCGCCATCCCGGGTTCGATCGGGTGGAGTACGAACTCGGTGGAGCGGGCACTCCGGGCTGGAGCGTGTGGTACACCGGGCGGGCCCTCCAGGACGGCAGCGGCCGGGAGCTGGACGTGGCCGGCGATTCGGTGCTCGAGGTGCGGATCACCGGGTCCGCCTATCCCTTCGACAGCCAGGTGATGCCCTACGCCGGCCCGGACCCGGCCGTCGATCCGGCGGTCCCCGGGATCGCCGGGGTCTATCGGACCACCGTGTACGAAGGGGTCACCCAGTCGTTCATCGGGGTGGCCACCGACGAACCGGGCTTTACCGTATCGTCCGCTGTGATGCCGAATCGACTGGTCATCGATATCGCGACGGGTTAGCGTGGGTGGATCCCGGTATCGGTTGATCATCAATGGTCAGGCTGGGCGGTCGAAATACGACCCGACACAGTACGGTTGACAGCACCGGCGGCTCAGATGTCCGGCGCGCCGGTGCGAAAATACGGGGTCGTGGGCATCCGAGGGGAGTTCAACACCAATGCGACGATTCGAACGAGCCGGCCTGGCCGCTGCCGCGACCGCGCTGGTCGCGGGCGGTTTCCTCGTTGCCTGCTCGAACACCGTGACCGGCACCGCCCAGGTGAACCAGTCCGAGTTGCAGCTCTACACCTCCGAGGTCGAATCCTCGTCGGCCGCGGCCTCCTCCTCCCGGGCGGCCGCCGCGGCCGCGGCCGCCACCGATGTCTGCGAGGCGTTGCGCGACAACAACAACCCCGCGGTCGACGCCTTCAACGCCTATATCGACGCCAGTGACGCGAAGGCCCCCGATCTCGAGCCGAAGAAGCAGGCCGCGATCACCGCGCTGCGCAATACCGCCGGGAAGATCGACGAGAATCTGAACCCGGATGTGCCCAACGATGTCTCCACCCCGATGCGCACCTACCGCGACAATCTGAAATCGCTGGCCGACCTGCTGGAACGCAATGCCTCGGTCGAAGAGGTGAACGGTCAGATCGATACGTTCAACAAGGACAAGGACGCCGCGTTCGATTCCTGCAACGGGTACTGAGCGGCGCGTTCACTCGTAGAGCCCTTCCACGTACCACCGGTCGTTCTGGACGAACAGCAGCAGGCTGTGCGGGCCGGGTAGTTCCACCTGGGCGCGGGCGCTGGGCGTCGCACCGGGCGACCACCACAGTTCGTCCAGCAGCCAGGGCCCGGCCCATGCGGTGAGCCGCCAGCTGGATCGTCCCCAGCGCAACCGGGCCGGGGGGCCGCTGAATCGGCCGCGCTCGGTGATCCGCACGGGTGCCCCGTCGGCGGATTCCAGGGTGACCGGCGGGCGGTCGAGCATGATGACGGCGGGTGCGGGTTCGGGTATCCGGCCCGGCCAGGGCGGCGCCGGATCGGTATGCGGGGCCGGTTCGTCGCCGAAGGCGACCATGGTGACCCGTTCGGCCGGGCCACGCCCGCCGCTGAGCACTCCCACCTGCACCGCGTCCCCGCCGAGCAGCCCTTGGACCCGGACCAGTGCGCGCAGTGCGCGTTCGTCACCCGATCCGGTATCGCCCCACAGGCCGAGTTGCAGGGCGGCGGCCGGCACCAGTTCCACCGGGATCAGGTGCAGCAGGATGATCGGGCCGGTGGGCCGGCCCCCGGGCGGGCGGGTCAGCCAGCCGTCCAGTTGCCAGCGCACCCGGTCGGCGACACCATCGGCGGTCAGCGGTTCGGCGCAGCGCCAGACTCGCGACAGGTGCTCGCCGGTGTCGGTTTCGGCACGGATCTCCAGTCGGGTACAGGCCAGCGTGGCGGCCGACAGTGTCGCGCTCAGCCTGGTGGCCAGGAGCCGTCCGGCGAACGCGGCCCGGTCCACCCGGTCGATCGGCGGGTCGCAGGGCAGCCGGACTTCCAGTTCGGGCGCGGGGTGCCGGGGCGCCGGTGGGCGTTCCGGTAGTGCGCGGGCCATCCGGTGCGCGAGTATCGCGTCTGCACCGAACCGGGAGGTCACCTGGGCCGGGGTCAGCTCGGCGAAATCGGCGATACGGCGCAGACCCAGCCGGTGCAGCAGATCGAGGAGCGCGGCTCGTTCCGCGGCCGCTGGACCGGGTTCGACGGCCAGTTCCCCGATCGGCAGTGGCGCCAGGAAGGACGCGTCCTGCCCCGGCGGTACGAGAGCCCCGTGCCGGGCGGCGATGATCGCGGTGGGCAGTTCGTCGGCGATGCCCACCTTGGCCTCCACTCCGGCAGCCGCCAGGGCGGCGAGGAACCGGCGGGCCGCGGCCTCGGCGGAACCGAAGTAGCGGATGACGCCGCGCGCGGACAGTGCCAGCAGCCCGGGCCGCAGTACTTCCACACCGGAGGCGAGCGTATCGACGGTCGCCGCGACCGGTTCGAACAGCCGGGCATCGCGGTCCGGGTCTTGTTGGGCCACCGCCAGTTCCGGGCAGCGACCCTGTGCTTCGCGTTTACGCATACCGCGCCGTACCCCGGCCTCGCGGGCGGCGGCCGAACAGGTGACGACCCGGTTCGCGTGCAGGACCGCCAGCGCTTGTTCCGGTGGCAGGCCCGCGCTCGCCGCCGCCGCGACCGCCGGCCAGTCCGGGCACCACACCGCCAGGACGCGCGGACCGCCGCGCGGCGTGACCGCGGTCCGATCAGGAGGCAACGATGCGCTCCCGCCGTTCCGGGGCGTTCCCGTCGCCGGTCGCCGCGTTGTCCGGGACCGTCCACTCCACCCGGCCGCCCAGCGGGCGGGCGACCAGCCTGCCTCGCTGTGGCATACCGGTTCCGGTGCGGACCGCTACGTCCAGGGCGATCGAGCGGATACGCCCGCTGCCCGTGCCGAGTCCGGTGTAACCGGAGACCTTCGCCTCCACGTTCAGGTCCGGGGCCGGCCAGGAGCCGCCGGTGACGATCAGTGTGGCCGCTTTCCCCCGGGCCTTCGCGGTGAGTACCCGGGCGCGCGCGGGAGCTACGGTGGCGCCGCCGAGACCGAGTACCACCAGCTCCATACCGTCGAGCAATACCGCCGCCACCTCCACCGGATCCCGGCCGGCGTCGGCGACCACGGCGAGCCGGTCCAGCCGGGCACCCATCTCCGCGGTCGCGAGCAGGCCCAGCCGGGGCAACCCGACCGCGGCCGCGTGCCCACCCGACCCGGTGACGGTGGCGAGTAGCCCGGCCAGCAACGATCCAGCACCGGTGTAAGCCGTCACGGTGCCCTTGACCAGGCCGCCGTCGGGCAGCAGGGGAGCCAGGGGCGAGGGTACGGGCAGGATCTCCCGCCGCAGGCCGGTCGCCGCGGCCACCGGCGCGGGCAGGCCGTTCTCGCCGCGTGGGACCGCCGTGGGACCGGGTACACATCCGCCGCTCGCCGCTCGTGCCCGCCGCAGTTGCGCCAGTTCGCGCAGCTGCGCGCCGCTGGCCTTCGGGGGTCGTGCCGTCATACTCTCACCCACTTCCGCGACGGATGCCGGACCGTCGGCCGGTCGCACCGAAGTGGCCGGCACCGCCCCAGCTACCTCCTGTTTCGAACATACATTCGACAGACTATAGGCTGGAACCCGCCCCCGGAAGCACCCGCGCGAATAGCTACGACCCGCTGTAGTGAACGCAGTCACGTGTTGCGCGGTCCGGCTTCGAATCCGGCCAGCTACCACCGAATTCGGCTAGTCTCACTCCCATGATCGATCGCCCCCGCCCCATCGTCGGCCCGGACTATCTGGTCGCCGGCCGATACCGCCTGCAGTCGAAACTGGGCGGAGGCGGCATGGGAGCGGTATGGGAGGCCAGGGATCGGCTGCTGGACCGCGAGGTCGCCATCAAACAGGTGCTGTCCACCGCCGGGATGGACGAGGCGCATGCCCGGCGGATCCGCGACCAGATCGTGCACGAGGGCCGGGTCGCGGCGAAACTGTCCCATGAGCACGCCATCGCCGTCTACGACGTGGTGCTCGAAGCCGGTGAGCCCTGGCTGGTAATGGAGCATCTGCCCTCGCGCAGCGTGGCCCGGGCCCTCTCGCTGGTGAATGCCCTGTCGGTGATCGAGGTGGCTCAGATCGGTGCCCAGGTCGCCGACGCGCTGGCCGCCGCGCACCACGTCGGGATCGTGCACCGCGATATCAAACCGGGCAATATCCTCGTCGCCGACCGCGGGCCCGGGGTCGGGATGGCGAAGCTGAGCGATTTCGGTATCTCGCGCAATGTCACCGAGGCCGCCGACGAACCGGACGGGATGATCACCGGTACGCCCGCCTACCTGCCACCGGAGGTGGCGCGCGGCCACCAGCCCACCGCGGCCAGCGATGTGTTCTCGCTCGGTGCCACCCTCTACACCGCCATCGAGGGGCAGCCGCCGTTCGGGATGGACGACGATACCGGCGCCATCGTGGAACGCGCCGCCATGGCGCAGATCATTCCGCCCGCTCGCAGCGGCGCGCTCACCGGGGCGCTGCTGCACATGATGGAACCCGCCCCGCAGCGACGGCCCACCATGGCCGAAGCGCGCGACGAGATCTTGGCCGCCGCGTTCGGTCCCGGTGCGGCCGGAAATATCCTCGGCGCGCCGGTTCGTACCGAAGACGGCACCATTCCCGCGTGGGCGGCCCGTAACTCCGCGGCCGGACTGCGCAGCCCCCGCTCCGGGCCGCTGCCCCGTCGCGCGCAGCCGCAACCGCCGCGGCCCGCCGCGGTCGCGGCTCCCGCCGCGCCGGGTGGTTCGAAACAGCTCAGTCCGACCGTGGCCGTCACCGTCGGCCTGCTGATCGGGCTGCTCATCATCATCGTGATCCTCGTCATGGTGATGTAGCGCCGGGTCGTGCTCAGCCGGGTAGCTCTCCGCCGCTACCGGATTCGTCGAGCAGTAGCGCCAGCATCTTCCGGAACTCGGCCGCGCGACCGGCGCCCAGCGTCCGCGCCCAATCCGCTTCCACCGAGATCATGCTGTCGCGCAGTACCTCGAAGGCCGCCCGGCCGCGGTCGGTCAGGCAGATGAGCTTGGCGCGCCGATCGGTGGGGTCCGCGGCGCGGACGAGATAGCCGCCGCGTTCGAGTGTGCCCACCACCTGCGCGGTGGCCTGCCGGGTGACCCCGATCCGCGGCGCGAGCTCGGAGACCCGCTGTCCGCCCGTCAGTAGCGGTGGGAAGAGTTGCAGGGCATGGCGCGGATGCAGGTCGGTCATACCCGCGGCGGCGAACGCCGTGGCCAGCCGGACACTCGTGGCACGGGTGAGCCGGTACAGCAGTACGGCCGGTGAGGACGGCGCGGCGGTGGACTCGCTCATGACGACCGATTCTCGCCGAGCCCGCCGCGCGCCGATGCCCACGGCGGAGAGGGCGCCGGCCGGCGGGTCAGCAGAGTCCGTCCGTACCGGCCGGGTAGGTGACTTCCGGATAATAGGGGCCCAGCACCGGTTCCGGATTCTCCGGATCGGCGTTCTGGATCGAACCGGGAAAGTCCGCGGCGGGCAGCATGTTCCGCATGATCAGCAGCGTCTCCCCGGAGTTCGCGGGCAGCCAGGCGATGCCGCAGCCCGGGTCCGGCCGGTTCTCCGGGGCGGAGACCACGATCGTGAATTCCCCGTTCCCGTCGAGCGGGATCTCGTCGTCGACCAGGCAGCCCAGCGTGCTGGTCGACGGCCCGTCCCCACTGCATATCGACCAGTACCGCAGCTGGGCGGATTCCATCCGCGGTGTTGCGGAGAAGGTGTCGGGGGTACGGGGAAGCCTGCCGCGGACGACCGCGGTCCGGCCGGAGTCCACCAGGGTGGCCAGGTATTTGTTGTCGGGGTTGGGGAACAGTCCGCCGCCGTCGCGTCCGGCCCATTGCGGCGCGTGTGGCGGCGGGGTGGCTCGCCCGCCCGCTCGGATGCGACTCTCCGGGAATACGCCGTGCGGGTCGGCATCGCTGGTGCTCGCGGCGCAGTCGGCGAGTTCCACCGTCCCGCCGCCGGGAGTGCCGACCGTGGCCCGCGGTAGTCCGGTGCCGCCCATCGCGTCGCGTCCCGTATCGGGGCGGTAGACCCGGTAGATCACCGGGATCACGCCGTCGGTGGCCGGTGCATAGAGCGTATCGGGTTCGGGATTCGCCGGGCGGTCTCCGGCGATCACCCGGATCGTGTAGGACCGGTTCGCGTTCTGTCGGTCGGCACCCGCCGGGAAAGGGTTCACCGAGCCGGTGTCGGGTGTGATCGCGGTATCGGTGAGGATGCCGGTCGCGGTACCGGACGAGTACGAGACGAACGACATGTACCGCGCGTGCGGGAACTGGCCACGCAGGGTCACGCTCGTTCCGGGGGCGGCGGGTACCAGGGTCATCCAGTAGTCGGCGAAGGTGTCGGGAAAGGCGACGTTGAACGTGCCCGCCCCGATCCGCGGGCTCCAACCGCAGGTGACCTCCGGTGGTGCCGCGGTGGCGGGGGCGGCCGGCGTCGGGAACGCCGCGGCGCAACCGGCCGCCACGGCCAGTGCCAGCGCCCGGGTGGCGTGCCGAGTTGTGCGAGCGCCTCGGGACATATCGCCTCGTTTCCGTATTCCGCCGGTGCCGGGATGTGACCGCCGCCGCGGCGGCGGAACGATTATAGGCAAGAATCTTGCGTAATTGGATACAACACCCCGCGAACAGCCGATATCCGAATCCGCCGTCGGCGAGGGCGGAGTTTATGCCGGTCCGTGGTCCATTCGGGCCCGACCGGCGGTAAGGTCCGGTTTGTCTGTCTTGTCGTCTCGCCCGGGAACTCCACCGGGGGCCGTGATCGTTGGATGGACAGTTGGATATCGAGTAACAGCTCGAGCCGACGGTCGTGCTCCGGTATGGCCAACGAACTCCGAGAAAGGGATTTGCGGTGCGCGCCACAAGCAATCCGGTATTCAAGAATCTGCCGAAGCAGGAAACCGGCTACGCGAGCTTCGGCTCGGCTGCCGCCGGCGCGGGTCAGCTGGGTTACCAGTACGGCAACCAGCAGCAGTATCCGCAGCAATATCAGCAGCCCTATCCGCAGGCGCCGACCCGGTCGCTGACCATCGACGACGTGGTCACCAAGACCGGTATCACCCTGGGTGTCCTCGCGCTGTCCGCCCTGGTCACCTACATCCTGACCAGTGCCAACAACGGCCTGGCGCCGCTGTTCGTCATCGGTGGTGGCCTCATCGGCCTGGTTCTCGTACTCGTCGCCACCTTCGGCAACAAGGCCGACAACCCGGCGCTCGTGCTCTCCTATGCGGTCGCCGAAGGTGTCTTCGTCGGCGCCCTGTCGTTCATGTTCACCGATATCAGCTTCGGTGGCGCGGGCGGCGCGGGCATGATCGGCCAGGCCATCCTGGGCACCTTCGGTGTATTCGCCGGCATGCTGGTCGTCTACAAGACCGGAGCCATCCGGGTCACCCCACGGTTCACCCGCATGCTGATCGGCGCCATGATCGGCATCCTGGTCCTGGTCGTGGGCAACCTGATCGCGAGCTTCTTCACCGACGGCGGCTTCGGCCTGCGTGACGGCGGCCCGGTCGCGATCATCTTCAGCCTGGTGGTCATCGCCATTGCCGCGTTCAGCTTCCTGCTGGACTTCGATGCCGCCGACCAGCTCATCCGCGCCCAGGCTCCGCCGAAGGCGGCCTGGGGTGTGGCCCTGGGCCTCACGGTCACCCTGGTCTGGCTCTACGTGGAGATCCTGCGCCTGCTGAGCTACTTCCAGAGCGACTAGTAGCACCGACACTGTTGCGACGACGGCCCTCATTTCGATGGGGGCCGTCGTCGTATACGGGCGTTGACCAGAGGTAAATCGACGCCGACGTGGCGAGAACGCACCGCAGTCCCGGTAAGAGCTCGTTCCTGTCCGGAAAGGCCCGATCGATACGAACCCTCGCTATCCTGATTTCACGCCTTTGCGGGATGAGGATGTGACGGGGTGGATGAGTAAGGTCCTCGTAGAGGTCATGATCGCCATCGCTCGACGTGCCCACAATGCCACCGGACAGGCGGCCTCCGCCATCAGGTCTCGCTATTCCGGCACGACCGGCCCTATCCGGAGTGGCGCGACCGGAGCAGACGCCGGCGACAACGTCGGCGCGGCTCTCGCCCGCAGTGTGGACACCGCATCGATCCGCACCCGGCGTGGGCAGGATGGTTCGTCGGCGCGACAACCGGCGGACGAGCCTCGCCGCGTCGACCGGGACGGTGGCCGCGGCAGCGGTGACCTGGGCACCACGCCACGACCCGACCGCGTCGAGAATCCCCTACCGCCCGTGTTCGCGATGGACACCGATCCGCCGCCCAGTTACCAGGACATACGAAGGTATGTGGCACAGCATCGCATGCCCGCGTCCTTCAACCCGAACTCGTCGGTCGCCGATCTCATGTTGGACGAGTCGACGTGGGGTGAGGCCATGCGGTTACAACGCGCCCATCTGGGAAGTCGAGGGATCACCGGCCGCGAGTTCGACCAGGGTATGTGGGAAGTGGCCGATCGACTCGAACGAGAGGCCAGGGAAGGCGGCTTCGGGCTGCCGTTCTCGGCCGGTCTGCGCTACCGACTGCCGTACATGCGAACTGTATACCGAGGAGATACGCGGCCTCCGGCGATAATATTCGAGCACGGTTTCACCCCCAGGGGCGACAACCGCGATCTCGGCGATCATCAGGGCGAATACGGTGATTCCGCGTATATCGGGACCTCGACCGAACATGCCAATGCCGCGGACCACGCGGACGGTCCGCACGGGTACGGAGCAGACGGGTATGTGTATGTGATCCGAGATGCCACCGGAGGTGTGGATGTCGATCACTGGAACCTGATGCGCGATGGAAGCCTTCTCGCACCGGAGAACGAAATAGCCTTCGAAGGTGGAATTCCGGCGGACAAGGTGATGGGCGTACTCCGCGACAAAAACGACCCGAGTGCCGGGATCATCGAGAACCCCAATTACGTACCGGCCCGCGCGGCCTCCGGAGTCCGCGACGACACCGGCCCGTGGGTACGGCCGCTGCCGCCCGACGCCCTGGCGACACCATGATGACTAGGAACGTGGAGATCCTGCGCCTGCCGAGCCACTTCCAGAGCGACTGGTAGCGACCGCGACCGAGTGAAAACGGCCTCCACTCCGGTGGGGGCCGCCGTGGTCCACACTCGGCAGGTCCCGCCGCGCGGCGTAGGTCTCGGCCAGCAGACCGAATATCCGCTCCTGAACCGACGTGTTGCCCGAGTGCCACGCCACCCGCAGATCGTGGAGCAGCGAGGGGAGAAGCTTGCCCAGCTCACCCGAATTCACCATATGCCGCATCTCGGATGCCCGAGCGACGTCGGCGGTCAGGTGGTCCAGGGTGCGGGACGGAACATCGTCGGGCGGGATCCGGTACACCGCCAGCTCTCGCCGGAGATCCGGTATCCCGGCGTGCACCAGCTGCTCGTCGCGGGTTGTGCGTGGGTACGGCTGTTCGAGAAGCGCGGTGACGCCGACCTTCAACGCGCGTCCGCAGGCCGAGATGAAAGCGGGCGAGGCGGGCGCCCGCCCCTGCTCCACAGCTTTGACAAGCGATGTCGAGACATGTGCCTCGGCAGCCAAGCGGGCCTGAGTCCAACCGGCGAGTTCGCGTTCCTCGGCTACGTGAGTCCCCACGCCGTGATTCTTCTGCTCGGTGCTCATAGCTATCACATCCTGCATCGCCCCTTGTCCACATGGTGCCAAAGGTTTTGGCCCTTCGGGGGATCGGGCGCTACGAGCCTTTATGGCGAATCGAGCCCGCTTACAACAACACCGAAGAGGTGCGCCGTGCGTAAGGAGTCACCGTCCCTGCCCACCCGCGCTCCGCACAATCTCGCCATGGCCGCCACGCTACGGCTCTGGCAGGCGGGCCGTCACTGGGTTACCGACGACCCGGCGATTCTGCGCCGGCTCGCGGACGGGCTTCGTACGCTACCCGCCGAACTTCCCACCGCGCATTGCCGCTCGCACGAACCGATCCGTGGTTACGCGCACGCGCATCAGGTGATGGATGTGCACGCCGCGCACCGCTGCCCGCGCTACGCGGCGGCAGCCGAGTACGCCGCCGAGGCGCGTTGATGACCACCGCCAGACGCGCGGTCGTGCTCTGCCGACCGGACTGCGACAACGCGGAGATCGAGCGGCCGACCCGGGCGCACGACCTTCGGGTGGTGTACACCGACACCGACACCGGGCCGGAGCTCGCGGCGCGGATCGCCGTTCAGTACGCGCTCGACTACGCCGCCGAGGTGGTCGTGATCCCGTATCTGAGCACGCGGGATGCCGGGGAGGTGCCTACGTGGTGGACGGTCGGCCGGATCGCCGAGCTGGTTACGGGGACCGGAGGTCCGCCCGGTCTTAGGCTGGACTCCGCACCCGACAGGCAGGAGAACGAGGTGGCCCCGACGACGCCGACCGAGACGACCGTGGCCGAAGTGCTGGCCGAGCTGGCCGAGCTCGCCGACCCGAAGATCCGCGCGGTGAACGAGAAGCACGGCGACGATCACGGCGTGAACCTCACCCGGCTGCGCGCGGTCGCGAAACGGCTGAAAACCCAGCAGGACCTCGCGCGCGGACTGTGGGAGTCCGGCGACACCGCGGCGCGCCTGCTGGCGCTGCTGATCTGCCGCCCGAAAGCCTTCGGGCGCGACGAGCTGGACGCCATGCTGCGTGACGCGCGGACGCCCAAGGTGCAGGACTGGCTCGTGAACTATGTGGTGAAGAAGAACCCACACGCCGAAGAACTGCGCGTGACCTGGTTCGACGATCCCGATCCCGTGGTGGCGAGCGCCGGGTGGGGGTTGACCGCCGACCGGGTGAGCAAGGAGCCCGGCGGTCTCGACCTCCCCGGCCTGCTCGACCTCATCGAAGCGCGGATGAAAGACGCCCCGGAGCGCCTGCAATGGGCGATGAACACCTGCCTGGCCCAGATCGGGATCGAGCACCCCGAGTACCGCGCCCGGGCGATCGATATCGGCGAGCGACTGAAGGTGCTCGAGGACTACCCGACCTCCCCGGGCTGCACCTCCCCGTTCGCGCCCGTCTGGATCACCGAGATGGTGCGCCGGCAGGAGGAGAAGTAGCCTTGCCCGCACCACGTCATCGCGCTCAGGTCGTCGAAGTATTCCGAGCCGTGCGGCTGGCTCTCGATCCGGCGACCACGCGCGGAGCACGGGAGCGAACGCCTGCGTCGGCAGGGTCTACGTCGCACGACGACGGCGGACGAAAAGAAGCGACCTCCCCACGGACGTGATACCCGCGGAGAGGTCGTTCTCGGTGGCATCGGCTGTCAGCTGTTGCCATCTGTCCTCGTCGGCCGGATGGTTTATCTCCGTCGAATCAGCTCAGGCGCTCGATGATCATCGCCATGCCCTGGCCGCCGCCGACGCACATCGTTTCCAGGCCGAACTGCTTGTCGTGGGTCTGGAGGTTGTTGAGGAGGGTGGCGGTGATGCGGGCGCCGGTCATACCGAACGGGTGGCCGAGGGCGATGGCGCCGCCGGAGACATTCAGTTTGTCCAGGTCCATGCCCAGTTCCCGGGCCGAACCGAGGACCTGCACCGCGAACGCCTCGTTGATCTCGTAGAGGTCGATATCGCCGATGGTCTTACCGGCCAGCTTCAGCGCCTTGCGCACCGCTTCGATCGGACCCAGGCCCATGATCTCGGGGGAGAGGCCGGAGACCCCGGTGGACACGATCCGGGCCAGCGGGGTCAGGCCCAGTTCCTTGGCCTTGGTGTCGCTCATGACGACCAGGGCGGCGGCGCCGTCGTTGAGCGGGCAGGCGTTACCGGCGGTGACCGTGCCGTCCGGGCGGAAGACCGGCTTGAGCTGGGAGATCTTCTCGTAGGTGGTGCCGGCGCGGGGGCCGTCGTCGGTGGAGACGACGGTGCCGTCCGGCAGGGTCACCGGGGTGATCTCGCGTTCGAAGAAACCGGCCTCGATGGCCTCTTCGGCGCGGTTCTGCGACCGCACACCCCAGTGGTCCTGGTCTTCGCGGGAGATCCCGGTGAACGAGGCGACGTTCTCCGCGGTCTGCCCCATGGCGATGTAGACATCGGGGATGGTGTCGTCTTCGCGCGGATCACGCCAGCTCACCCCGCCCTGAGCGGAGGTCGCGGTACGTTCCTCGGCGGTACCGAACAGCGGGTTGTGGGTGTCGGGCCAGCCGTCGGCGGTGCCCTTCGGGAACCGGGAGACGGTTTCTACACCGGCGGAGATGAAAGCATGGCCCTCCCCGGCCTTGATGGCGTGGAACGCCATCCGGGTGGTCTGTAGCGACGAGGAACAGTAGCGGTTCACGGTGGTGCCGGGCATATAGTCGTAACCCAGCTGGGTGGCGACGACCTTGGCCATGTTGAAACCGGATTCGCCGGCGGGCTGGCCGCAGCCGAGCATCAGATCGTCGATATCGGCGGGTGACAGGGCGGGGACCTTGTCCAGCGCGGCGCGCACCATCTGCGCGGCCAGGTCGTCGGGCCGCATGCTCACCAGCGACCCCTTGTTGGCCCGGCCGATGGGGGAGCGAGCAACGGAAACGATGACGGCCTCTGGCATGAGGACTCCTTAGTCGGGAGCGTGCTCGGCCGAAACGGCAGCCCGAACACTACTCGCGGGTACGATCCCTTCGAATCTACGTCGCGCCCGGCTACGAGGAAATATCCGCCGTGGCCATATCCCGTTCAGCGAGCGCTCTCGTCAATTCGGGCAGCAGATGTGTGGCGGCAAGCGCGTAGCCCGCCGCCGAGGGATGGAAACCGTCGGTCGAGAACAATTGCTCCGGGGCGGCCCGGAAATCCTTGCTCAGCAGGTCACCCATTGCGACAGTACGGCCACCTGCGGCCCGGGTGGCCGTGATCTGCGCTCGGGCGAGCCGGACGCTCCATCGGTGGACCACCGAGCGCAGCGGTTCCGGGATGGCCGTGACGCTGCCCAGATCCGGGCAGGTACCGACCACGACGACACAACCCGCGCCGTGCAACCGGCTGACCGCCGAGCCGAGGCGTTCGGCGGAGCGTGCGATCGAATGTTTCTTGGTGACATCGTTGGCCCCCACCAGGACGACCGCCGCGTCCGGCGGGGCGCCCGCCACGAACATCGCGTCCACCTGCCCGGCCAGCCCCTTGGAGGTGGCGCCGGAGATAGCTTTGGTACTCAGCCGGATCCGCTGCCCGGTGACATCGGCCAGGCCGTGCGCGATGCGGACGCCGGGTACTTCGGCGGCGCTGTGGCAGCCCAGGCCGGCGGCGGTGGAGTCGCCGAAGATCATCAGGTGGAGGTCGGCGTGCTTACCGGTGCGCCAGCATTCGTAGCCGTCCGGTGAGTAGATGCCGTCGGCTTCCGGGGGTTTGGAGGTATCGCGGCCGATCATTCCGCGCGCAGTGCCCGCCTGGGTGGTGAGCAGCCGATAGGTCGCCCAGGACGCGGTTCCGGCCCCGGAGCCGACCAGAGCGGTGACGGCACCGGCCACCGCGGCCGTGCGCCATCGGATCCGAATTTCGCCCATGTCGGGGGATTTTACGAGCGGGACCGGCCTCGTGCGACCGTGCCCGGCCGCCGCGTCGTGGTGGTTCGACCGGTCAGGCCGGGACGATGAAACTGCCGTACGCGGGGATGCTCGCGTGATCGGTGGTGACGACGACGTCCACCCGGCCGGGGCCGGTGTTCTGGAACAGCGAGTACTGGATGCTGCCGTAGATACCGGTCACCACATTGTTGACGTAGGAGCCGGTGGCGCCGGTGTCGAGATTTCGCCAGGTCACCGTGGTCAATACCTCGCACAGCGGTGCCAGCGGATAAGCGCCCGGCCCGATCCCGGTGACCGGATTCGCGCGAACATTGATCACCGCGCGGCCGGGCCACTGCGGATCGGTATCGGCCCAGGTGCGGATGCTGGTCCCGCACAGACCGCCGTAGGCGAGCGTCGGCACATCGGGGAACGCGGTGGTCGCGGCACCGGCCGCCGCCCCGGACCCGACGACCAGCGCTAAGGCGGACCCGGCCAGAAATACGGTGGCGCGTGCGCGCTTCGGCAGCCTCATAGGTCACAGATACTAAAGGCTGGGCGCCGGTCCCGTCGGATATGGCGGTTCGGTGGCGGACCACGCCGAAGCCTCCGGCAACGCCTCTGCAACGATGGGGGTATGCGCATCGCGGATCATGTCGTGGACCTCATCGGCAACACCCCGCTGGTCCGGTTGAACTCGGTGGTTCCCTCGGGTGCCGGGCTGGTGGCCGCCAAGATCGAGTACCTGAACCCCGGCGGCAGCTCCAAGGACCGTATCGCGGTGAAGATGATCGAGGCCGCGGAGAAGTCCGGCAAGTTGCGTCCCGGCGGGACGATCGTGGAACCGACCTCGGGCAATACCGGTGTCGGGCTGGCGCTGGTGGCACAGCAGCGCGGCTACCACTGCGTTTTCGTCTGCCCGGACAAGGTCAGCGAGGACAAGCGCAATGTGCTGCGTGCCTACGGTGCCGAAGTGGTGGTCTGCCCGACCGCGGTGCCTCCGGAGCACCCCGACAGCTACTACAGCGTCTCCGACCGCCTGGTCTCCGAGATCGACGGTGCCTGGAAACCGGACCAGTACTCCAATCCCGGCGGTCCGGACAGCCACTACGAGACCACCGGCCCCGAGATCTGGCGCGACACCGACGGTACGGTGACCCATTTCGTCGCCGGTGTCGGTACCGGCGGCACGATCAGCGGTGTCGGTCGCTACCTCAAGGAGGTATCGGGCGGCGCCGTGCAGGTCATCGGTGCCGATCCCGAGGGTTCGGTGTATTCGGGCGGAACCGGTCGGCCTTACCTGGTCGAGGGGGTCGGTGAGGATTTCTGGCCCTCGGCCTACGATCCGGCGATCCCGGACGAGATCATCGCCGTCTCCGACGCGGATTCCTTCGATATGACCCGCCGCCTGGCCCGTGAGGAGGGCTTGCTGGTCGGCGGTTCGTGCGGTATGGCCGTGGTGGCGGCGCTCGAAATCGCCCGGCGTGATCCGGCGGCCGTGGTGGTGGTGCTGCTGCCCGACGGTGGTCGCGGATACCTGTCCAAGATCTTCAACGACCGCTGGATGAGTTCCTACGGATTCCTGCGCACCCCGCTCGACGGGTCGACCGCGGAAACTCTGGTAGGTGACGTGTTGCGCGGTAAGTCGGGCGAACTGCCCGATCTGGTGCACACCCATCCCTCGGAGACCCTCCGTGATGCCATCGAGATCCTGCGCGAATACGGTGTCTCGCAGATGCCGGTCGTCGGCGCGGAACCCCCGGTGATGGCCGGTGAGGTGGCCGGCAGCGTGTCGGAACGGGACCTGCTGTCGGCGGTGTTCTCCGGTCGCGCGAATCTCACCGATTCGGTGGCCCAGCACATGAGCGAATCCTTCCCGCTCATCGGTTCGGGCGAGCCGATCTCGGCGGCCACCAAGGCGCTGTCGGATACCGACGCGCTGATGGTCGTCGAGGACGGCAAACCGGTCGGCGTGATCACCCGCCACGATTTGCTGGGGTTTGTGAGCACCGGTCGAACGGCGCATTAGCAATTATTCCGCAATCACAGGTTCAACCAGCTCCGCCGAGGTATAACGTGGCGTAGTGCCGTTCGTGGCAAACGCTGCGTCCGATCGGAGAGCGAAGGGAAGGGCTTGTGCAAACCTCAAGTTTGGCAATCGATTTCCAGCAGGGTTTCTCTGACGCGTGGAGTTCGATCGCGACATTCGTACCCAAGCTCCTCGGCTTCCTGGTCATCCTGCTCATCGGCTGGGTCATCGCCAAAGTGGTCGAGAAGATCGTCGACAAGGTTCTCGAGCGGGTCGGTTTCGATCGGCTCGTCGAGCGGGGCGGTATCCAGCGGATGCTGTCGCGCAGCAAATACGATGCGTCGGATCTCCTCGGGAGGCTGGCCTTCTATGCGATTCTGCTGATCGCGCTGCAGATGGGCTTCGGGGTCTTCGGACCCAACCCGGTCAGCAACCTGATCAACGGGATCGTCGCCTGGTTGCCCCGGGCGGCCGTCGCCATCCTGATCATCGTGGTCGCCGGCGCCATCGCGCACGCGGTCAGCGATCTGGTGCGCAATGCGCTCGGCGGTCTGAGCTACGGCCCGATGATCGGCCGGATCGCGGCGGTCTTCATCTGGGGTATCGGCATCGTCGCCGCGCTGAACCAGATCGGGGTGGCCACCACGGTCACCACGCCGGTTCTCATCGCGGTGCTGGCGACACTGGGCGGCATCCTGGTCGTCGGTGTCGGCGGTGGTCTGGTGCGGCCGATGCAGCAGCGCTGGGAGTCCTGGCTGACCGGGCTCGAGGAGGAGATGCCGGCGGTGCGTGGTCATGCCGAGGCGTATCAGCGTGGCCGTGAGGACGCGTCGCGGGAGCGGCAGCGAACGGGTGCGCAGCAGGCCGGACGTGGGCAGGCCGGCGCCGGTCGCGATCCGGAACAGTGGGATGAGCCGCAGCCGGCCCGGGGTGGCGGTTACCAGCGTGAGCAGGGCGAATCGGGTGGCTACGGGCAGCAGATGTCCAGCGGCGAGTACCGCCAGTTCGGTAACCCCTATCGGGGAGGTCAGTCACCCTACGGTGGTCCGCAGTCGCCCCGGGGCGGCGGTCAGTCGTCGCCCTTCGGCAACGGCCGGCAGTCGCCGTTCGACGACGGTGGGCAGCCTCCCTACGGTGACAGCGGGCCATACGGTGGTGGCGGTCCCTATGACGGCGGACCCTTCGACGGCGGCGAACCTCGCCACTTGCGCTGAGCGTCTTCCGGCTGTCCCCTTCCGCCGTGAACCGGAATACGGTTCACGGCGGAAGTCCGTTCAGAGCTCCGGAAGACCGGCCTGCAAGCAGGCCCCGGCCAGGCGCAGATGCAGCCATTCGGCACATGCCCAGTCCGCCGGTTCGGTGATCGGCGTGGTCCGGTCCTCGAGCAGCCCGCGCATATATCCGGCCAGCAGCACTGTGGGGGAGACCCGGCCCGCAGATTCCACACCGAGGTCGAGAATGTCGCGTACGGCGGCGGCGTGCTGGTCGAGTTCGGCGGACAGCCCGGGTAGCGCACCGGCCGCCACGAACGCCGGCGCCCCGTGGGTCCGGTGGATACCCTCCAGATAACGGCGGGCGGAGACTTCGAACAGACGGGGACCCAGGGCGAACATAACTCGATGGTAACAACGCGCCGTCAGTTGTCGTATTGTGATTTTTTGCGCATTCCCGCAGGTAGTGGAGACAGGTCACCCTTCGTGGACCGCCTCGTCACATCCGGCGCCGGACCCGTTCGGCGCCGGTCACCAGATCGGTCCACTCGTCGGCCAGCAGGGCGAGCCGGTACCAGGCCGCATGCACCCGATCGTCGGAGACGTATTCGGCACTGTGCAGTAGATGGTTCGCGTGCACATGCGCGGCAGCCATTCGATCGATGGTGGCGCCGGGGGAATCGGTCCGCGTGCGCCGGGCCCGTCGTTCGACAAGTTCGGTATCTATCCAGCGGTCGATCAGTGCGACCAGTTCGGTCCGGCGGCAATCTATACCGGCGGTCGCCAACGGGTCCGTATGGCGGCGCCGGTGCAGCTCGGCGAGGGTATTCGCCCATGTGAGCAGGGGGCGTCCGGGTTCGCGCTCCCCGGGCCCGGCGAACGCGGCCACCAACTCACGCTGATCCGGTAATCGGCAGGTGGTGGTGAGTTCGCGCGAATTCCGCACGGATTTCGCTCCGAGCGGGAATTTCACCGGGGTGGACGGTCGTCGATTTCCCGGTCCGGGTGACTGCGAGTTCATAGCGCACCTCCGTGTACTCACGCCGGGCGTTTCGGATCCGCTCCGGGTGCGAATATCAGAGTGCGCCGCCGGTCCAGCCGATGGGTGACACGGAGATGGCTCGCCGATGACGGTTGGTAACAATGTCCTCCGCTCGCGCGGGAGACGTTGTGAGGCAGTGTATTCGCCGGTAACGGAATGATGCGCCCGAAAGTGGGGGTGCTGCACCGTCTCAGTGCGTCAGCGGAACGCCGAGGCGTCGGTGAGCGCCTTTCCGAGCACCAGCTGATGTACCTCCGCGGTGCCCTCGTAGGTGAGGACCGATTCGAGATTGTTCGCGTGCCGCAGCACCGGATAGTCGAGGGTGATTCCGTTGGCGCCCATGATGGTGCGGCATTCCCGGGCGATCGCGAGAGCCTCGCGGGAACTGTTGAGTTTGCCGGCACTCACCTGTTCCGGGGTCAGTTCGCCACGGTCCTTCAGCCGGCCCAGATGCAGTGCCAGCAGCTGACCCTTGCCCAATTCCACAGCCATATCGGCCAATTTCGCCTGGGTGAGCTGATAAGCGGCCAACGGCTTCTCGAAAACGGCTCGACTGCGGGAATATTCGATCGCCGCGGTGAGACAGTCACGAGCGGCACCGAGCGCCCCGAAGACAATGCCGAATCGGGCCTCGTTCAGACAAGAGAGCGGACCCGACAGACCGGAGGCGCCGGGCAGGACCGCGTCGGCGGGCAGCCGTACCTCGTCGAGATCCAATTCGGCCGTGATCGAGGCACGTAGCGAGAGTTTCCCCTTCATTTCCCGGGCAGTGAACCCGGGAGTATCCGTGGGCACCAGGAAACCGCGCACGACGTTCTTCCCGTCGGATTCGGTCCGGGCCCACACCACGGCGATATCGGCCACCGATCCGTTGGTGATCCACATCTTCGATCCGTTGAGCACCCAATCGTCGCCGTCGCGCCGGGCTCGGGTGCGCATCCCGCCGGGATCGGAACCGAAATCCGGTTCGGTGAGCCCGAAACAACCGAGTTTCCGGCCCGCCGCCAGTTCCGGCAACCACTGCTGTTTCTGTTCCTCGGAGCCGAAGCGGTGCACCGCGGTCATCGCCAGCGATCCCTGCACCGAGACCAGCGACCGGAGCCCGGAGTCGGCGGCCTCCAATTCCTGACAGGCCAATCCGTAACTTGTGGCCGGGAGGCCGGCGCAGCCGTAACCGTCGAGATGCATCCCGAACACACCCAGCTTGCCGAGTTCCGGGGCGATCTCGCGGACCGGGAATTCCCCGGCTTCGAACCACCGCGCGATATTCGGGCGGATATGACGTTCGGTGAAGGCCGCGACGGTATCGCGGATCTCCCGTTCCTCCCCGGTCAGCAGTGAATCTGTGGCGAACAGTTCGGCGACGGTCAGCATGGGCCCAGCGTAATCGGACCGGACGCCGGGCCGGGCCGGCTCGGATCGGGCGTGAAATGCTTCACGCGTAGGCCCACCGGCGTGCGGGCGGACGGCACCTGCCGTTTAGGGTGGTGGTATGAGCGAACTGGGATTCACCACCAGGGCTGTGCACGCCGGTTACGATCCCGACCCCCGGACCGGCGCGGTGAACGTGCCCATCTACGCCAGTTCCACCTTCGCCCAGGACGGGGTCGGTGGATTGCGCGACGGCTACGAATACGCGCGCACCGGCAACCCCACCCGGACGGTGCTGGAGGCCAATCTGGCGGCCCTGGAGGTCGGCCGCTACGGCCGGGCATTCGCCTCCGGGATGGCCGCCACCGACTGTGCACTGCGCGCCATGCTGCGGCCCGGTGACCATATCGTCATTCCCGACGACGCCTACGGCGGTACTTTCCGGCTGATCGACAAGGTGTTCACCCAGTGGGGTATCGAGCACTCTCCGGCCGCGGTCACCGATATCGATGCGATGCGCGCCGCGATCCGGCCGAACACGAAACTCATCTGGGTGGAATCGCCCACCAATCCGCTGCTCAATATCGGTGATATCCCCGCTTTGGCCGATATCGCGCACACCTCGGGTGCCAAACTGGTCGTCGACAACACCTTCGCGACTCCGTATCTGCAGCAGCCGCTGCTGCTCGGTGCCGATGTCGTGGTGCATTCCACGACGAAATACCTGGGCGGTCACTCCGATGTCATCGGCGGCGCGCTCGTCACCGACGATGCCCAACTCGACGACGCCTTCGCCTTCCTGCAGAACGGCGCCGGCGCGGTCCCCGGTCCCTTCGATGCGTTCCTCACCCTGCGGGGCACCAAAACGCTGGCGTTGCGGATGGACCGGCACTGCGACAACGCCGAGACGCTGGCCGAGTTCCTCTCCCGCAACCCCGCGATCAGCCAGGTGATCTACCCGGGTCTGCCCGAGCACCCCGGTCACGCCGTCGCTGACAAGCAGATGCGTCGTTTCGGCGGGATGATCTCGGTGCGGCTGGCCGGCGGTGTCGAAGCGGCCCGGGATCTGTGCTCGCGGACGAAGGTGTTCACGCTCGCCGAATCACTGGGCGGAGTCGAATCACTGATCGAGCATCCGGCGGCCATGACGCATGCTTCTACGGAGGGGTCGGATCTCGAGGTTCCGGCCGATCTGGTAAGGCTGTCTGTAGGAATCGAGGACATCAGCGACCTGCTGGCCGACCTCGAACAAGCCCTGAGCTGATCCGCCGGGGCGCCACCGAGCAGTCGGGAGTACACGCGGGATATGAACGAGCGGCCGTATCCGGGAACCGAACCGAACCGGCCGCGCAGTTCGTCGAGTGCCGTATCCAGTGCCGGCGGAGGTTCGTGGTCGAAAGGCAGCGTGAGCT
>NZ_JBSFDZ010000057.1:0-28642 GCF_053594175.1 Nocardia sp. NPDC001965
CCTCCAGCCGATCCGACCACCGCAAACCACCACGCGCCACCGCACCGAACCGCAGATGCACACCCTCCACCCGCGGCGAATACACGAAGATCTCGTACCTCGGCCGCGGCTGCGGGAGTTCGGCGATTTCCTGTGGTTCCACTTTCACCGAGATGAAGTCGCGGGAGGCGCCGTCGGTATCGGTGACGTAGTAGTTGGTACGCAGCGTCGCCCGGATCAGCCCGAGGATCGCCCGCAGGATGCGGTCCGCGTCCAGGCTGACCACCTGGTCGATTCGCTCACGCAGGTGCTCTTCGATATCGGTGGCCAGCTCGGTGGAATGGCTGTCCGGATCGAATCGGGCGGTGAACAACTGCGCGAACAGTTTCGCCGTATCGGGGTAGGTGTGCAGGACCCGGGCGATATTGACCTGGCTGTACGGGAAACCCGCCTGCTGCAGATATTTCGCGTAGGTCCGCAGCACGGCGACCGCCCGCCAGGAGAGCCCGGCCCGCAGCACCAGCTCGTTCAGGCCGTCGGCCTCGGCCCGGCCGTACCAGAGCGCGTCGAACGCGGCGGTGAAGCGGTCGCGTACCCGCTCGGCCGCGACGGCTTCGGTCTTCGGGGCCGCGAGCGTATCGGGCGCCACCTCGAGGAGTTCGGCGTCGAGATCCTGGTCGAGTGCGCCACGCAGCAGTTCGTTGCTCGCCAGCAGGCCGAAATCGTAGATCCAGCGTTCCTCGGCCGGTTCACCGCCGTCCCGTTCGCGCCTGATCCGATACGGCCGCTCGTCGAGCACCTCGACGCCCAAACTCTGCAGCACCGGCAGCACCTGGCTGAGCGAGATTCCGGAACCACCGATGTACAGCGTGAACCGCCACGATCCCGCGGGGGCGTCGGCCACCCGGTACAGATGCTGATCGATACTGCCCGGCGCCAGCCGCTCCAGCCGATCTATATCGGCGAGTGCGCGCCGCGCGCTGAAGTCCTGTTTGTACCCTTCGGGGAAGGCTTCGCAATAGCGCCGCACGATCCGCGGGTCGAGTACGGTCGACGCGTTCACCGCATCGTTCAGGTGATCGTCCCAGGTACGACTCGCCTCCGCGAGCAGGTTCTGGATCCGGACCCGGTCGGCTTCGGAGATCTCCTCCGCGGAGGACACCGGCGCCTCGGTGGTGTCCGCGCTCGGCATCCGGATGGTGAAATACACGCTGGCGAGTTCGCTTTCGCTGACCCGCGCGGAGTAGTCGATCGAGGCACCGCCGAGTTCACGGACCAGGATGTCCTGCATCTCGAGCCGGACCGCGGTGGTGTAGCGGTCGCGCGGCAGATACACCATGGCGGCGACGAACCGGCCATAGGGATCGACCCGGAGGAAGAGCCGAACCTGGCGGCGCAATCCGACGTTGAGCACGGCGGTGGTGGTACGGCGCAGGGTCGCGGCATCGGAGGAGAAGAGTTCCGTCCGCGGAAAACCCTGCATCACTTCGAGCATGGCCTGGCCCGAGAACGAGTCCAGATCGAATCCGCTGCCTTTGATGGCGGCGCGAACCCGCTGCCCCACCACGGGAATATCCAACACGTTCTCGTGCAGCGCGGTGACCGTGAAGACACCGACGAACAGGTGCTCACCCCGGACCTCGCCCGCGCTGTCCAGATCGGCCACGCCGATGTAGTACGGGTACACCGCGCGCTGCATGGCGACCGGAATCAGGCCCTGGGTCATCCGCAGCAGCGGACGGGCACCGGCCGTGATCGGCACCTGGAAACCGGTCGCGGTCCCCGGATGCAGGACTCCCAGCTCGGAATCCGGCACGGGCACCGGCAGTTCCGCGCCCGGTTCGCTCCGGTATCGGGCGTAGCCCAGCATCGTGAAGTTGTCGTCGGCCATCCACCGCAGCAGGCGGGCACAGTCGGCCGGCTCGATATCGGCCGCGGCCGCGGCCGCGGAATCACCGGCCTGTTCGAGCCGTGTCGCCAATTCGTCGAGGATGGCATGGATCGCCCCGGTATCGCTGCTCACCTGTCGCACATCCTTGATGACGTCCGGTACGGCGGCGGCGATCTCGTCGAGCAGCCGAGCGCTCGTCGCCGGGTGCAGTTGGAGATGGATCCAGGACTCGCGCCCCTCGGCGTTGCCGTCGCGGCGCAGTCCGGCTTCGTGCAGATGGGCGGCGGTGAGAGTACCGCTCGAATCCCGTTCGACCGTGAAGATGGGGTGGATGACCTCGCTGATCGTGGCACCCATCCGGCCGAACAGCGCCGTCACCGAATCGACCAGCATCGGCATATCGTCGGTGACGAGCTGCACCGCCGCACCCAGCCCCGATCCGTCGTCCGGGTGGTGGACCCGCACGAGGCCCTGACCCGGGTCACGGGTCAGGGCCAGGGTCAGGTGGGCACGGAAGGTGAGGTTGGGCGCGGTGATCTCACAATCGGTGTCCTCGGTCTCGACGTGCCGGAAGTATCCGTCCTCCAGATTGCCGAGGTCGGCACGTAGCGTATCCGGCAACTCGGCAGCCCATGCCTCGCTGGACAATTCGGACGAGACCGTCATTTCCCACTCCCTTGAATGCGGTTTTTCTCGGACACACCGACACCGATCCCGAGGGTAGACCCGAACGCGGGCAGCGGGAAAAGTCCCGCGGCGTTACCCGCGGGTCAGCTTGCGATGTGTCACTCGATGCGGCCGTGCGGCTTCCGGCCCGAGGCGTTCGATCTTGTTGGCCTCGTAGGCTTCGAAGTTGCCCTCGAACCAGAACCATTTGGCCTCGTTGTCGGCGTCACCTTCCCAAGCGAGGATATGCGTACAGGTGCGGTCCAGGAACCACCTGTCATGGGAAATGACCACGGCACAGCCCGGGAACTGCTCCAATGCGTTCTCCAACGACCCCAGTGTTTCCACGTCGAGGTCGTTGGTGGGCTCGTCGAGCAGGATCAAGTTGCCGCCCTGCTTCAGGGTGAGCGCCAGGTTCAGCCGGTTGCGTTCACCACCGGAGAGCACCCCGGCCGGCTTCTGCTGATCCGGACCCTTGAATCCGAAGGCGCTCACATACGCCCGGGACGGCATCTCCTGCTGACCGACCTCGATGTAGTCGAGTCCGTCCGAAACCACCTGCCATACGGTCTTGCCCGGGTCGATCCCGGCACGGGACTGGTCCACGTAGCTCAATTTGACGGTATCGCCGACCTTGACCGTTCCGCTGTCCGGCTCTTCCAGGCCCACGATGGTCTTGAACAGGGTCGTCTTACCGACACCGTTCGGACCGATCACACCGACGATGCCGTTGCGCGGCAGGGTGAACGACAGGTCCTTGATCAGCTGACGATCGCCGAAGCCCTTGTCCAGATGCTCGACCTCGACGACGACACTGCCCAGTCGCGGCCCGGCGGGGATCTGGATCTCCTCGAAGTCCAGCTTCCGCATCTTCTCGGCCTCCGCGGCCATCTCCTCGTAGCGGCCCAGACGTGCCTTGTTCTTCGCTTGGCGCGCCTTGGCACCCGAGCGCACCCAAGCGAGTTCGTCCTTGAGCCGCTTCTGCAGCTTCTGGTCCTTCTTGCCCTGGACCGCGAGCCGTTCGGCCTTCTTCTCCAGATAGGTGGAGTAGTTGCCCTCGTATCCGATGGCCCGGCCGCGGTCCAGCTCGAGAATCCAGCCGGCCACGTTGTCGAGGAAGTAGCGGTCGTGGGTGACCGCCAGGACGGCACCCGGGTACTGCGCGAGGAACTGCTCGAGCCAGAGCACGCTCTCGGCGTCGAGATGGTTGGTGGGCTCGTCGAGCAGCAGCAGGTCGGGCTTGCTCAGCAGCAGTTTGCACAGCGCCACCCGGCGCCGCTCACCACCGGACAGATTGGTGACCGGTTCGTCCGGCGGCGGGCACCGCAGCGCGTCCATAGCCTGTTCCAGCTGGGAGTCCAGGTCCCAGGCGTCGGCGTGGTCCAGGTCCTCCTGCAGCTTGCCCATTTCGTCCATGAGCTCGTCGGAGTAATCGGTGGCCATCAGCTCGGCGATCTCGTTGAACCGGTCGAGTTTGACCTTGATCTCGCCGAGGCCCTCCTCCACGTTGCCGCGAACCGTCTTCTCCTCGTTCAGCGGCGGCTCCTGCTGCAGGATCCCCACGCTGGCGCCCGGCGCGAGAAAGGCCTCACCGTTGTTCGGCTGGTCCAATCCGGCCATGATCTTCAGGACGCTGGATTTTCCGGCGCCGTTCGGACCGACAACGCCGATCTTGGCGCCGGGAAGGAAGTTCAAGGTGACGTCGTCGAGGACGACCTTGTCGCCGTGCGCCTTGCGAACCTTCTTCATTTGGTAGATGAACTCAGCCATAGCGATCACCCTATCCGTCAAACATCGGTGCGGTTTCACACGTCGGCGTTCACGGGCACATTGTCCCGCGCCAACCGCTCCACCTTCGGATCGTCCTGTTCCCCCACCACCCCAGTTTCGGCAGACGCAGCGTCCGGACCAGCGGATATATTCCCGCCCGTCCCCGGCTGCCCGGCTCGCCGACGCTCCACCCGCGCGGTGCAGCGGGTGAGGTCCGGTCCCAGAGTATGCGCCCGCATCTCCAGATCACGGCGTTCGGCACCGTCGCGGGTGCGGTACTCGTTGGACCGGAGTTGGCCCTGCACGATCACCGGATCGCCCCGGTGGATCGACGCCTCCACCCCTGCCACGAGCCGCCGCCAGCAGCTGACGGAGAGAAACAGCACCCCATTGTCCACCCATTCACCGGTTTCGCGGTCGAGCCGCCGCGCGGTACTCGCCAGCCGGAAGCCGATCATCTGCTCGCCGCTGGGCAAATCGCGTTTGACCGGCTCGGTCACCACCGTACCGACCACGGTCGCCACTGCCTCGTACATCTCCACCCCTCCGTTCACCCGGCGGTCCCGGGAACCCTGTTCATCGTGCGGCCTCCGGACCGGCGACGGCTGCGCGGAATCGGATCTGTGGACAACTCCGGCGCAATAGGGAACTTGTGGAAAGAGCGAGCACCGGCCGGATCGGTTCAGTGGAAGGACGCCGGCATCGCCGCGGCGATCTCCCGCCGCGAACGCACCCCGAGTTTGGCGAGAATGCTCGAAACATGCGATTGGACGGTCCGGCGCGACAGGAACATCTGCGCCGCGATATCGGCGTTCGAACTGCCCTCCGCCACCTGAACCGCCACCGCGCGTTCGGTATCGGTCAGCGACGCCCAGCCCGTCTTCGGACGGTTTCGCGGGCCGCGCACACCCCGGCGGATTCCGTACCTGCGCACCCGCGCCACCGCACGGGCGGTATCCCACGAAGCCCCCAGCCCGGAGTACAGCTGCACGGCCGATTCGAGGGCATTCCGTGCGTCCGTGCCACGCCCACCCGCGGCCAGCACGATCGCGGCATTCTCATAGGCCTGGGCCTGATAGAGCGGCCAGTCGCAGCGGGCGAACTCGCGCGCGGCGGCGAAGAGCGCGTCCGGGTCGCTCCCGGCCAGCCCGCGGCACAACTGCGCGATACCGGACCGCGACGCGGTGGACTGCCTGGCCACCGATTCCTCCGCGGCCACCAGTGCCCCGCGCAGCGCCGCTCCGTCGCCGGCGTCGAAGGCCAGGCGGGCGATATCGGGAAGGATGTAGTGCAGCGTCGAGGCGCTCATCCCGGTGGCCAGGTTCGCATGGGTCTCGACGAGTAATCGCAGCGCCGGTTCCGGGTTACCGCGGGTCTCGTGCACGAGAGCGGTGACCCAGGGATGCATATACCCGTACCCGGCGGTCCCCAGGTTATCGTCCGGGCCGAGCACCTCAGCGGGCACGGGCGCACCGCGGTGCAGCCCGATCAGAGCCGTCACGCTGTGCGCGACCGGCGCATAACCGAGTACATCCGGTGCCTCCAGACAGGCGCGGCAGGCCTCGATCGCCTCGTCCCAGCGACCGCTGAGCAGGAAGAGCCGCGCTTCGGCCATCAGATTGGGCGCCAGGTAGACCCCGTGTGTCCGGCGATTGTGCCCGATGGCTGTCTGTAGTGCCTCCAGCGCGGCGGTCGGCCGGTCGAGTTCGATCAGGCAATGCGCGTAGAGCACATACGGATCGATCTGGTCCGATCCGGCCGCGTCCTGTAGCACGGTCAGCGATTCGGTGCTGATCTCCAGCGCGCGGTCGAGATAGCCGTGGGTGTAGCGCACCGCCCCCAGCGCCATCAGCCCGTATCCGGTGGCCAGCGCGTTGCCCGCCCGGCGGCCCAGCTCGACCGCCCGCCGCCCGGCCCGCTCGGCTTCGGCGAACCGCTCCAGGAAGAAATTGTCCAGCGCGCACAGGCCCAGGAACCGGGCCGCGTCGGATTCGCCGAGATCCAAAGTGGCGAGCGCCGTCTCGGCGACTTCGACGGCCTCGGCCAAGCGGCCCTGGGCATGGCACACATGAGCCAGCAGCCAGCGCAGCCCCGGGTCATCGGCATGCTCGGGCCGGTGCCGCAACGCGACTCGCAAGGTGGCTTCGGCCTGTTCGACCCGCCCGTTCCACAGCAGGGCACGGGTCCGCATCCGGATCAGCGCCGCCCGGGTCGCCGTATCGAGCCCGGCGGTGTCGACTATCCGGGTCAGCAGCCGCATCGCCAGTTCCGGTGCGCGCACGATCAGCGAGTCCGAAACCGAGAGCAGCCATTGCAGACTCGCCGGGTCGAGATCGCGTCCCCCGATGGTCAGGTAGTAGGCGACACGTTCGATCGGTGCACCCGTCGTCTGCAGTACCAGCCCGGCCCGGCGCAGCAGATCGGACCGCAGCGACGCCGGCAGCCGGTCGGCCAGGACGTGCCGGATGAGATCGTGCCGGAAGGTGAGCTCGGAATCGACCATGGTGAGCAGGCCGGCATCCGTCGCCTCGGCGACCGCGCTCCACACTTCCATGAGGTGGCCGTCCAGCACGGCGGCCAGTTCCGCGACGTCGACCTTGGGGCCGAGCGCGGCGGCCATCGGCAGCAGGTCACGTGTCGGACGCGACAGCGAATCGACCCGGCGCCAGACAGCTTCGGCCAGGGAACCCACCGGCCGACCGGATCCCGCGCCGCCGTCGAGCAGCGAGCCGGCGACCAGTTCCGTGATGTGCAGCGGATGACCGTACGCTGCGGCGACCTGGCGCAGCAGCGCCGGTGGGGGCGCCGAGCCCACCATCTCCCGCACCATGGTCGCCGCCGCCGCATCGGGTAGCGCACCGAGCCGGACGGTGGAGGCGGCACAGGCGGTCAGGGTGGCTGTCAACACCCCGAAGGCCGGATCTGCCGGGAAAGGCCGGGTCGCGAGGACCAGGACCAGCGGTAGCCGATCGGCGAGCGTCGCCAGCCGGTGCAGAACCGCCAGACTGGATCGGTCCGCCCAGTGGACGTCGTCGAGGAGCAACGCGACGGGCTGGTCTGCGCACCACGTACCGATCTGTTCGAGCAGCAGTTCGGCGAGTGCGAATTCGTGGGTAACCGCTGCGTCGCCGGCTTGGTCGGCGCCGTCGAGCAGGGTCCGGATCGGATCGGAGTCGGTGCCGGGCACTTCCTCGGTCGCGAGCCACCCGGCCACCGCGGAGAACGGGACGTCTTGCTGGACTTCGCGGGCCGCACCGGCACGCACCTGCAAACCGAGTTGTGCGAACTGTTGTCCGGCGGCAGCGAGCAGCGTTGTCTTGCCGATCCCGGCTTCGCCTTCCACGAGTGCGACGGTGCCGCGTCCGGCGGCCGCGGATCGTCCGCACGAGACCAGAGCGGCGACCTCGGCGTCGCGACCGACGAACACTGTCGCGAAAGATTGCTGCACCCGCATGAGTGTAGGCATACGACCACTGCGCCGCATGCGCCGATCACGGGCGGAGACTGTGATCGGCATCCACCCCACCAGCGGAAAACGGACATACCGGAAACGGTGGGCCGGTCTCGACGATGCCGATCACCGGCATCGACTACCAGCTGGGCGACCCCGCACCCCGGAAGCGGCTGGGTACCGCCGAACCGCCGACCGCCGGTTCGGCCGGCCGGGAGCCCCGTCGGGCGGGCACTACCCCGGTCGGCGCCGGCCCCGGTCGCGAAGCTTTCCATCGGGGTTGCCCGGCGATCGCCGGCAGCCCGCGGGGACAATCGCCGCCCGGTGGCCGCATCCGGATCCCCGGGTCAGAGCACCGGCAGTTCCGTATTCGCTCCGCACAGCACCACTACCGGCCGCTCCCCCTCACGCGGTACGTAGACACCGCTCAAAATCGCCGCCAATGCCACCGCACCCGAGAGTTCGACGACGATCCGGAACTCACGCCACAGGTAGTCCCGGGCGTCGGTGATCGCGTCGTCGGTCACCAGCGTGGACCGCACTCCGTAGCGCCGGGCGACATCCAGGGCGATCTCACCGATTCGGGACGCACCCAGCGCGTCGGCCGTGATGCTGGAGACCCCCACATCCACGGGCTCACCGGCGGCCAGCGCGGAGTTCAGGGTCGGAATGCCCTCGGGTTCGACGCCCACGATCTCCCGCCGCCGTCCGCCGGCGGCCGCGATTCCGCCGATCAATCCGCCACCGCCGACCGCGACGAGAATCGGCGGCCGGCCGCGCACCTGTTCCTCGATCTCCAGTTCGATCACCCCGGCCCCGGCGACCACGGCAGGCAGATCGTAGGCGTGCAATTGCAGTGCTCCACGCTCGGCGGTGATCTCGCAGGCGTGATCGTAGGCTTCGGCATACGTGGTCCCGTGCCAGCGCACCTCGGCGCCGTGCGACCACATCGCGGCGACCTTGGTGTGCGGCGCCGATTCCGGGACGACCACCGTGCAGGTCTTACCCATCCCGGCCGCCGCCAGCGCCGCCGCGATCCCCGCGTTTCCGCCCGAGGCGATCACGACATGTTCGGGGCACACCCGCTCCGACAGCAGCGCGTTGTAGCTACCGCGCACCTTGAATGTGCCACCGTGCTGCAGATACTCGAGTTTCAGCGTGATCGGCACCGGTCCCGAAGGCCCCGGGACAGCGGTATGGAAGACCGGGGTCTTTCGAATGCGGCCGGTGAGGCGCCGACGCGCGGCCCGCACATCCGAGCGGTAGATACGCCGGAGCGGTTGCACAGGTGTCAGCGGGATTTTCTGCTCGGTCATCTACCTACTTGCCCGATCTCGCTTGGCCAATTCGGCGAACATGGCGTTGTGCGCGGCCAGTTCCGCGTTGTCGTCGCGTTCCGCGGCGCGGTCGGTGCGCCGCGCCAGCCGCGCGTCACTGCGCGACCACTGGATCAGCAGCGCCAGCATCACCACGACCAGCGGGACCTCACCGGTGGCCCATGCCAGGCTTCCCCCGGTCCGCTGATCGCCGAGCAGATCGACGTGCCAGCCCGGATCCAGGCTGCGATAGAACCAACCGGCGAGTACCGTGCTCATCCCCATCAGCACGACACCGAAGAAAGCATGGAACGGTAGCGAGCCGAACACCATGGCCAGCCTGGTGAGTGGCTCCACCCGGCGCGGTTTGGGATCGATACCGATCACCACCCAGTAGAAGAGGTATCCGCTGAGCAGGAAGTGCACGTTCATCAACAGGTGCGCGGTATGTGAATCGGCGTAGGTGTCGAAGATCCCGCCCAGATAGAGGGCGTAGAACCCGGCCACGAAAAGTACCGAGGCCACGATCGGATGGGTGAGGAAGCGCGAGACCGGGTTGTGCACGGCCGCGAGGATCCATTCCCGCGGACCGGGAGCACCGTCGCGGCCGGCGGGTGGCAGCGCCCGCAACGCGAGCGTCACCACACCGCCCAGCGCGAGCAGGATCGGTGTCAGCATCGACAGGGCCATATGCGCGCCCATGTGCACGCTGAACATGGCGGGCGCATACCGGCCGACTCCCGAGGAGGTCGTGACCAGCAGGACCGCGCAGCCGAGCAACCAGGCGGCGGTCCGGCCGACCGGCCAGACGTCACCGCGCGCCCGCAACCGCCGGACGCCCAGCAGATACAGCACTGCCAACACTATGGCGAGGGTGCCGAAGATCAGATCGAAACGCCAGTCGAAGAGCAGCCGTGCCACAGTGGGCGGCCCGTCCAGGTTGTAGCCGAGCTCGACCTCCATCGGGGTCGGCACGCTGGTGGGGGCCGGTGGCGGGGTGCGGCCGAGCCCTACGGCCAGTCCCATCGTCGCGGCGAAGACGAGCAGTTCCACACTCGCGAAGCGGGCGAGTGCGCGCCGATTCTCCGGATCGGCGGCCAGCGCCGGCAGCGCCGCGCGCCGCTGGAACCAGCCGAGCACCCCGAGCACCACCAGCGCGGCCGCCTTGGCCAGCACCAGGCGCCCATAGGTAGTGGTGAACAGTTCGTCCATGGGCACCCGCACCCAGGAGTTCGCCACCCCGCTGATCGCCAGCACCACGAAGGACACCAGAGCCACCGCGGAGAAACGCCGGGCCGCGAGGGCCGTATGGGTTCCGTCACGCAGCGCGTGCACCAGCAGTGCGGCGAGTCCACCGACCCACACCGCCGCGGCGATGAGATGCAGAATCAGGCTGTTGGTGGCCACATCGTGGGCGCCGCCCGATGCGGAATGCCCGGTCAGCGCGAGCGGCATCATGACCGCGATCGATCCCGCGAACAGCACCGGGGTCCAGCCCCAGCGCAGCGCGAGCCGACAACCGATGGCCAGCACCAGCGCCGCGATCGCGGTGAGCCGCCAGGTGCCGGCGAGTTCGATCTCGTTCGCGACACCCCACAGATCCTGCGGCTCGAGGATCTCGGTGACCGGACGTCCGGTGCTGTCGGACACGGTCAACGGCACGAGCAGGGCGGCGCATACCGCCCACCCCACCGCCAGACCGGATGCCCGGCGTACCGCCCGGTAGCCACCCACATCGAGGAGCCCGCCGCGCTGGGGCGGCACCAGGAACGCCGCGAAGAGCAGCGCGCCCACGGTGAACGCCGCGAACAGATCCGACAATGCCCGGACCGCCGGCAGCCCGTACGTGGTCAGCGCGCCCGGGTCCGGGATGCCCAGCAGGCTCAGCGCCTGAGCGGCCGACAGGCCGACCACTATCATCGACACGACCGCCGCGAGCGCCGCGGCGAGTACGGTCAGCACGGCCCCGACGGCCGCCGAACCGCCGGGCCGACCGGCCTCGGTAACGGGTTCGGCGGCGGGGGCCTGGGCTGACGACATAGGTTCGAGAGTAGTTCGGTGGGCCCGGTCCGGCCCGGCGGGGCTGTTTCCGGGCAGCCCAAAAGAGACGATCAGGTCGATCGCTACACTTTTCAGCTGGACAGCGGGGCCGTTGTCCGCCATGGTGGAACCACTGCCTCCGTAGCTCAGTTGGATAGAGCAAGGGCCTTCTAATCCCTAGGTCGCAGGTTCGATTCCTGCCGGGGGCGCTCCACCCACCCGACTGAGCTGTTCGGGCCAGTCGGAGTGGGTGTACCCCCTGGAACGAGGCCCAAACCCACAATCCCGGGCTGTGATCCCCGCATCCGCTCCGAGATCCCCGCATTCGCTCCGCTCGTGCGCCGGGCTGCGGGCGGGCCTCGACGGCCGCGCCCTCTAGGGTGTCGGGAATGGGTTTGCCTTCGCCTACCGCCGACAGCCGCGCCGTGGTCACCGGAGCTTCGTCCGGAATCGGAACCGCACTGGCCACCGAACTGGCCCGGCGGGGCCATTCGCTCATCCTGGTCGCGCGGCGCGGCGAGGTTCTCGAGGAACTGGCCGACCGGCTGACCCGGGACCACGGCATCACCGCCGAGGTCCGCGCCGTCGACCTCGCGGACCGGGAACAGCGCGCTCCGCTCACCGAGGAACTCGCCGGCCGCGATATCTCCGTCCTCTGCAACAACGCGGGGATCGCGACCTTCGGCCCCCTCGCCGACCTGGATCCGGCCTACGAACGCGACCAGCTGGAACTGAACGCCGTCGCCGTTCACGATCTGACCCTGGCAGTCCTGCCCGCGATGCTGGCGCGCCGCGCCGGGGGCATCCTGGTGAGCGGATCGGCGGCCGGGAACATGCCCATCCCGAACAATGCGACCTACGCGGCGAGCAAAGCGTTCGCCAACACCTTCGCCGAATCGCTGCGAGGCGAGCTGAAGGGCTCCGGCGTGCACATCACCCTGCTCGCACCGGGACCCGTACGCACCGAGACCCCCGACCCCGCCGACGCGTCTCTGGTCGACCGGATGGTTCCGGACTTCCTCTGGGTGTCCTCCGAATACACGGCCCGTATCTCGATCGACGCGCTGGCCCGGAACAAGATGCGGGTGGTACCCGGCTTGATCGGCAAGAGTATGAGCACCGCGGGCAACTACGGGCCCCGGGCGGTCACCGCCCCGATCGCGGGCGCCTTCTACAAGAAGCTCGGCGGCTGATCCCGCCCGCTCCGGAGACCTTTCCGCACAGTGGAGGTGGCGATTGCGCCTGCCGGACAGCGCGGCTGATTAGGGTGGTGCGAGTGTCGGACAAATTAGTGGTGTGGATGGATTGCGAGATGACCGGGCTCGACCTGGCCACCGACAAACTGATCGAGGTGGCCGCCCTGGTGACGGACAGCGATCTGAATGTGCTCGGTGACGGCGTGGATATCGTGATCCACGCCGACGACGCGGCGCTCGCCGCGATGCCCGAAGTGGTCGCCGATATGCACGCCCGGTCCGGCCTCACCGAAGAGGTGCGGCAGTCCAAAGTCACCCTCGCCGACGCCGAGCGGCAGGTACTCGACTATGTGAAGCAGTACGCGCCCACCGCCCGCGTGGTGCCGCTGGCCGGCAATTCGATCGCCACCGACCGCGGCTTCATCGCCCGGGACATGCCGGAACTGGACGCGCATCTGCACTACCGGATGATCGACGTGAGCTCGATCAAGGAGCTGTGCCGCCGCTGGTATCCGCGAATCTATTTCGGCCAGCCGGAGAAGGGCCTGGCCCATCGCGCGCTCGCCGATATCAAGGAATCGATCCGGGAGCTCGAGTACTACCGGCGGACCGCGTTCGTCCCCGCACCGGGACCGTCGACCGCGGAGATATCGGCGATCGCCACCGAGGTCGCTGCCGCTGCCGGTTCCGGCAGTGGATCCGACCACACCGGAGACGACCGGTCGTAGGCTCGGCCGACCGGCACACCGGTAACCGATTGGCTTGCGGAGGGGTGGACGCGCTACTATCTAGGCCGCCGGTGCGAATCGGTGATGGTGAGTGTAGTTCAGTTGGTAGAGCACCAGGTTGTGATCCTGGCTGTCGCGGGTTCGAGTCCCGTCACTCACCCTGAAGAGCCCGAGGACCTACAGGTCCTCGGGCTCTTTCATTAGGACCGGATTCAGACCTCGGGCTTTCCTTCCTCGCCACCGGACTCATCGGTATCGACCGCGGGTTTGCCCGTATCGACCACGGGCGCGCCTGTCCCGGCCACGGGCGCGACCTCGTCCCGGGCTCCCTGATCCAATCGGAACGGTGGGTATTCGTCGCGCAACAGCGAGGCATAGGTCTGTACGCGCAGCATCCACCTGTTGATCCCCATCACGAAATCGAACAGCCCCTGTGAATAGCGGGCGGCGAAGAGCAGACCGACCAGGGCGACGAAGGTGAGGACACCGATCAGCGGGATACCCGCGGCACTGACCGTGCCGTCCGCGTCGTCGACACCGACCAGCCACGCGGCACCGGTCATACCGCCGATGATCAGGTAGTGCGGAATCGCCAGCAGCCACCATTTCACCAGCACGAGGCCGCGATGCAGGGTCGGCGGATAGTCGACGGCGAGATCCGCCGGATAGTCGTCATCGGCCGATAGCGAGAACGGCGGATATCGGTCGGTCCCCGCCGGAGACCACGCGTAGAAGCTCACGCGCCAGGTCCACCGGATGACGCCGACGCTGTAGTCGAACAGGGCGCGGGGATATCTACCGGTGAACAGGATCGCGAAGAACGCGATCACCGTGACCACCGCATAACCGATGTGCAGGAAGAACAGAACTATGTAGTGCGGAATGGCGAGAAGCCATTTCACGATCCACATCCAGCGCGACAGCGCGGGGTCCAGATCGCCGCGGACTCGGACCGGGTATCCGGCGGGAGCAGGCATCGTGATCAACGCTCCTTAGAGGGTGCTGGTCCGGCCGACCCAACCGGCTCGGCCGCCCCTCAATTGTGAGCTATCACACATATATTCGTGATCGTCCCGCCGTACCGACACGGCATCGAGATCAACGGGAGCCCACCCCCGGCCCGCGGACTAGCGAGCCGGGGACTTTTCCAGACCGTCCAGCGCGGCCAGCCGCGGCAGCGCGCCCGGATGCTGCGCGTTCAGCCAGCTGATCAGTTCTTCGCGAACAGCGCAGCGCAGCGACCACACCGCATCCGAATCACGGCCGGTCATCGATGCCCGGACCTCGATCCCCGTGGGAGTGCTGTCGGTCACCAGCAGATTCCAGCTGCGGCCGTCCCAATCGGGGTGGTCGCTGAGATAGGCGTAGAGATGCTCGCGCAGCGCCGATACCGGGGTGCTGTGGTCCAGATAGAGGAAAACCGTGCCGGTGAGTTGCGGCCCGCCCCGCGACCAGTTCTCGTAGGGCTTGCTGTTGAAGTACGACACCGGCATGGTCAGCCGACGATCGTCCCAGATACGCACGGTCAGGAAGGACAGCGAGATCTCCTCGACAGTGCCCATCTCGCCCTCGACCACGACCGTGTCGCCGATCTTCACCGAATCGCCGAAGGCGATCTGCAGACCGGCCATGAGGTTGCTGAGGGTGGATTGGGCCGCCACACCGGCGATGATGCCGATGATGCCGGCCGAAGCGAGGAGCGAGGTGCCCAGGACGCGCAGTCCCGGGAACATGACCAGCATGGCGATGGCCGCGGTCGCGACCGCCAGTACCGCGGTCGTGATCCGGCGGATCAGCGTGAACTGCGTGTTCAGCTGGCGCACCCGGCGCGGATCACGGGCGCGGCGGGAGTAGCTGTTGAGCAGGCCGTCGGCCACGGCGTCGGCTATCCGGACGACCAGCCAGACCGCCGACATGGTGACCATGGTGGCCAGCACACTGAGGATGACCACGTCCTGCCGCAGCTCGAGCTCGGCCAGGGGGTAGGTGATCCGGAGCGCCGCGAAACCGAGGAACAGCTGCAACGGCAGCTGGATCCGGCGCAGCAGGCTCGGAATGGTGGTATTCGGGTGCCGGGTCGACCAGTAACGGAGCCCGCGGTCGATGGCCCAGCCGATCGCGATCGTCACCACCAGCGTGCCCCCGAATACGATCAGCAGTCGTATCACGTTCTCCACTGCGTCCACTCCTCAATCACCCATCGCTCGATCAGGAACCCCGGCCCCAAGGCTACAGTTCGATAACGACGGATCACCACCAGTCACGGGGATCCCGCGAACGGGCGGATGGACGGACCGGCGGGCGGGCGGCCTGCGGATTACTGCGGCGCCTGCCCCTGTGACGAATACAACCGGACCTCGCCCGCGTCGCCCAGGAAGGCATTGACGAGCATCACCCGCTCAGCGCGCAGTTCCGCTTCGTCGGGTGCGCTGGTGGTGACGGATATCTGCGGGATCGCCGCCCAGTTCACGACATAGCGTTCCGGTGGGCCGTCGTCGTCGGACAGCCGGGCCAGCCGGAAGACCGATACGGTCTTGCGCTCCATGAGGTCGCGCACCACCTCGGCGATCCGCTCGGGATCCTCCAGCGCGAAGAGGAAACCGAAGGTCAGCTCCGGCGAGGAGATATAGGCGGGCACGACCAGAGGTTAGCCCATGGATAACCGCCCGGTGTGAGTTGTCCCACCGAGCGGCTTCCGATCCGGATCAGTACCGCTTGCCGGAGGGGCCCGGGTCGGCGGTCTCCGCGTCGACGATATCGGCGTCGAGCACCGCCCCGGAACCCGGAACCGGCGCGGAGCCGGTCTCTACATCCCGGCTCTCCGCACTGTCCCGCACATCGGCGTGATCTTCACGGCCGCCGGCCGCGGCGGCATCCCGGCGGGCCGCGGCGGCGGCCTCGTTCATCTCGATGGCGTCGGTGATCCATTCGCCGATTTCGCGGGTCACCTCCGAGACAGTGCCGGTGATGATGCCCGCGATATTGCCGACCCGGCGCGCGCCCGACGAGGTGAGTTCCTGGATCAGATCCTTGTTGGCCTCGAATTTGCCGATCATCACACGCCCGCTTCGGTTGGACTCTGCTGACGCATCACGATAACACCGGCAGCGGGCTGTTTCCGCAGCGCAGCGGGCAGGAACTTGGCCAGCCGGGACTCCAGCACCCGCGGCGGGAGAGCCAGCTGGAAGATCTTGGCCCAGACGGAACCGATCTGCTTGCCGAGCGGGCCGGTGTTGTAGGGCAGCCCGAATTTCTCGCACAGCGCGCGCACTTCGGGGGCGATCTCCGGATACCGGTTGGCCGGCAGATCCGGGAACAGGTGGTGCTCGATCTGGTGCGACAGATTCCCGGACATGATGTGGAACAGCGGGCTACCGGAGATATTGGCCGATCCGAGCATCTGCCGGACATACCATTCGCCCCGCGTCTCCTCCGCGGTCTCCTCTTCGGTGAACGTCTGCACACCGGAGGGAAAATGCCCACAGAAGATGATCGAGTAGGCCCACACATTGCGCACCAGGTTCGCTGTCGCGTTCCCGGCCAGGGTGGACAGGAACAGCGGACCGGTCAGCAGCGGGAACGCCACATAGTCCTTGAGTACCTGCCGACCGGATTTCCGGAGCTGACCCTTGATCAGCGGTTTGAGGTCCGACCAGCTGCGCTTGCCCTTGACGATGTTGTCCGCTTCGAGGTCGTGCAGCATCACGCCCCACTCGAAGAACACCATCAGCAGGAACGCGTACACCGGGTTGCCCAGGTAGTACGGGTTCCAGTCCTGCCCCTCGTCGATCCGGAGCACGCCGTAGCCGATATCCCGGTCGCGACCGTGGATGTTGGTGTAGGTGTGGTGCATGTAGTTGTGCGAATGCTTCCACTGGTCGCCCGGGCACACGTTGTCCCATTCGAAGACACGTGAATTGAGGCCCGGCTCCCGCATCCAGTCGTACTGGCCGTGCATGACGTTGTGGCCGATCTCCATATTGTCGAGGATCTTCGACAAGCTCAGCGCGGCCACGCCAGCCAGCCAGAACGGCGGCAGGAAACCCAGGTACATCAGGCCGCGACCGGCGATCTCGAAACCGCGCTGCGCCTTGATGATGTCGTAGATGTACTGACGATCGCGTTCGCCGAGGTCGGCGACGATACGATCGCGCAGTTCGTCGAGTGTGCGGCCGATCTCCTCGACCTGATCGGGCGAGAGGACCAGCGGTCCGTCCTTGGTCTCGGTGAGGATGGTCATCTGTTTCTCCCCTTCGTCTCAGATATCAGATCTCGATGTCCACGTCGCCGACGGCGGCCTGGACGCAGAGTTGGATGGGCTGGTCGGGGTCGGCCTCCAGTTCGCCGGTGCGCAAGTTGCGGGTGCATCCGCTGCGCCGGACCGAGGTGCACGAGAAGCAGATGCCCATCCGGCACCCGAACTCCGGCCGGAGCCCGGCACCCTCGGCCTGCTCCAGAAGCGTTGCCCCGGTGTTCTCCGCGGCTACCCCGCTGGCGGAGAAGGTGGTGGTTCCGCCGACCTCCGCACTGTCCACCGCGATGGTGGAGGCCACGAACTCCTCGGTGTGCAGGCGTTCACTCAGCTCCGCGCCGGCGTACACCTCGCGCACCGATTCCATCAGCGGCGGCGGCCCGCACAGGTAGGTCTGCGCGTCGGCGAACCAGGGGGCCACCCGCCCGAGTTCGTCGCGGTCGAAACCTCGGCCGTCCCGCTCCGGGTACCGCATCTCGATGGCGATATTCGGATGGGCGGCAGCGATTTCGGCGAGTTCCGCGCGATAGGGCACCAGTTCCGGTGACCGCGCGTAGTGCAGGAACACCACCTCGCCGGAGAACCCTTCGTCGACGAGGGTGCGCAGCATGGACAGCACAGGTGTGATGCCGCTGCCGCCGCTGATCAGCAGGACCCGCCCCGGCCGCCGGTCCGGGAGATGGAACACCCCGGAGGCCGGTTCCAGGTCCACGATCATGCCGGGGCGGGCGTGTTCGTGCAGATACCGCGACACCAGACCGTGCGGATGGACCCGGAGGGTGAGGTCGAGCCGGCGGCGGCGGTCGTGCTGGGAGTTCACCGGCGAATAGCAGCGCAGCTGCCGCACTCCGTCGATCACCACACCCAGCTGCACGAACTGGCCGGCGCGTAGCCCGTCCCACTGCCGGGTCGGGCGCAGGCTCAGCGAGATCGTGCCCGGGACCGATCGGTCCACGTCGACGATCCGGGCCCGCATATCGCGGACGGTGAGCATTGGTCGCACGAGTTCCAGGTACCGGTCCACCGGATGCGGTGTGGTCAGGGTCTGCACCAGATCGAGGAGGGCCACCATGGGAGTTCTCCGTCCCTGTCTGTCGGTCACGTCACGAGCTTGAATTCATTTCGGTGTACGCCTGTACACTCAACCAGTGTGCCGGATACCCCGCCGGGACTGTCAACCAGTAAGAGATGTGACGCGGACGACAAAAGGGAGAAGGGTAAATGGTGAACGGCTGTATGCTCACTGAAATGACGGATCAGGGAGCGAGCCGCGTCGAGCGCAAGGAGCGCACCCGGCAGGCCCTACTCGTCGGCACGCTGGCACTGGCCGCGGAACGTGGTTTCGGCGCACTGAGCCTGCGTGAGATCGCCCGCTCGGCCGGTATCGTCCCGACCGCCTTCTACCGGCATTTCGATTCGCTGGACGACCTCGGCGCCACGCTGGTGGACGAGGGCGTCCAGGCGCTGCGCCTGGCGCTGCGGCAGCTACGCCGGACACCCGACGCCCGGCTCTCGGAGACCGTACGTTTCGTTTTCGGCGAGGTCGGCCGGAAACGGGAGCTGTACGGGTTTCTGATCCGTGAGCAGCGCGGCGGCAGTCCGGCACTGCGTTCGGCCATCGCGCTGGAACTGCAGTTGATCGTGCGCGAACTGGTGGCCGACCTGTCCCGGATCCCGGCGCTGGACGAATGGTCACCGAGCGATCTGGAAGTGGCGGCCGACCTGCTCGTCGCCACGGTGATCGACGGCATCGCCGACTATGTCGCCGCGACCCCGCGCGAGGAACCGGCGGTCATCGACCGCACGATCCAGCAGATCCGCCTGATCGCCCTCGGCATGGGCGCCTGGAAGCCCTGAGCACCGGCCTCACGCGACCGGTGTCTGCGCGGGCTGCTCCCGCCCCGAGGCGTCCGGAGCGGGCACGAACAGCAGGGCGATCAGCCCGGCCCCCAACACCACCAGCAGCCCGCCGATACCGGCACGGTCGGCCCCGAACGCCCAGACGAACAGGCCGAACAGGGTGGGTGCCAGGAACGAGGCGGCCCGCCCCGTCGTGGTGTACAGCCCGAACAGCTGCCCCTCACGCCCCGGCGGCGTCAGCCGGGCGAGGAACGACCGCGCCGACGCCTGCGCCGGACCGACGAACAGGGTCAGAGCCAGACCGAAGATCCAGAACATCCCGGCGCCCGACACCACCAGCAGGACGGCCCCGCACACCACCGCCGACAGCAGCGAGACCGCGATCACCCGTTTGGGCCCGACCGTATCGTCGAACCGCCCCGCCACGATCGCGCCCAGCGCCGCGACGACATTGGCGGCGATCCCGAACAGCAGCACATCTGATTCGCTGATCCCGTACACCTGTACCGCCAGCACCGCACCGAAGGCGAAGACCCCGGCCAGGCCGTCCCGGAAAACAGCGCTGGCCAGCAGGAACCAGATGACCGTCCGGTCCAGGGCCCACAGCTCCCGCAGATCCCGCCACAGCACCCGGTAGGAGCCGAGCAGACCCACGCTCGCGGCCCCGGGATCGGCCCGGGTACGCGACACCTCGGGAACCGCGAAGAGCACCGGCAGTGCGAAAACCCCGAACCAGACGGCGGCCAGCACCACGACCAGCCGGATGTTCAGCCCGTCCGCGGTGGGCACACCGAGCAACCCACGCTGCGGGCCGTCACCGGCGATGAACCCGAAATAGCAGATCAGCAGCAGGAAGATGCCGCCGAAGTAGCCCATGGCCCAGCCGAATCCGGAGACCCGGCCGAGCGTGGCCGGGGTCGACACCTGGCGCAGCATCGCGTTGTAGGGCACGGTGGCGAGCTCGAGGAAAACCGAGCCCAGCGCGAGCAGCACCAGGCCGAGCCACAGATAGGAGTACTCGTCGCGAACGAAGAACATCGCCGCCGTCAGGATCACGACGACCGCGGTCATGATGCCGAGCGAACGTTTACGGTTCGCGGTCGCGTCGAAACGCTGACCGGTGACCGGCGCGGTCACCGCGACGACCAGACCGGCGAATCCGAGCGCCCAGCCCAGCCAGGCGCTGGCCGAGATACCACCCGGCAGATCGTCGCCCACGCTGTCGGTGAGGTATACCGCGAAAACGAAGGTGGTGATCACTGCGTTGAACGCGGCGGACCCCCAGTCCCAGAATCCCCACGCGACCACCTGCCCGCGCCCCACCCGCGCGTTCGCCTCGCTCATACCGCGCACCCTAATGGATCCGGGGCGGATAGACCGGGCTACGACCGAGTGGCCGATGACCGGGGCCCAGCCACGGTCGAAATACGGCAAGATAGCGGGTTGATCACGTCTGGGCCGTTCGAATGTACGGGCGCCGAGCGCAAACCCTATAGTCGGAAATGTCTTTCGACTCGAAGTGCGCCATCAGGGACTCGAACCCCGAACCCGCTGATTAAGAGTCAGCTGCTCTGCCAATTGAGCTAATGGCGCATGCCCCGTCGATCGGTGCGGGACAGACATTAACAGGCTCGGGCCGCAGAAGTGAAATCGATAGTCGGTCGGACGGGTGTGACCCGGCCGACACCGGTAACGGAAGGCGCGCGGAAGCCTATGTCTTGGTGGGCCAGTGGCGCCGGACGTGATCATCGGCGATTGGGATCACCCCCACACGGCTGGCAGAATAGTTGGACGTGGTCTCGACCGATCCCGCCGCCGTGGGTCGAGGTGAGCGGTAATCGGTCGGATCCGAAGCCATCGGCGCGTAGCGGGTGCGCCGGGACTTGAAACGGGGTTGATATGCGTACAGGCGATCGGCGTAGGCCGGTCCGTTGGATACTCGGACCGCTGGTCCTGGTCACATTGGTCGCGATGGTGCTGACCGGTTGCACGTCCTCGAAGGCCACGGACGGGACCGTCGCCATCGACCGCAATCCCATCACCGAGTTGATCAAGCCCAAGCTCGTGGCCCCCGTCAAGGACGGTGATATCGGCGTCTCCCCGGCCGCGGGGATGAAGTTCGAGATCACCGACGGCCTGTTCACCGATGTCGCCCTGCTCAATCCGGATGATCAGCCGGTGGCCGGGCAGCTCGCGGCCGACGGCCGCAGCTGGTCCACCACCGAGCCCCTCGGTTACAGCAAGACCTACCGGCTGCAGGCGCGGGCCAACGGACTGGGCGGCGCGTCCACTGCGGGTATGAGTTTCACCACAACGGCGCCCGGTAATGTCACCAAGCCGTACCTGGTGCCCGGCGAGGGCGAGGTCGTCGGCATCGGCCAGCCGGTCGCGGTCCAGTTCGACGAGAACATCCCCGATCGCAAGGCTGCGCAGGACGCCATCACCATCAAAACCGACCCGCCGGTCGAGGGCGCGTTCTACTGGGTGAACAACCGCGAGGTCCGCTGGCGTCCCGAACATTTCTGGAACGTCGGCACCAAGGTCACGATCGACGTGAACGTCTACGGCAAGGACCTGGGCAACGGGCTCTACGGCCAGGACGACATCCACTCGAACTTCGTCATCGGTGACGCGGTCGTCTTCAAGGCCGACGACAACACGAAGATGGTCACGGTCGAGAAGAACGGGCAGGTCATCCGGACGATGCCGACGTCGATGGGCAAGGACGACACCCCCACCAACAACGGGGTGTACATCCTGGCCGACCGGCACGAGCACATCGTCATGGACTCGTCCACCTACGGCGTCGCGGTGAACTCGCCCACCGGGTACCGCACCGATGTCGACTGGGCCACCCGGATGTCCTACAGCGGGATCTTCTTCCATTCGGCCCCGTGGTCGCTGGGAGCACAGGGCAATACCAACACCAGTCACGGCTGCCTGAACCTCAGCCCCGAGGACGCCCAGTGGGTGTACAACACGGCCAAGCGGGGCGATATCGCCATCGTGACGAACACCGTGGGCCCCGTGCTGCCCGGGGTGGACGGCCTGGGTGACTGGAACATCCCGTGGCCCGAGTGGAAAGCGGGCAACGCGCAGACCTGACGTCCCGATACGACCGAGCCGATGCCGGACCCCCACCGGGGCCCGGCATCGTGCTTTCAGCGGACCGTCTCGTAGAGACGCCGCACGATGTCCTCGATATCGGGTTCCTCGATCGACAGATCGCGCACCTCGGCGCGGGCCGAGACTTCGGCGAGCAACTGCGCGGCGGTGGTCGTATCGGCGTCGAAGGCCAATCGCTGTCGCATGCCGTCCGCCTCGAAGGCGACCAGTTCCGCACCGGACAGTCCGTCGAGGGCCGGGGTGGGTCCGGTGAGGTCCACCACCAGCATCCGTTGCGCGCCCACCGTCGCGCCCAGGCCGGGCAGCGAGCCGTCGTAGGCCAATCGCCCGTGGTCCACCACCAGCACCCGGTCGCAGAGTCGCTCGATATCGCCCATATCGTGCGTTGTCAGGATCAGGGTGGTACCGCGTTCGGCCCGCTCGGCGCGCAGGAATTCGCGCAGCCGCTGTTTGGAGAGCACATCCAGGCCGATGGTGGGTTCGTCCAGGATGATCAACTCCGGGGAGTGCAGCAGGGCCGCCGCGACCTCGGCACGCATCCGCTGCCCCAGTGACAGCTGCCGGACCGGGGTGTCGAGCGTATCGGCCATCTCCAGCTGCTCGACCAGCTCCGCGGTGCGCGAACGCCCCGCCGCGGCTTCCAGCCGATGGATGGCGGCCAGGATGGTGAACGATTCCCGCAGCGGTAGATCCCACCACAGCTGCGAGCGCTGCCCGAAGACGACTCCGATCCGGCTCGCCAGCTCCCGGCGCTGCCGGATGGGATCCAGTCCACAGGTCCGCACCGAGCCGGAGGTGGGGACCAGAATGCCGGTGAGCATTTTGATGGTGGTGGACTTGCCGGCGCCGTTGGCGCCGATATAGCCGACCGCCGCGCCCCGCTCGATCCGGAAGGTCATGGCATCGACCGCGGTGACGACCTCGCGCCGCGACCGCAGACCCTTCCCCGTCCGGCGCGCGAAACGCCGGGTCAGTCCGTCGACCTCGACGATACCGGCGGTCCCCGCCGCGTTCCGATGATCCATTTCAGCCACCGCCGCTCTGATAGTGCCTCGTCCCGAACCGCCACATCCCCCAGGCCAGTACCCATACCCATGCCGCCGCCAGCGGCGACCCCCAGGCGAGCCAGGACGGGAACCCGGCCGGGCCCGGTAGACCGAGCAGCGCCAGCGTCGGGAAGTACGCGGTGAACGCCACCGGTATCGCGAGGCAGAACAGTAATTTCAAAGGAGTCGGGAAAACCGAGGCAGGTTGTGTTGCCGCGAAGGAACCCCCGTAGGTGAAGCTGTTCGTCAGTTCCGCCCCGTCGATGAGGAAGAACTGACAGCCGGCGGCCACGACGAACAGCCCGGCGAAGAGCACGGTCGCACTCACCACCGTCAGCCCGATCAGGAGGATCGTCTGCGGCGACCAGTCGATATCGTTGCGCATCAGTCCGGCGGTGAGCACCGCCAGTGCGACCGTGGCCCGCGCCAGCCTGCGCAACGAGAAATCGCTGGTGATCAATTGCAGCAGCACCGGCTGCGGGCGCAGATGGTAGATATCGAGCATCCCCAGGCGGATGAGGTTCGGGAGTTTGTCCAGATGCCCGCACATCAGCTGGGCCAGCGCGAAGGCCAGATTGCTCAGTCCGAACAGCAGTAGCGCGGCGTCCAGATCCAGGCCGCCCAGGACTTTCGCCTGGTTGAACACCACCCACACTTCCGCGAACTCGACGAGGCCGACCATGGTGGCGCCCGCCGCGTCGCTGGCGAAGGACAGCCGGTAGACCCGCTGCGCCTGGATCCGGGATCGCAGGACCGCGGCGTAGGGCCCGAACCGCGAACCTGCCGCGACACCTCGTGCCGGCGGCCGGACCGTCGTCTCAACCACCCTGTACCTCCAGCTTCCGCCGGCCCGCCGCCAGCACGACCCGGCCGAGTACGCCCATCACCAGCAGCCAGAAGATCTGGGTGCCCACCAGGTGGGCCGCATCCCATCCGGTCGCCCGGCCGGAGAGCACATCCACCGGTACCTGCAGCATCGACGGAAACGGCGTCGACTCGGCGATGGCGCGCAACCAGTCCGGGAAGATGTGCACCGGTACGAACAGTCCGGCGAGGAAGGTACCCGCGGTCTGGTAGAGCGAGCGGAAGCCGCGGGTCTCCACGACCCAGAAGCCGATCATCGTCAATGCGAACAGCGACAGGTACGAGATGGCGGCGGCGAGCACGATGCTCAGCGCACCGAGCAGATAGGACTCCGGTGTGGTGGGCAGCACCAGCCCGAATGTGAGCGAACCGATCAGCAGGCTCGGGATACCGCGCGGGATCAGCGTGCACAGTGCCCGGCCGAGGTCGGCGGCGAGATTGCCCAGTTGTACATCGACCGGGCGCAGGAAGTCGATGGCGATATCGCCGGTGCGGACCCGTTCGGCCAGTTCGATTTCCGCCGCCATGAACTGCATCGCACCGAGCAGGCCTTGGGAGATCCACACATAGGCGCCGATACTGCCCGCGTCGTATCCCGCGAATCCGCCGGTGGCGCCGATCGCGGCCACCATCACCGCCGCGCGGACGAAGCCGAAGACACAGTTGGTGAACAGTCCCGCGAACATCGCCAGTTTGTAATGCCATTGCCGGCGGAAGCCGGCCACCAGCAACCGCCGGTAGACACCGGCTGTGCCCCGGAGATCGACCGCAACGGCCGGCACGGTCACCCCCTGTGTTGCGCGGACACAAAGCCGCCACCTTACCGCGCGCCGTGAACCGGTAAAACAGATTTTCCGGGGCCGCGGGCCGGGCCACGCGGGGACGCGTGGCCCGGCCCGGACCTCACAGCCGGGCCGCCAGTCGAGTCCCCTGGTCGATGGCACGTTTGGCGTCGAGTTCGGCGGCGAGTTCCGCGCCACCGATCAGATGTGTGGGTACCCCGGCGGCCGTGAGCTCCGATTCGAGTTCGCGGACCGGTTCCTGTCCGGCGCAGACGATCACATTGTCCACGCCGAGCACCCGAGGTCGTTCGCGGTGCGGGCCGAAACTGATGTGCAGTCCCTCGTCGTCGATCCGCTCGTAGTTCACGCCGCCGATCTGCTCCACCCCTTTGGCTTTCAATGCCGCGCGATGAACCCAGCCCGACGTCTTGCCGAGGCCCCTCCCGAACGCGGTGTCCTTGCGCTGTAGCAGCACGACTTCACGCGCCGCGGGTGCGGGGCGGGCCACCCGCAACTGGCCGCGCACCTGTTCGTCGTCGGGATCGACACCCCATTCCTGCCGCCACTCGTCCGGCTTCAGCGTGGGGTGTCCGTCGACGACCAGGTATTCGCTCACATCGAACCCGATACCGCCCGCGCCGATCACCGCGACCCGCTTGCCGACCGGCTTCCCGTCCCGCACCAGTTCCGCGTACGAGAGCACCATGGGATGGTCGATACCCGGGATATCGGGGATCCGGGGCCGGACTCCGGTCGCCAGGACGACTTCGTCGTAACGCCGGTCGACGAGTTCGGCCGCGGTGATGCGCGTGTTCAGATGCACCTGGACGCCGGTGAGTTCGAGTTTGCGCGTGAAATAGCGAATCGACTCGTCGAATTCCTCTTTTCCCGGAATACGGCGGGCGATATCGAACTGACCGCCGATCCGGTCCAGGGCCTCGTACAGATCCACCCGGTGACCGCGCTCGGCGAGGTTCACCGCCGCCGACAAGCCGGCCGGACCCGCCCCGACGACGGCGATGGTCTTCGCCCGCCGGGTGGGCAGCAGGACGAGTTCGGTTTCCCGGCCCGCACGCGGGTTCAGCAGGCACGAGACCGTGCGGTGCTGGAAGGCGTGGTCGAGACAGGCCTGATTGCAGGCGATACACGTGTTGATCTCGTCGGTACGCCCGGTAGCGGCCTTGTCGGCCCATTCCGGATCGGCGAGCAACGGCCGGGCCAGCGAGACCAGCTGCGCATCGCCGCGGGTCAGGATCTCCTCGGCGGTTTCCGGCATGTTGATACGGTTCGACGCGCAGACCGGGATCCCCACGGCCGCGGTGACCTTCGCGGTGAATTCGACGAAGGCCGCTCGCGGTACGGAGGTCACGATCGTCGGCACTCGTGCTTCGTGCCAGCCGATATCGGTATTCAGAATACTGACCCCCGCTGTTTCCAGTTCCCGGGCCAGCGCGAGGATCTCTTCGAAGGTCTGGCCGTTCTCCACCAATTCCGCCATCGACAAACGGAATACGATCAGAAAATCGGGACCGACCGCGGCACGGGTGCGCCGTACTATTTCCAGTGCGAGCCGGCGGCGGTTCTCCGCGGACCCGCCCCAGCGGTCCGTACGCTTATTCGTACGCGGGGCGAGGAACTGGTTGATGAAATAGCCCTCCCCACCCATGATTTCGACACCGTCGTATCCCGCGAAACGGGCGAGTTCGGCACAGCGGACATAATCGTCGATGGTCCGTCGAATTCCGCGATCCGACAGCGCACGCGGGCGGAACGGATTGATCGGGGCCTTGATCGACGAAGCGGATACGCTGCCGGGGACGTAGGCGTAACGCCCGGCGTGCAGGATCTGTAATGCGATCCGACCGCCGGCCTCGTGTACCGCGCGGGTGATGGTCCGGTGCCGGTAGGCCTCGGTCCGGTTGGTCAGTTTGGCGCCGAACGGCAGCAGCCAGCCGGTGCGATTGGGGGCGTAACCACCGGTGATGATCAGGCCGACGCCGCCCCGCGCGCGTTCGGCGAAGTACGCGGCCAGCCGGTTGGCGTCCCAGGCCCGGTCCTCGAGGCCGGTGTGCATCGATCCCATCACCACCCTGTTGCGCAGTGTGGTGCTCCCGACTTCGAGCGGGGTGAACAGCTGCGGATAACTCGTCGTCGAGTACATCGCGGGCTCTCTTTCCGATATCGGTCCGGTCCGGCGGCGACCCGGCCGCCGAGCCTGCAGGACCTCATCACACCATTTCGCCACGGCGCGCTTCCACCCCTGAAGCGCGTACGGCGGTGAAAAAACCGCTACGACCGGGATCCCCCGAACCCGGCGGCGGTGCCGTCATCGTGCGTCCGGCGAATCACGGAACCATCACGAGCACCTGAATCCACCGTTACCGATCAGAAATTTTGTGGCCTGCACCACAAGAGGTTTAGAACCATTCCCCCAGGTCGCAGCAGTGGTACAACGCGTTCATTTCGCACTTCAAGATCGCACTTATTATTTTCTCAGGTTCCGTTTACCTTCTGTTCACCTACTGTGACCATTCTGAGATCCGGTCAGAAAAGACCTGAAGTTCGGCTAGTCCGCGATGTTGTGGACACAAGGTTGGAAACAACCGCGAAAATTCGCCGGCGCGACAACCACAAACGGTATCGCGATAGCCGAACTCGAGTCCACTCGACTTCACCACAGTGTGGAGTTCCTGCGGGCGCGACGGACCGGGAAACCACCCGGTAACCGCAATATGCGCCATCCGGACCCGGACCAGCCTGCGTTCGGTGTCACACAAAAGAACCCGACAACAGCACAGCCATGTTTTCCGGCAGCGAGCCACTCGCCCGCGCCGAAGATCCGTGCTGCCCGAACCGGGCCGGATCCCGAGACCCGACAAGGAACCGAATCCGATCATGTCTTCCCACCGTTTCACCAGCCTGCGCCGTCGTACCAAGCGTGAAGCCATCGGCTTCGCCCTCGCCACGGCCGGCATCGTCGCCGTAACCGCCTCCTCCGCGGTCTCCATGGCCGACGACAGCACCCCCAGCCGGGCTGCCGTGGTCGCCGAACAGGCACCCGCCGCCATCGAAGCCGCCGCCGTCGCGGCGCCCGCTCCCGAAGCAGCGCCGATCCCGGCCCCGGCTCCCGCCCCCGAAGCGCTCCCCGCCCCGGCCCCGGCTCCCGAAGCGGCGCCCGCGCCCGCCCCGGCCCCGGTCTACCCCAACAACCTGGACGGCTGGATCCAGGAAGCCATGGACATCCTGGCCAAGAACGGCATCCCCGCCAGCTACGACGGAATCAAGCGGAACATCCTGCGTGAATCCTCGGGCGACCCGGCTGCCATCAACCTGTGGGACTCCAACGCCGTCATGGGCATCCCCTCCAAGGGCCTGCTCCAGGTGATCGACCCCACCTTCGCCGCCTACCATGTGCCCGGCACCGCGTTCGACGTGTGGAACCCGGTCTCCAACATCGCGGCGGCCTGCAACTACGCCTTCCACCGCTACGGCGGCATGGACAACGTCAACAGCGCCTACTGAGTCATCTGCCCCGCCTCCGGCGGGGCGGGTCGGGGCCCTCGTGACCCCGGTTCTGTAGCTATGGCGTCGCCTCCGGCGCCGCGGGGTCGGGGCCCTCGTGACCCCGGTTCTTCACTCCTGCGCTCCTCCGCTTCGCTCCCCCGCTCCGTCGCT
>NZ_JBSFDZ010000058.1:0-27379 GCF_053594175.1 Nocardia sp. NPDC001965
GCCTCCCCGGCACGCCCTGCGTGGTCACGCTCCGCTACCTCCTCCGGGCATGCCGGGGAGGCCGAGCAACACCGGGACCTTGCGTTCACCGCTCTCGTCGAAGGCGATGGTCGGGTCGGCCTCGGCCGGGGCGTTGACGAACGATACGAACCGGGAGAGCTTCTCCTCGTCGTCGAGGACCGCGGCCCATTCGTCGCGGTAACCGGCCACATGACCGGCCATCGCCTGCTCCAGGTCGGCGACGATGCCGAGGCTGTCCTCGCACACCACCGCACGGATGTAATCGATACCGAGGTCATCCTGCCACGGCGCGGTGCGCTGCAACCGGTCCGCGGTGCGGATGTAGAACATCAGGTAGCGGTCGATATAGGAGATCAGGGTCTCGTCGTCGAGATCCCCGGCCAGCAGCACCGCGTGTTTGGGCGTGAGACCGCCGTTACCGCCGACATAGAGGTTCCATCCGTTCTCGGTGGCGATGACGCCCACATCCTTGCCTCGGGCCTCGGCGCATTCACGTGCGCATCCGGAGACCGCGAGCTTCAACTTGTGTGGCGACCGCAGACCACGGTAACGCTTCTCCAGCAGTACGGCCATGCCCACCGAGTCCTGCTGGCCGTACCGGCACCAGGTGGACCCGACACAGCTCTTGACGGTGCGCAGCGATTTTCCGTACGCGTGGCCCGATTCCATTCCGGCGTCCACGAGCCGCTTCCAGATGAGCGGCAACTGTTCCACCCGCGCCCCGAACAGGTCGATCCGCTGTCCACCGGTGATCTTGGTGTACAGCCCGAACTCCTTGGCGACCTCGCCGATCACGATCAACTGTTCCGGCGTGACCTCCCCGCCCGGCATGCGCGGCACCACCGAGTAGGTGCCGTTCTTCTGCATATTGGCCAGGAAGTGGTCGTTGGTGTCCTGCAGCGCGGCCTGTTCACCCTCCAGGATGTGCTCACTGGAGGTGGAGGCCAGGATGGAGGCCACGGTCGGCTTGCAGATATCGCAGCCGGTGCCCTTCCCGTGCCGGGCGATCAGTTCGGAGAAGGTGCGGATACCGGTGGCCTGCACGATCTGGAACAGTTCCGCGCGCGACTGCGCGAAATGCTCGCACAGCGCCTTGGACATCTCGACACCGGACTGTTCGAGCACCTTCTTGATCATCGGCACACAACCGCCGCAGGAGGTACCGGCCTTGGTGCAGGCCTTGATGGCCGGGATATCGCAGGCACCCTCGGCGATCGCGCCGCAGATGGCCCCCTTGCTCACATCGTTGCAGGAGCAGATCTGCGCTTCGTCGGGCAGTGCGTCGGCCCCCAGTTCGGCACCGGCCGGCGAGATCAGCGCGGCAGGTTCGGCCGGTAGCGGCCGGCCCACCAGCGGGCGCAGCGCGGCGTACTGGGTGGCGTCGCCCACCAGAATGCCGCCGAGCAGGGTCTGCGCGTCATCGGAGATCACCAGCTTGGCGTAGGTACCGCGGGCCGCGTCGTGCAACACCACCGACAGCGCGCCCTCGGTGGTGCCGTGTGCGTCGCCGAAGCTCGCCACGTCCACCCCGAGCAGTTTCAGCTTGGTGGACATATCGGCGCCGGGGAACTCGCCGGCACCGCCCAGCAACCGGTCGGCCACGATCTCCGCGGTGGTGTATCCCGGAGCCACCAGGCCGTAGCAGACACCCTCGATCGCCGCGCATTCGCCGATGGCGTAGATGTTCGGATCGGAGGTGGCCAGACCCAGATCGGTGATCACGCCGCCGCGCGGGCCGACCTCGAGGCCGGCGTCACGCGCGATCTGGTCCCGCGGGCGGACACCCGCGGAGAACACCACCAGCGCGGCATCGATCGCGCTGTCGTCGGAGAGGGTGATCCGCAGCCGTTCGGCCGGATCGGCCGCGTCGTCGCGGTCGATTCCGGCGGTGCCGACCCCGGTGTGCACGGCCAGCCCCAGATCGGTGACCAGTTTCTCCAGGATCGCGCCGCCGCCCTCGTCCACCTGGGCGGGCATCAAGCGGTCGTTGTACTCCACCACGTGGGGAGTCAGTCCGAGCAGCCGCAGCGCGTTGGCGGCCTCCAGTCCGAGCAGGCCACCGCCGACGACGACACCGTGCGCGCCCGGTCCGGCGGCGTCGGCGGCGGCCCTGATCCCGTCGAGGTCCTCGATGGTCCGATAGACGAAGCATTCCGGATGTTCGTGCCCCGGCACGGGTGGCACGAACGGGTAGGAACCGGTCGCCAGGACCAGCGCGTCGTAATCGAGGACTTCACCGGAGGTGGTGGTGACCTTCTGGGCGTCCTTGTCGATGGTCTCGGCTCGCTGGCCGAGGCGCAGCTCCACCAGATCGTCACCGGCGTACTCGTTGCCCGGTAGTGCCAGCGAGGCGGCTTCCCAGTTGCCCACGTAGGAGGACAGGCCGACCCGGTCGTAGGCAGCCAGTTTCTCTTCGCCGAGGACGACGACCTGCCACTGTCCCGCATCGTCGCGCGACCGGATCGCCTCGACGAACCGGTGCCCGACCATGCCGTGACCGGCGACGACGACTGTTCTGCGCTGTGCGTTCATGGTGTCCTCCGTGGGGATCCGGTTTCAGAGGCTCGCCGACGACCGGGCGGACCGGGCTTCGGTGGGGTGGGCGGAGTCGCGAGGGCCGCCTTCGGCCCGGCGGACCAGGGCCTCGGCTTCCACGACGACCTGGTGGCCGTGGGAGCGGGTGCGGGTCCCGGGCCGGCGCAGGAACACCGCCCAGGTGACCAGGGCGCAGGCGATGTAGAACGCCGTGAACACCCAGAAGGCGGTGGTGGCCGATTGGGTCGAGGAGTAGGACGACCGCAACACCAGGTTGATCCCGACTCCGCCGAGCGCGCCGACGGCACCGACGAATCCGATCAGCGCGCCGGAGGTGTTCTGGGCCCAGGCGGCGCGTTCGGCGGGGCCGGTGGCCAGGCTGCGCGATTTGGCGTCGAAAACCGACGGGATGATCTTGGTGACCGAGCCGTTGCCCAGGCCGGACAGGAGGAACAGCACCACGAAACCCGCTACCAGCACGCCCAGCACCGGACCCGAGAAACCTTTGTGCGAGCCGTCGGCGACGGTCGAGGCCGACGCCACCACCACCGCCGCGACCATCATGGCCGCGAAGGTGCACACCGTCACCCGGCCGCCGCCGATCCGATCGGCGAGCTTGCCGCCGTAGGGGCGGGCGATCGATCCGAGCAGCGGTCCGATGAACGCGATCTGCGCGGCGTGCAGCGTGGCCTGCGCGGCGGTGTCACCGCCGGCGACGAAACTTATCTGCAGGATCTGGCCGAACGCGAAGCTGTATCCGATGAACGAGCCGAACGTACCGATGTAGAGGAACGAAACCGCCCAGGACTGCGGCACTTTCAACGCGGTGAGCATGTAGGACAGATCAGCCTTCTGACCGGGCAGGTTGTCCATGAACAAGGCTGCGCCGAGGCCGGCGAGCACCACCAGCACCAGATAGACCGCACAGATCACCGAGGCGTACTCGTTGCCGAGGGTCGCGATGACCAGCAGCCCGAACAGCTGGATGACGGGGACGCCGATATTGCCGCCGCCCGCGTTCATTCCCAGGGCCCAGCCCTTGAGCCGCTGCGGATAGAAGGCATTGATATTGGTCATCGAGGAGGCGAAATTGCCACCGCCCAGGCCGGCGAACGCCGCCACGATCAGGAAGGTCGTATAGGACGTACCGGGCTGATTCACGAAGTACAGGGTGAGTCCGGCCGGGACCAGCAGCGCTGCCGCGCTGAACACCGTCCAGTTGCGGCCGCCGAACCGGGCCGTGGCAACCGTGTACGGGATGCGCAGGACGGCGCCGACCAGAGTCGGGACGGCGACCAGGAAGAACTTGCCGGCCGCGTCGATTCCATAGGTCTCGGTCGGCATGAACAGCACCATGACCGACCAGATGGACCAGATGGAGAATCCGATGTGCTCGGCGACGACCGACCAGATCAGATTTCGTGTCGCGATCTTCTTACCGCCCGCCGCCCAGGCCGCGGTGTCCTCGGCGTCCCAGCGCTCCAGCTTCGGCCGCCGCAAGATCGCCGATCCGGCGTCGCCGCGGCTTTCGGTCTGCGTACTCAAAGGGCCTCCCAATGTGGTTCGACCCCACGGTAGGAAACCGGTATTGCGGAAATGCTGCCCAAAATGACCGTCGAATCAACGGTTTCTCACGCGGTTCGAACCGCTCAGGTGAGAAGGCGGCCGATGTTAACCCGTTGTGACGTCGGCATTTCCGCCGGTGAAGAAGAGCCCATATCCGCAGATCTGTGCGGTGAGGGCACCTCGCGATGATGACCCGCGTCACGCCCGGACGCGACCGGTGGCGCCGGATCCGGTGACATGTCCCGGATCCGTGAGCTCAGCGCGCGGCGATCGAATCCTCGAGCATCCGCGGTTTACAGGCCTGCCAGGCACCGGCCAGCAGCACCAGCACCGCCACACAGAGCAGCGCGAACGGTGCCGTCCATCCGCCGGTGAGCGTATGCAGCATGCCGAACACCAGTGGTCCGACACAGGCCAGTGCGTAACCCACGCCCTGGGTGAACCCCGACAGCGCCGCCGAACCGGCCGGTGTGCGGGTGCGCAGATTGATCAGGGTGAGTGTCATCGGGAAGGTACTCGGGCCCAGGCCAAGGATCGCGACCCACAGCACCGGCACGCTCATGGGCGCGAAGAGCAATCCCGCGAAGGCGACGAAGAAACATGCCGCGCAGCCCACAACCACCGGATAGGGATTGGTGAGCCGGGCGGCGACCGTGGGCGCGGTCAGGGCGGCGACCAGTCCGACGAGTGCGAACAGGGCGACCATCGAGCCGCCGAAGGCAGCATCGGCACCGGCGTCGGCGAGAATCGTCGGCAGCCAGGTGAACACCGAATAGGTGGTCAGGGAGGTCATCCCGAAGGTTGCCGCCATCCCCCAGGCCAGCGGTGACCGCCACACCTGGGGAGCCGGGGCGCTGCCGGGGTCGGGCAGGCCGGTCGTATCGGCGGCCGCGCGCCCACGGCGCACCCGCAGGACGCCGATCCACGGCACCGCGGCCGCGAAGCCGAGCAGTGCCCACACACCCAGCGAGATACGCCATCCGTGCGCCTCGGCCAGCGGTACCGCCACCAGCGCCGGCAGCACGGTGCCGATCTGCACCATCGTGATGTAGAGCGCGCTCACGGTGGCGAGCCGATCCGGGAAGTAACGCTTGACCAGGGGCGGAACCACGATATTGCCGATACCCATCCCGCCGAGCGCCAGCGCGGAGAACAGCAGCAGCTCGACGGTCCCGGAGACCAGGACCCGGACCAGCATGCCCGTACCCGCTGCGGCCATCGCGACCAGCACGGTCCGTTCCAGGCCGAGCAGCCGGACCAGCATCGGCGTCAGCAGCCCGGTGATGGAGAACATCAGCGTGGGGATCATGCCGAAGACGCCGACGACGGCGGTGGAGTAGCCGATCTCCCGGCCGATATCGTCGGCCAGCGGTGTGAACGCGGTAACGGCGACCCGCAGGACCAGCGCGGACATGACGATGGCTGCGAGTACCAGCAGGCGGCCCTCGATCAGACTGCGTTTCCGCTGCTCGAGGGGTGGGTCGGCCGCTTGGGTGGTTTCGGGCAGCGCAGCAGTCACCGAGAAATCATAGGATGACCCTATGACTGGGGCAATAACTTTGTGATGGGCGGTACTCTGTTGCCGTGCAAAGCGTGCGCCGCACCAGTCTCATCGCCCAGGTGACCGAGCAACTCAAAGAGGATATCCGCTCGGGAAGATGGCCGATCGGGACGCGGATCCCCACCGAACCCGAATTGGCCGAACTCACCGGCACCGGCCGCAACACCCTACGCGAAGCCGTCCAGGCGCTGGTCCATGCCGGCATGCTGGAACGGCGGCAGGGCTCCGGCACCTACGTCATCGCGACGTCGGAAGTCGGCGGGACCCTGTCCAAATACTTCGCCGAGGCCGCCGAACGCGACGTATTGGAGTTACGGCACGGCCTGGAGGCGACCGCCGCCGCGCTGGCCGCGCACCGGCGCGACGATTCCGATATCGCCACCCTGCGCCGGCTGCTCGACGACCGCAACCGGCTGTGGCGGGTGGACCGCACCGCGGCCATCGAAGCCGATGTCCAGCTACACCGGGCGATCGTGCTCGCCAGCGGAAACGCCGTCTACATCGAGTTCTACGATTCGATACTCGGCTACATCGAATCCTCGATCCGGTCGCGGACCGACCGGATCGACAGCTGGTACGCCGCCGAACACCGTGAACTGGTGCAGGCGATCGTCGACGGCGACGCCGAGAAGGCCGCCCGGACCACCCGTTGTTTCCTCGACACCCTGCTGGCCGACTACCCGGGTCGCTGAACCTCCCGGGACACAACACCGGCGGGCACGGTTCCCCTGCGTTCCAGCGAGGTTACGGACCGATCACCCGGGTGTTCATGCTCCGTGAGCGGGAATTGTGGCGATCGTCATTGCGCGCTATTTCATCGAAACACCCGGCTTCTAGCGTTTTCTCACGTCACGACACCGCACTCGACCGCCCGGCCACCGCGGCCGGGCACCCCGTCCGGGGGGCCGCCGAGTAACGACGAGAGGGACGCCGATGACCGCGATAGCCGACACCGGCCGGCAAACACCAGATACAGCAACGACTTTCACCCACCAGCGCCGGGGTCGCTGGATCGACCGGTGGGAACCCGACAGCGAGCGGTTCTGGAAAGCCGGCGCCGATCGCACCGCCCGGAAGAATCTGCTGTTCTCGGTGTTCGCGGAGAATCTCGGATTCAGCATCTGGGTCCTGTGGGCCAGCGTCGTAACCGGCATGGGCGCTGCCGGATTCGCCTTCCTCGACGGCCTCGGCAAAGGCGACCCGACCGCGGTCGGCAATGCGCTGCTGCTCACTTCCGTTCCGACACTGGTCGGTTCGACCCTGCGTATCCCCTACACCTTCGCCATCCCGCGATTCGGTGGCCGGGCCTTCACCGCGTTCAGCGCAGCGATGCTGCTCATCCCCACCCTGGGCCTCGTCTACTTCGTCAACCAGCCGGGCACCCCGATGTGGGTGTTCGTCATCCTGGCCGCGCTGTCCGGGTTCGGGGGCGGCAATTTCTCCTCGTCGATGGCCAATATCTCGTTCTTCTTCCCCGACGGCAAGAAGGGCGCGGCACTCGGGATCAACGCCGCGGGTGGCAATCTGGGTGTAGCCCAGACCCAGCTGCTGGTACCGCTGCTCATCACGCTGGGCACGCATCTCACCGCGAAGGACGCCGCCGGGTACCGATTCGGGATCACCCTGTCGGTACTGGTGTGGATCCCCTTCATCCTGGCCGCCGCGTTCGGCGCGCTGCGCTATATGGACAGCCTGTCCACCGCGAAATCCGACGGACGCTCCTACACACCGGCGCTGACCAACCGGCACACCTGGGTGATGGCGTTCCTGTACATCGGTACCTTCGGTTCGTTCATCGGGTTCTCGTTCGCCTTCCCCACGCTCATCAAGGCCAACTTCCCGGGTCTGGCGAGCATCGGCTGGATCTCGACCGTCGGTAACCTCGCCTTCCTCGGTGCACTGGTCGGTTCCTTCTCGCGGCCGTTCGGCGGCTGGCTCTCGGACAAACTCGGCGGCGGCGCGAAGATCACCATCGCGGTGTTCGGCGCGATGGCCACGGCGGTGGCGCTCATCATGGCCGCCCTGGAGATGAAGAGCTTCCCGCTGTACCTGCTCGCCTTCTTGATGCTGTTCGTGCTCGCGGGGATCGGCAACGGATCCACCTACCGGATGATCCCGTCCATCTTCAGCGCCGAGTCGAAGAAATACGCCGCCGAACACGGCCTGGAGCCGGCCGCGGCGGCCGCTTCGGCGAAGCGGCAGGCGGGCGCGGCCATCGGCGTCATCGGCGCGGTCGGCGCGTTCGGCGGCTTCGTACTCCAGCAGGCACTGCGCCTGTCCAATACCCATTTCGGCACCATGGCGCCCGCGTTCTGGGGCTACGCCGTGGCGTTCCTGGTGATGGCCGGAGTCACCTGGTGGTGCTACAGCCGCAGTTCGTTCGCGGTGGGCCGGGTTCCGTCACTGGCCTACGCCAACGTCTGAGAATTCTCCCGACCAGGGCCCGGCCGGTATCCACCGGCCGGGCCCTGGTCGCCGAGTACCCCGCTCAGAGCAGAAACCGCACCATATCCGCCGTACGGACCAGCCCCGGCAACGCCTCCGGCGTCGACCGGGGATGCAGAACGTGCACCGCCAACCGGAACATCACCGCACGCAACAGCATCTGCGGCCATTCGGGCAGATCGGACCAGCGTTCCAGCAGGCCGTCGTCGGCCTCACCCCAGGACAGCGCGTCGACCACGACCACACCCGCCGCCCACGCCGGTGGCCGCCAGTAGGGCGTGAGATCGGTGAGCGCGGGCGTCTGCGCACCGGCGAACAACACGGTGCCGAACAAGTCACCGTGCACCAGCTGCGGTGGAGTGCGCACCGGCTTGCGCAGGGTGGCCAGCTGACCGATCAGCTCCAGGCTGTGCCGCCCGTCCGGGGAGCTCTCCATCACCGCGCCCGCGGCCCGCAGCGTGCGCAGCGGCACCGCCTCCCAGGCCGCGCGGTCGGCGGCCACGAAAACATCCACATCCAGCCACGGGGTGACCGGCGGCTGGGACAGGAATCGAGGTCGCTCCAACGTAGCGGTCGCCTTGTGCAGCCGCAGCGACACCGAAACCACCTCGTCGTGCCGCGGTTCCGGACAGCCTGTCATGAACGTGTCACACCGCCAGCCCGACACCACGTACCGCCCGTCGGTGGCCCGGACCGGGCGGGCCACCCGCAGCCCGTCCACTCGCAGGCTCTCCCGTACCTTGGCCGACCAGGCCGCCCGGGCATGGTCGGCGACCGGACTGAGCACCACATCACCGAGGCGCCAGCCACCCTCCCAGTCGCCGAGGGCGACGGGGGTCATTTCCCGCAGACCGTACGTGGCCCGCACATGCTCGGGGGGTTCGACAGTGGTGGTCACGGCCGTACCGTACTCCCGCCACCGGGCCCCGCTACCGCGCCACACCGTGCCGCGACCCACCCGCGACCGGGCCCGGACACCCGCGCGAATCGACCCGGCAACCGCCGACCGCGCACGGTCCGCGCGCAGGTCAGCGGCATGCCGGGGTAAGCAGGCTCAGTACACCGGCAGCGAGGGATCCACCTGGTGCGCCCAGGCGATGACCCCGCCCTGCAGATGTGTCGCGTCGGCGAAACCCGCCCGCTTGAGCGCGGCCAGCGCCTCGGCCGACCGGACACCCGTCTTGCAGTGCAGCACGATCTTGCGGTTCTGCGGCAGTTCCGCCAGCGCCTCACCCGAGAGGATGCGGTCCTTCGGGATCAGGGTCGCGCCCTCGATGTGCACGATGTCCCACTCCACCGGTTCACGTACATCGATCAACTCCACGTCACCGGCGTCCAGCAGCTCCTTGAGCTCCCGGGCGGTCACCGTGGAACCGGCCGCCGCGGCCTGGCCCTCCTCGGACACCACACCGCAGAACGCCTCGTAGTCGATCAGTTCGGTGATCGGCTGACGCGCGGGATCACGACGCAGTTTGATGGTCCGGTAGCTCATATCGAGTGCGTCGTACACCATCAGCCGGCCAAGCAGCGGGTCGCCGATACCGGTGATGAGTTTGATCGCTTCGGTCACCATGACCGAACCAATCGAGGCGCACAGCACGCCCAGTACCCCGCCCTCGGCGCAGGACGGCACCATACCCGGCGGCGGAGCCTCCGGGTACAGATCGCGATAGTTGATCCCGCGGCCGTCCGGAGCGTCCTCCCAGAACACCGAGACCTGGCCCTCGAACCGGTAGATCGAACCCCACACGTAGGGTTTGCCGGCCAATACCGCGGCATCGTTGACCAGGTAACGGGTCGCGAAGTTATCGGTACCGTCGACGATCAGATCGTATTCGGCGAACAGTTCCACCGCGTTCTCCGGCTCCAGCCGGATCTTGTGCAGCCGCACATCGATCCCGGAGTTGATCTCCAGAATGGAATCGCGGGCACTGTCGGCCTTGGGCCGGCCGATATCGGATTCGCCGTGGATGACCTGCCGCTGCAGATTGGAGGCGTCGACCTCGTCGAACTCGACGATGCCCAGCGTGCCCACCCCGGCGGCGGCAAGATACAGCAGTGCCGGGGAACCCAGCCCACCTGCGCCGATCACGAGCACCTTCGCGTTCTTCAACCGTTTCTGCCCGTCCATACCCAGGTCCGGGATGATCAGGTGACGGCTGTAGCGGGCGACCTCGTCCCTGGTCAGCTCGGCGGCGGGCTCCACAAGTGGGGGCAGGGACTGCGGTGATGACACGTCTTCGAACTCCTCGTATCGAAATAGCCGGATGCGGTGTGCGCGGGTGCGAAGCTTTCGGCCGGTGACCCGTAGCCGCTGTGACCCACACCGGCGTAGGTTCCCTGTACAACGCCGGCGCGGGAATCATTCTTCCCGGGTTCACCCCGGGCCCCGCGAGCGGGCTCGGACGCCGCATCACCCCCTGCGGTCGCCGTACCGAGCGCGGGCTCAGCCCCGCGGATACGGCCAGGGATTGAAGCGGCAGGTCTTCCCGTCCATCGGCACCACCCCGTACGGGTCCAGCGCGGCGATCTCGTTGTTCGCCGTACCGAAGGTCTGCTGCATCATCACCGGGGCCAGACCGCCCTCGCTCTCACACGGCTGATGCTCGTGATAGCCGATCGCGTGCCCGACCTCATGATTGACCTGGTACTGCCGGTAGGAACCGATATCGCCGTCGAACGCCGGGGCACCGCGTACCCAGCGCGCCTCCGACAACACCACCCGAGCCTCATCGGAGTTGTAGCAGGACGAATCGATGGGGATATCGAAACCACAGGCCGCTCGGGTGGTCCCCCGGGCGGTCAGCGAGATCCGGAAATCCGGTTCCCCGCGATCGATCCGCTGGAACGCGAACTTACGGTCGTGCACCCAGCTCTTCGGGTTGCCGAGAGTCGACTCGACCAGCCGGGCCACCGACTCGTCCCCACCGAAATTACGTGTGTCGATACCGTTCTCGATTTCGACCGTATAGGTGAAGGTGTACTGCTCACCGGCACCGACCCGGGCCGAGGTACCCGGGACGATCCGCCAGGTGCCCTTACCGGTCTCGGTGAACTTCCCGCCTTCGGGCAGCGCCCCGATCGGCAGATCCTCCGGAAAACTACCGTCACCCGGCGGCGCACCGATGACCCCGGCGCGCGCCGGCGGAGTCCCGAGCGCACCGAAACCCGGCTCGATGGGAGCGGCAGGACGGCCGGTACCGGTACGGACCGCGTCTACCACCACGAACACCGTCAACACCAGCAGCACCGGCAACGCGTACACCCGCCAGCCGTACCGCGACAGCACCAGCCGGTGCCGGCGCCGCCCCCGTCCGGCCGCGAGCGTCGCCACCGGCGGCGGATCACCGACCGGGTCCCGGCGCGCGCACAACGGCTCCCGGGATCCGGCATCGGGCGACGTCGCCACCGTCGCCCTCGCGGCGACCGCGAACTCTGAATCCTGGGGGCGGTGCGCGCTGCGCCCGCCACCGGAGCGGTCTTCCGGTCGGTCGGTCACAGTTCCAGACTCTCACAGCTCGCCGTAACAGCCACAATGGAAGTATCGTCCACGCGACGAAGCGACTCCGGCGCCGGCCACTTTCCAGCATTCCGCTAGGGCACCTTGCGGATCGGGGCCGGTCCCGGGTTCGCCCACCCGGGTCGGCAACAGCACCGGAAGCGAGTATGGTGCTCGAAAGACCCGGTACACACCCCTTTGCCGGGGAATCGACTGGGAGATCCGAATATGACCGACCTCGTGGACCGGATGACGTCCCGCTCGTCGTCCGGCACCGCCCCCAAACGTGGCACCCGGCTTCCCCGTGACGAACGGCGCCAGCAACTACTAGCGGCCGCCAGCGAGATATTCGTACTACGCGGCTACCACGCCGCCGGCATGGACGAGATCTCCCAGTGCGCCGGTGTCAGCAAGCCCGTCCTGTACCAGCACTTCACCAGCAAGCTGGAGCTGTACCTCGCCGTCCTGCAGAACTACGTGGACATGCTGGTATCCAGCGTCCGCCAGGCACTGCGCTCCACCACGGACAACAAACAGCGGGTACGGGCGGCGGTCGCGGCCTACTACGACTTCGTGGACAACGAGATGCAGGGATTCCGCCTGGTCTTCGAATCCGATCTCACCAACGAACCCCAGGTCCAGCGCCGCGTCGAACAAGCCACCGAAGCCTGCGTCGACGCGGTCTACGACCTGGTCGCCCACGACTCCGGCCTCGACCCGTACCGGGCCCGCATCCTCGCGGTCGGCCTGGTCGGCGCCAGCCAGTTCACCGCACGGTACTGGCTGGAAGCCGACCGCCCGATCCCCAAGGACGAAGCCGTCGACACCACGGTCGCACTGGCCTGGGGCGGCCTCAAACACGTCCCCCTGCACCCGATCGGCTGAACGGCGACAACCCCGATACGACGAAGCCCCTGCCGGATCGGCAGGGGCTTCGATACGTTCGGGATCAGAACTCAGACCGCCGCGAAACCCACCCGGCCGCCGGTCACCGCGCCGATCTCCACATAGGCGACCTTGCCGGCCTGGATCAGGTACTTACGGCCCTTCTCGTCGGCCAGCGCCAGCACGCCGCTCGCGGTACCCAGCGCCTCGGAAACCAGAGCCTCGACCTCCTCCGGAGTCTGCGCGCTGGCGATGACGAGTTCACGCGGGCTATCCGAAATACCGATCTTGACCTCCACGGCCAACCTCCGAACCTAGAGTCCTGTGCTGTCCCAGTAAGGCTAGTTCAGCGACCGCACCCCGGACACACGACGGGGTGCGCTGTCAGCGAACAGTGTTTATTGCGCCGCCTTCGGCGTCGCGGGGCGGGGCCCTATTGACCCTGGTTCTTCACTCCTCCGCTCCTCCGCTTCGCTCCCCCGCTCCGTCGCTCCAGAACCGGGGCGGGCCCCGCCTTTGTGGTGGGCCTGCTTTCGGTGCTGTCGGGCCCTTGTAACCCGAGTCCTCACTTCTACGTTCGGTCGCTGCGCTCCCGTGCTTCGTCGACCCAGAACCGGGGCGGGTCCCGCCTTCGTGGTCGACCTGCTTTCGGCGTCGTCGGCCGACACTCTCGTGACCACGGTTCGGTTCTCGATTCCGGCGACCGGTCGCTTCACCCCGGCGTCACTCCGGTACCGGGACGGGTCCGGCCTCAGGCGTCGTCGCCCGCACCCTCGTGTCCTCGGTCGCTCACTTCGGCGACCGATCGCCTCGTCGCACCGGGTCGGGCAGGGCGGTCCCAGGTCTACCGCCGATGTGGACCGTCCGGTGGGATCGGCAGGGTGTCCGCACGGGGGCGGTCCGCGGTCGCCTGGAACGACCGCGGACCGTAGTTGTCCGGTTGTTGTTCGTCGAGCCGGTCGTGGTGCGGCTGCTACCGATGATGATCGGGGTCTTCCGGCAGGAGGCAGGGGCGTGGTGGATGTGGGCCGGGCCGGGCCCGGGAACGCATCGACGGCTTCGGCCGCAGCGGTGGGCGGGCACGGTTGCGGGAACGGGCTGCCGCCGCCCGAAGGCTCGTCCGGGTGTCGTGACCTCGGACATCTGTGCGAATCGGTCGGCGACAGGTCAATCGTTCCGGTCGGTGTTGAGGCGGGCGGCACAGCGGTTCAGGTGGTCGCGTTCGGCGAGGTTCGGGGCCGCGCGGGCGGCCTCGGCATACAGGCGGGCCGCGGTCGCCGAGTCACCGGCGCGCTCGTGCAGGTAGGCCGCGACCGCGGTGTATCGGGGTAGGGAGTCGTCCAGTTCGGCGAGCGCCGCCAGCCCCGCGCGTGGACCGTCTGCCTCGCCGACGGCGACAGCGCGGTTGAGGCGGGCGATGGGGCTGTCGGTGAGGCGGACGAGTTCGTCGTACCACTCGACGATCTGCACCCAGTCGGTTTCGGCGGCGGTCCGGGCGTCCGCGTGCAGGGCCGCGACGGCCGCTTGGGCCTGGAATTCACCGATCCGGTCACGGGCGAGGGCGGCCTGCAGGATCGCCACGCCCTCGGCGATCAGCCGGGTATCCCACCGGCCGCGGTCCTGGTCGGCGAGCGGCACCAGGCTGCCGTCGGGCGCGGTACGGGTGGCGCGCCGTGCGTGGTGCAGCAGCATGAGAGCGAGTAGTCCGGCGACCTCCGGATGGTCGATCGCCGCCGCGAGCTGCCGGGTGAGTCGGATGGCCTCGGCGGCGAGGTCGACATCGCCGGAATATCCCTCGTTGAAAACCAGATAGAGCACGCGGAGCACGGTGCCGACATCACCGGGCCGGTCGAAGCGCACTCCGGACACGATGCGTTTGGCCCGGCTGATGCGCTGCGCCATGGTCGCCTCGGGCACCAGATACGCCCGGGCGATCTGCCGGGTGGTCAGCCCGCCCACGGCACGCAGGGTGAGCGCAACGGCCGACGACGACGTGAGCGACGGATGCGCGCACAGGAAGTACAGCCGCAGCGTGTCGTCCGCCGTGGCCGCCGGACCGGGCTCCGGTTCCTCGTCCACGAGATCCTCGCGCCGGCGCCGAGCGGTATCGGAACGGATCGTATCCAGGAATTTGCGCCAGGCCACGGTGACCAGCCAGCCCTTGGGGTCGCGCGGCGGATCGTCGGACCAGGCGCGGAGAGCCTCGACGAGCGCCTCCTGTACCGCGTCCTCGGCCGCCGCGAAATCGGCGCCGCGGCGGACGAGGACGGTGAGCACACTCGGGATGAGGCTCCGGAGCAGGGCCGCGTCGTGCACGGAGACCGCTCCGGAGCCGGTCACCGGTGCAGCCACTCGGTGGTGATGGTGGGCGGCGCTGTCAGGAACGGGCGCAGTTCGAGCCATTCGTGGATCGGCTTCCCACCGGCGCCCGGTGCGGCCGACAGTTCCCCGGCCAGTTCGAGGGCCCGCTCATAGCTGTCGACATCGATCACCATCCACCCGGCGATCAGGTCCTTGGTCTCGGCGAAGGGCCCGTCGGTGACCGGCGGCCGCCCGGTGCCGTCGGACCGGACGAAGGTGCCCTCCGGGGCCAGCGCCTGACTGTCGACGTATTCCCCGGTCGCGACGAGGCGACCCGCGAAATCGTCCATGTACTGCACATGCGCCGCGATCTCCGCCGGTGTCCACCGATCCATCGGTACATCGTTCTCCGAAGCCGGAGCTCCGCGGTAGTGCTTCAACAACAGATATTTGGCCATCGTGGTCTCCTCGTGCTGCCGGTGTACGTCCGCGGAGGCCGCAGCGGAGGCGGGGAGCACACCGTGGTGCTCTGCCCGTTCCCGTGCGACCCGTGCGGTCACTGTCACTCCGGGGACGGAGCCGCGCACAGGTTCTCGACATCGACCGCGAAAGTATTTTCCGGCGCTTCCGACAGCGGTCAGAGACCGAGTACCGCCATCCGTTCGGCGTGCGCTGTCTGCATATGCTCGAACAGCGTGGCGATACCGTTGAGATCGCCGGTGGCCGCCAACACCAGTTCGGTGAGTTCGTCACGCTGCGCCATCACGTACTGGGCCTGAGTGATCGCTTCACCGAGCAACCGCCGGCCCCAGAGGGTCAGCCGATCGCGTTCGGATCGGCTGGCGGCGACGGCCCGGCGGACCTCTTCCACGACGAATTCGGAGTGACCGGTATCGGCGAGCACATCACGGACGACGGCCGCCACGTCCGGGCTCAGCGCACCGGCGATCTCACGATAGAAATCGGCGGCGATCCCGTCGCCGACATGGAATTTGACCATCGACTCCAACCAGGTGGACGGGTCGGTGGAGCGGTGGTAGTCGTCGAGTGCCCGGGTGAAGGGTGCCATGGCCGCATACACATCGGCGCCGCGCGCGGTGAGTGCCGCGTCGAGCCGTTCGAAATGCCCGAGTTCGGCCGCCGCCATCCGCGCCACCGCGACCTTGCCGTGCAGCGTCGGTGACAGCGTCGCTTCCTCGCTCAGCCGGTAGAACGCAGATATCTCACCGTAGGCGAGTACGGCGAACAGGTCGGTCACGCCGGCATGATCGGCGGGAATCGGCGAAGTGGACGAATCGCTCGGTGTAACACCCAACCCGGCGGGTGACTGTGCTCCCATGGAACTCCAGCGTAGTACGCCGCCCGCGCGGACCGCCGCAGTCACACAGCTGGACTTCGTCCGTCACACCGGCGTGGTGAGGAACTTGTCCAGATAGGTCCAGGTCGTGGCCCGGGCACCGGCCCCGGCGAGAATGCCCAGATGCCCACCGGGTGCCGTTTCGTAATGGACGGCTTTCGCGCCGGTGAGGGTGCGCAACCCGTGCTCGACGGCGCGGGCCGGGGTGATGACGTCAGCGGGTCCACCGACCAGCAGTACCGGTGCGGTGATATCGGCCAGCCGAATCGGCCCCTGTCCGAAATCCACTACCCCGCGGCCGATTTCGTCCCGCAACACCAGCCGGTTCCACAGCTGCTGGTACACCCGGCCCGGGTAGCCGGGCATATCGGCCATGAAGCGATCGATGGCCTCCATCCGGGCGAGCGATTCGGTGCGGGCGAGATTGTTGGCGACGAACCAGGGGCGTTTGACTTCACGATCCCATGCGGTGATGCGGTAGCCGAGCCGGGTGAGCGGTGCCGGGACACCGCCCACGGCCCGCAGGACGGCGCCCACGGCGGCACCGGTTCCGGTGAACCTGGCGGCCGCGGCCAGCTGCGGAGTCATCGGCATGGCGCTGTAGTTCAGCGGAGCACCGATCGCGGTGATCGACCGCACCGGCAGAGTGGAGTCCGCGGCGGCGGTCAGCAGGGCCATGGTGCCGCCCAGCGACCAGCCGACCAGATCCACCTGCGGTTCACCACCGGCAGCGGCCCGGTCGGCGGCGGTGCGGCGGATCGCTTCGGGCAGGATGTCGTACACCCAGTCGTCGAAGCCCATCCGGCGGTCGGCGTAGCTGATCTCGCCGTAGTCGATCACATAGGGCGCTCGCCCGGTCTCCAGCAGGAATCCCGCGAGACTCTGGCCGGGGCGCAGATCGAAGCAGCCGGCGGGGGCGGCCAGGGGCGGTACCAGCAGTACCGTGGCCGCGGCGGGGTCGGTGGTGCCCGCGAGCAGACCCGGTTCGAAACGCCGGAGCTGGCGATGTGGTTCGTCCCACAGCACCGACGCCGGTGTGGGGCGTCGGCCCTCGACGCCGTCGCCGAAGGTGAGGGCCCAGGCGTTGCGGGCGGCACGCTCGACGGTCCGGGAGAGCGTTCCGTCCGGATCCACCGCACGGACGGCGCGATCGGCCAGGGCGATACCTCGGTCTGCGATGCTCACGGCACGAATCTCTCATAGACGTGTTCGCCGGTACCAGCTATAACCGGACCCGCGGACCGCGGTGTGTGCCGAATCACTTCCCGGACGGGTCGGCATCCGGCGTCGCGCGGACAGTCGCCACACCGGGTGAAACGTTCTGCCGCACAGGACTGCTCACCCGTAACGGAATCGGAAAAGAACAACATCCAGCGGATTTGCGCCGACGCCTTTCGGAGCGCGGAACAATAGCACGCTACAATCGCGACGGACAACGGAAGAATTCGGCCGATCCATGAGAACCGGCAGCACCGAAAGTCGCGCACCCAGAGTGCGCAGTGCGGTGTCGGAGAATTCTCCGCGGTCCACGGAAAATGTGCGCGCACCAGATCCGCGTCACCGATGCGCTGCGCCGATGTCCGAGCTTCGCTGCCCCACTCGCGGGCATCTGCCGACATCCGGCGGCGGCCCGGGTGAGTATCGCAGGGCGGATCCGTGGTCGTCGCGGGCCGGCCGGTCCGCCCCACGCCTCGTGCGCGTGTAGCGCGATAACGAGGGAAGGCACGAACCTGAGCAAGATCACAGTAGAACCGGAACCCGGTCTGACGGAGACCCTGCTGACAGCCGAGTTGGACTCCGCTCACACCGCACCGACTTTCGCCGAATTGGGTGTGCGCGACGAAATCGTGCGCGCACTCGGGGAGATCGGTATCGAACGCACTTTCGCAATCCAGGAACTCACCCTGCCGTTGGCGCTGGGCGGTGAAGATCTCATCGGCCAGGCACGTACCGGCATGGGCAAAACCTTCGGGTTCGGAGTTCCGTTGCTCCACCGGATCAGCACCACCGAATCCGGGACCACACCGCTGGACGGCACACCGCGCGCCCTGGTCATCGTGCCCACCCGCGAACTGTGCATCCAGGTGACAAAGGACCTGGAGAACGCGGCGAAGTACCTCACCAACGAGAAAGGACCGCTGCAGGTCGCCTCGATCTACGGCGGTCGGCCCTACGAATCGCAGATCGCGGCCCTGCGCGCGGGTGTCGATGTCGTGGTCGGTACCCCCGGCCGCCTGCTCGACCTGGCCGATCAGCAGCATCTGATCCTCGGCAAAGTGGGCGTCCTGGTATTGGACGAAGCCGACGAAATGCTCGATCTCGGCTTTCTACCCGATATCGAACGTATTCTCGGAATGGTCCCGGACAAACGGCAGACCATGCTGTTCTCGGCGACCATGCCCGGCCCGATCATCACCCTGGCCCGGACATTCCTCACCCGCCCGACCCATATCCGCGCCGAGGAGCCGCACGATTCCGCGGTCCACGATCGCACCACGCAATTCGTCTACCGGGCACACGCCCTGGACAAGAGCGAACTGGTCGCCCGGGTGCTGCAGGCGGAGAGCCGGGGCGCCACCATGATCTTCACCCGCACCAAGCGCACCGCGCAGAAGGTCGCCGACGAATTGGCCGAACGCGGTTTCGCCGTCGGTGCCGTACACGGTGACCTCGGGCAGATCGCCCGCGAGAAGGCCCTGACCAAGTTCCGCAAGGGCACCATCGATGTGCTGGTCGCGACCGATGTCGCGGCGCGCGGTATCGATATCGACGATGTGACCCACGTCATCAACTACCAGTGCCCGGAGGACGAGAAGACCTACGTGCACCGGATCGGCCGCACCGGCCGGGCCGGGCGCACCGGTGTCGCGGTCACGCTGATCGATTGGGACGAGCTGACCCGCTGGGCGTCCATCGACGCCGCGCTCGGGCTGGGCATCCCCGAGCCCGTGGAAACCTATTCGCGCTCGCCGCACCTGTTCGCCGAGCTGGGTATCCCGGAGGGCGTCACCGGTACCGTCGGCGCGCGCAAACCCCAGCGCGATCCGGACGCCGTCGTCGTGGAACGCCCGGAGCGGGCACCCCGTAAACGCAACCGCAGGCGCACCCGCGCCGGTCAACCGCTGGACGCGGACACTGCCACGGTCACCGCCGAGACCGACGCACCGGCCGACTCCGGCCCGGAGGCCGGCGAGCAGACCGCCGAGGCGCCCGCCCGCCGGCGGCGCCGGCGGCGCGGACCGGCCGATACCGAGTCCGATATCCAGGATGAGAACGGTTCGACCGAGTCCGGCGGCACCGAGGCCGAATCCGGCACCGACAGCACCGACAAACCGGCCCGCCGCCGCCGGCGGCGGCGCAAACCGGCCGAGAACAGCGGGGATTCCACCCCACGCGCGGACGGCGACGGCAATGCCGGATCTCCGGTGAACGAGAGCGCGACGGCCCAGGCTTGACCCGCACTGACGGGCGCCGACGGTGGACACACCGTCGGCGCCCGTGGCGTTTCCGCCGCCCGCGAGCCGGCCGGAGGGTCTCCGGCACCGTCGGGATGCGAGTCGGCCATCCGTTACGCTCGCCTACGTGCTCGCACCTGAGCGGCGAACGCGCGCCGACGTCATCACCGCAGCCGCGATCGCCGTCTTTGTGGTGATCGCGGTGATCGTGGCATGGGCGACCAGTGGGGTGGCGAACACCGAATCCATCGTCGCCGACGAGCCGGCCCGGCCCCCGCAGCCCGCCACGAAAATTCCCGGAAAGCTCCAGGAGATGTGGCGTGCCCCCGATACGGTGAACACCCGGGCACTCACCTCCGAAGGGGTCGTGGTGACCGCGGCCGACGGCAGCGTGGTGGGGCACGATCCGCGAACCGGCGAGCAGGTGTGGCGCTACACCCGGGAGTTGCCGCTGTGCGGGGTCGAATCCCAGTTCGGCATGGTCGTGGCCGTCTACCGCACCGATCGCGGCTGCAGCGAGACGACCATGGTCTCCGGCGCCGACGGTCAGCGCCGGACAGCCCGCAGCAGCTATATGGACGATCGGGTGCGGCTGTCGGTGGACGGCACCTATGTGGTCGCCCAGGGCCCCGACCGGCTCGAAGTCTGGCGTTCGGATCTGGTGCGCACCCTGGAATACGGCTACGTCGACGCCAAGGAGAACTGGAAGACCCAGCCGCGTAAGGGCTGCGAGTTCCTGTCGGCCGGGTCCAGCCCGTCCCGGTTGGCAGTGCTGGAGCGCTGCCCGGGCGAACCGGCGGACCGGATCTCGGTGCTGGCGCCCGCCCCCAAGGACGACAATGTTCCCGAGGAGTACGGGTCACATCTGCTCGAGGGTGCGGGTGCGGCTTCCCCCGACGCTCGCGTGATCGCGGTATCGGACAACCGGATCGCGGTCTATCAGCCCGGCACCGGCGGCACCGACCCCGCGGCCCCACGGCTGACCATCCTCGACGCCAAGGGCAATCCGGTCGTGGTGCAGGAACTCTCGGCCCCGCTGGACAAGACCACGGCGACCGTCCGCACCTCGTCGACCTTCCTGGTGTTCACCGGGAACAGTGTCATCGCCCTGAACGCCAATACATTCGAGCCGATGTGGACCGCCGCCGAAGCACTCGGCACGCCGGTGCCGATGGCCGGGAAGCTACTGCTGCCGGTACCCGGCGCGATCGCCGCCCTCGACCCGTCGACCGGTGCGCAGGTGAGCCGGATACCGGTCGCCCGACCCGATTACGGCGGCGGGCCCATCTCGCTGGGTGTGCTCGGCAACGTGGTGCTCGAACACCGGGACGGCCAACTCGTGGCCCTCGCCGATCCGGCTACCACCGATGCGCCGCGTAGCGATACCGAACGGCCCGCAAAACCGTTGGGCTGAACCGTTTTCTGTCGGTGCCCTCCGGCAGACTGCGCGCCATGACCGAAGCAGCAGGCCCTCTCGACACCGCCCCCGTGGCCGGAAACCTCCGCTACGACGACCCCACCGCCCCGTGGAATCAGGCCACCGAGCAGGGCCCGGCCGACTGGAACACCGAGGTGATCCGGGAGTTCCGGGCCAACGGGGGAAAGGTCGGCGGAGCGTACGCGGGAGCCGAACTGCTGCTGCTCACCACCACCGGTGCGCGCTCCGGTAAACGGCATGTGGTCCCGCTGGGTGCGCTCTATCGCGGCGAAACCCTCTACATCAGCTCGTTCGCCGAAGGCGGCTACCCCTCCTGGTATCACAATGTGCGCGCCGATCCCGCGGTGATCGTGGAGTCGGGCGATCACGTCTACCACGGCACGGCCCGGGTCCTCACCGGCGCGGCCTACGACGAATTCGCGGCGTGGGTGCTGGCGAACAATCCGCTGCTCGCCGAGTTCCAGGCCACCACCGACCAGCCGGTGCCCCTGGTCGTGCTCACCCTCGCGAAATGATTCCGGCCGCCGGTGCAGGCTCGGCGTCACCGCCGGGATCCGGCCGGGCATGATGGACCGTATGCCCGGCCTCGACGATGCCCGCGTGGTGCTGCTCCGCCACGGCGAGACCGAGTGGTCGGTGCAACATCGACATACCGGCCGCACCGATATACCGCTCACTCCCGCCGGTATCCGGCAGGCCGCGGCCGCCGGCCGGGTCCTGGCCGGGCTGGGGCTGCGCGATCCGCTCGTCTACGTCAGTCCCCGGCTGCGCGCCCGGCACACCGCCGAACTGGCCGGGCTGGCCGAGCACACGATCGATCCGGACCTGGCCGAATGGGATTACGGCGACTACGAGGGCTGGACCACCCCGGAGATCCGGGCCCTGGATCCCACCTGGACGGTGTGGACCGGCGCTGTCCCCGGTGGCGAATCCGCCGCCGAGATCGGCGCTCGCGCCGACCGCGTCCTGGCCCACGCCACCGCGGCACTCGGCGAACGCGATGTGGTGCTGGTCGGGCACGGCCATTTCTCCCGCGCCCTCATCGCCCGGTGGCTGGGTTTCGAGGTCCGGGAGGGGCGCCGTTTCGCACTCACCACCGCCGCGGTGAGTGTGCTCGGCTACGAACACGAGGACGCCACGTTGTGGGCGCACGATCTCCGCCCGGATCAGCTCCGATGAATCATCCGGGTGACCGCGCACCTGTTCCCGAACCGGCAAGGAGCCCGTATCCGTGACATCCACCCCGCTCATTCGCCGCGCCGCACCCGGCGATGTGCCCGCCCTGGTCGATCTCGTCTACGGCCTCGCCGAATACGAGAAGGCCCGCGACGAATGCACCCTGACGGCCGAACAATTGCATACCGCGCTGTTCGGTCCGGATCCCGCGGTTTTCGCCCATGTGGCGTTGCGCGGCGGGGCGATCGCCGGGTGCGCCATCTGGTTCTTGAACTTCTCCACCTGGGACGGCGTTCACGGGATCTACCTCGAGGATCTCTATGTCACGCCCGAGTCCCGCGGCAGCGGTCTCGGCCGGGCCTTGCTCGCGGCCCTCGCGCAGGAGGCACGCACCCACGGTTACAGCCGGGTGAGCTGGTCGGTGCTCACCTGGAACACACCCTCAATCGGGTTCTACGAATCCCTCGGTGCCCGAGTCCAGGACGATTGGGTCGGCTACCGCCTGTCCGGTGGAGCGCTCGCCGCGCTGGCCGCAGAATCCACCGACGCCGGGTGAACCACCGCACCGGCCGGTCCGCTCACTCCTCGTCCGTGGCGCCGTACTCCTGCGCCGCCCAGCGCGACGTGGGCGGCGCGAACAACAACCCCAGCGCCCCCAGCGCCACCACTCCCAGCACCGTCCCGTACAGCGGCTGACCCGATCCGAACAGCAGCGACCACACCACCGGCAGCAACAGCAGCTGTGTGATGACCGCGATCGCTCGTCCCCACCGCTGCCCGAACAGCAGCCCGATCCCGGAGGCCAGGACCGCACCGCCCAGGATCGCGAACCACATGGCCGTGCCGTACCCGCTGATGGTGTCCTCCCGATGACCCAGCAACGCCCGCACGATCAGCACCGCCGCCACGATCACCGCGATCGCGCCCTCCAGCGCCACCAACCCCCCGGCCCCACGAACGGTCCCGGGCACACCACCGACGTCTTTTCGCTCGACCACCCGGCCAGCTTAGGTGGACGTACGCGCGGCGGCCCTCGCAGCGTCACGTGATCGAGACCCCGAGATCCCGATCACATACCGAACCCGCCGATCGCCTTCCACGACCGGCCTCACCTCACACCCCGAAGACACTCCCCCCGGCTCCCCCGCCGATCCACCCATCCCCCGCCCATTGCGGATGTCACCCTTTTCGGCCGAGGCCCACCCCGGCTCTGCGACGACGAAGCGAAAGAGCGCAGCGACCATCGCAGCAGCGAAGAACCGGGGTCACGAGGGCCCCGGCCCCCGCCGGAAGCCGGAAGCCGGGGCCCACCATAAAGGCGGGGCCCGCCCCGGTTCTGGAGCGACGGAGCGGGGGAGCGAAGCGGAGGAGCGCAGGAGTGAAGAACCGGGGTCACGAGGGCCCCGCCCCGCGGCGCCGGAGGCGACGCCATGACACAGTCCATTAAGGTACGTAGGTGCGGACGTTGTTGATCGTCAACCCGAATGCGACTTCTACCACGGCGGCTACCCGTGATCTGCTCGCGCACGCGCTGGAGAGCCGGACCCAGTTGACGGTGGCGCACACTCAGCATCGCGGGCATGCCGCCGAGTTGGCACAGTGGGCGGCGACCAATGAGATGGATCTGATAGTCGTGCACGGCGGGGACGGGACCGTCAATGAGACGATCAACGGGTTCGTGCCCCTTCCGCAACTGGACGACGGTCAAGTGTGGCGGCCTCGGTTGGGGATCATTCCCGGGGGTTCGGCCAATGTGTTCGCGCGGTCGCTGGGTATCGAATCCGATCCCGTGGCGGCCACCAATCAGTTGATCGATCTGTTGAAGGCCGGGGACTCCGATCGCCGGATCGGGTTGGGGCTCACCGATGATCGCTGGTTCTGTTTCAGTGCCGGGGTGGGGTTGGACGCCGAGGTGTGTGCCGCGATCGATTCGGCTCGCGCGAAGGGGCATGCCGCGACACCGGCGCGTTATCTGCGGACAACGGTTCGGCAGTTCTTCCGCGCCAAGCGGGATCGGCCGGAGGTCACCGTGCACGTCCCCGGGCACGAACCGGTTTCCGGTGTTCATTACGCCTTTGTGACGAATACCAGTCCGTGGACTTATCTGAACGCGACTCCGGTACGAACCAATCCGGGCACCCGGTTCGAATCGGGGCTCGGTGTGTTCGCCGTGCGAACCATGGCGTTACTGCCTACACTGCGCCTGGCGACACAACTGCTGTCGCCGAACTCAGAACCGAAGTCGCGGAAATTGTTCCGTGACGACGACGTCCCGTCGGTGCGCATCACCTGCGCAGATCCGATCGGTTTGCAAATCGACGGCGACTTCATCGGCGAACGAGACGTGGTGGATTTCACCGCTGTACCCAACGTCCTGGACGTGGTCGCCCCGCGACCGGTTTGAACTGACACATTCGGGAAATACATCCCGTTGTGCTGCAGAAACCGGCGTAGGCGAGTACAAAGGACTGCGGCAGGTCCCCGATGCGGGACCCCAGTGCGTGAGCTTCCCCACGGTGCATCGGATACCTATTGACATCTACGGTGTTCGTGAAAGCATTCACAAGCAACCGTGCGGAAACATTCAGTTCGCACAAGTGAACGACCCACCAACCGATCGGCGCCCGGTGCGGCGCCCTACTAAGGAGCAGAAGGAATGGACTGGCGCCATAAGGCCATCTGTCGTGACGAGGACCCTGAACTGTTTTTCCCGGTGGGCAACAGTGGTCCTGCGCTCGCGCAGATTGCCGATGCCAAGCTGGTCTGCGCTCGCTGCCCTGTTACCGCCGAATGCCTGTCCTGGGCTCTGGGATCCGGGCAGGACGCCGGCGTATGGGGCGGAATGAGCGAAGACGAACGGCGTGCGCTCAAACGCCGCAATGCGCGCACCCGGACTCGGACCGCCGTCTAGAGCACGGGGAAGCGATTACCGGACCCAGCCCGGTCCGGGGAGTCGCGATTGCCCGGCACCAGTATTCTGGTGCCGGGCTGAATTTTCTCTACGGCCGTCCCGGACAGCCGCCCGGAGTTTGCCGGAATATCCCCCAGCAAATTATCGCGGTGTTTTCGACCACAGATGATCACGGGTATGCATAATTGAAACCGGCGAGTTTCCGTCGGGTATCAACGTGCCGAGCGACGCCCCAGTGGCACCCGGAGCACCGCGTCCGTTCCGATATCGGCGCCCGGATGCAGGCCGATCGTGCCACCCAACTCCGCGGTCACCAGGGTGCGCACGATCTGGAGGCCCAGACTGTCGGAGGACTGCAGGCTGAACCCCTCCGGCAGACCACGCCCGTCGTCGCTGATGATCACATCCAGCCAGCGCGCCGACCGCTCCGCCCGGATGGTCACCGTGCCGTTCTGGCCGCCGTCGAAAGCGTGCTCGATGGCGTTCTGCACCAGCTCGGTCAGGACCATCACGAGCGGGGTCGCGCGTTCGGCCGAGAAGACCCCCAGTGATCCCGCCCGGCGCACCGTGATCCGGGCCGTGTGCACCGTGGCGACATCGGCCATGATCGGCAGCAACCGATCCACCACCTCGTCCAGATCGACTTCCTCGTCGACCGACATCGACAACATCTCGTGCACCGAAGCGATCGAGGTGACCCGGCGCACCGATTCGGTGAGCGCCACCCGTGCCTCCTCGTTCTCGGTGCGGCGCGCCTGCAACCGCAACAGCGCGGCAACGGTCTGCAGATTGTTCTTCACCCTGTGATGAATCTCGCGAATGGTGGCGTCCTTGCTGAGCAACGCCCGGTCCCGGCGCTTCACCTCGGTCACGTCGCGCACCAGCACCGCGGCCCCGGCCAGTTCCCCGTGCGGCCGCAGCACCAGAGTGCGCAGCAGCACCGTGGCCCCGCGGGCCTCCACCTCCATCCGGCGACCGGTGCGCCCCGCCAGTGCGGCCTGGATATCTCCGACCACTTCCTGGGCGTCGAACGGATCGGTGATCAGCGACCTCGTCGTGGTCGCCAGATCCTGCCCCGCCAGATCGGCCTGCAACCCCATCCGGTGATACGCCGACAGCGCGTTCGGACTCGCATAGGTGACGGTCCCCTCGGTGTCGAGCCGGATGAATCCGTCGCCCGCCCGCGGACTGGAATGGGTGGCAGCACGGTCCTCGGTGGTCGGGAACGTCCCATCCGCCATCATCTGGCACAGGTCGTCGGCACATGCCACATAGGCGATCTCCAGGCTGCTGCGCACCCGCGACCGCTGCCGGTCGGTATCGCGACTGAGCACCGCGATCACATCGTCCCCGCAACGCACCGGAATCGCCTCCCGGATCGCGTGCACGGGATGCGGGTGATAGACCCCCTGCGCCTCCCCCTCGGTATCGGTCCGCACGATCTCGCCACGAGTGAGCGCCTCGAACACCTGCGAATGCTCGGAATGCTGCGCTGTGGTGCCGACCAGATCCTCCAGATGCACTGTCGGCGCGGTGGTCGGGCGGCACTGTGCGACACAGACGATATCGGCGCCGTTGTGCACCGGGCCGGCCCCCACCCACAACAGCAGGTCGGAAAACGACAGATCGGCGAGCAACTGCCAGTCACCGACCACCCGCTGCAGATGATCCACGGCCAACCCGGGAAGGTCGGTGTGCTCGGCCAGCAGATCACTCAGTGTCGACATACCCACGACCTTTCCACAATCCCCACACGACCTCGCCCGCTGCCGCTTCCCCGGGGCCACTTGGGATTCAGTTCACACAGAGCGCTGCCCGGGCGGCGCTACCGGGCAGAACCGGGCAGCACTGCCGGGGGTTTGTCCACGCAGCACTGCCGGGGTCTGTTCGCGCAGCCGAAACCATCGTCGACAGTGCAGGATCCGGGTAGGGACCTGGGCAGCGGCCGGTAGGCCGAGGTGGGCTGGAACGCGGGGTTGTTCGGCGATGGGAGTGGGCTTGCGCGCAACAGTGAAAGCGGGCTTGCTCACGAAGGTGAGGGGGCGGGGTTACTCACGAAGGCGAGAACGCGGGCTTACCCACGAAGGCGAGGGGGTGGGCTTACCCACGAAGGCGAGAACGCGGGGTTGTTTGCGAAGGTGCTGTGTTTTTGGCGCGCTGGCGCGCGCGGGGTCGAGGCCCCCGAAGTCTCGCCGTTTCGGCCTCGAGACTCGAGCCTTCGGCTCATGC
>NZ_JBSFDZ010000059.1:0-27049 GCF_053594175.1 Nocardia sp. NPDC001965
ACCCCCCCCCCCCCCGCCCCCCGCCCCCCGCCCCGCCCCGCGGGGGGGGGGCGCGCCCCGGGCCCCCCCCCCCCCCCCCACGCCGCTGTTCACGACATCCGGTCTCGACCGCGGCGATCAGCCCGATGCCTCGGCCCGGCCCTTCAACCGCACAAGGCCCTTCTCGAAGTCCGGTCCGATGAATCGGTCCATGGGGAAGAGGAAGCCGAACACCTTGAAGAACAGATTCTTGCGACCGGTCATCCGCCAGGTCACCTCGGTGCTGTCGCCGGCCGGCACCAGCAGGAACGTGACCTCGTTCCGATTCTTGAACGGTTTCCGGAAGGCCAGGTCGACAGCGACCCGGCCCGGCTCCGACGCGGTGATCGTCATGGTTCCGGCACCCGCCTTGCGGTTGCCGGCCCAGTCGTAGCGGGCGCCGACTCCTGATCCCGGACCGGAGTAGGCCCGGTTCAGGTCGGGGTCGGCGTCCTCCCACGGCGACCAGTCACGCCAATGATGGAAGTCGTCGACGAGTGCGCGTATCCGGGGTTCGGGGGCGGCGATGGTGGTCGCGCGTTCGATGACGAACGTACTCGAATCGGACATACCCTCTTCTCCTGCGGGGAGGTAGGCGCGACGTCCCGATTGCGCCACGGTCCCCGGCATTATGCATCGATACGAGGCTCCGGTACCGCTGCCACGGTTCACCCGTTTCGGGCGAACCCCGGTCGCCGGGGCCCGGCCTACGCTGTGCGAGCCGAACGACCGCGTTCACCAGGGAGGACAGCCGGTATGTGCTACGAACCCCGACCCGCATCAGCGGCGACAGCCCGGATCAACCACGACGCGGCAGCATTCTACGATCTGGCGAACCGGCAGGATTTCGATGACGTGCGCCGGGGGTTGATCGCCGAGCTCCCGGGCAATGTCGTGGATGACGGGGGATCGGTCGTCTTCGACCCACACGCGCTCGACTGGATCGGCGAAGACGATCCAGCGCCGGAATCGGTGAATCCGAGCCTGTGGCGGCAGAGTCAGTTGATCAAACTCGGTGGCCTGTACCGGGTGACCGACGGTGTCTGTCAGGTGCGTGGGAACGATATCGCCAACCTCACCGTGGTGGAGGGCGACGGGGGACTGATCGTGATCGACTGTATGGCGGGCGTGGAATCGGCCCGGCAGGCAATGAACCTGATCCGGGAACACGTCAGCGATGAACCGGTGGTCGCGGTGATCTACACGCACACCCATGTCGACCACTACGGCGGCGTGAAAGGTGTCGTCGACCCCGCGGATGTCGCCTCCGGGAGGGTGCCGGTCATCGCGCCGGGACATCAGTTCGACAAGTACGCCATCGGCGAGAACGTCATTGCCGGTAACGCGATGGCCCGGCGCAGCTTCTACGCTTTCGGTGGCCTGCTCGATCTCGACGCGCGCGGTCACCTCACCTGCGGGATCGGCATCATGAGTACCGCGGGCCCGCTGGTCTCCTACATCTCGCCCACCGACCTGATCACCGAGACGGGTACGAAACGCGAGATCGCGGGGGTGGAGTTCGAGTTCCTGTACGCGCCCGATACCGAGGCGCCGGAGGAGATGCATATCTGGATCCCGCAGTTCGCGGCGCTGACCTGCGCGGAGAACGCCAACCATTCGTTGCACAATATCCAGACCCTGCGCGGCGCACGCACCCGCGACGCCCGTAATTTCGCCCGCTACCTGGACGAGACGCTGGAACGCTGGGGCGACGCGGCCGAGGTGCACTACGGTCCGCACACCTGGCCGGTGTGGGGCAACGACCGGATCACCGGGTTCCTCGAATCCCAGCGTGATACCTACAAATACATCCACGACCAGGCTCTGCGGCTGGCGAACAAGGGGTACACGCCGCTCGAGGCCGCCGAGGCGATCGAGCTACCGGAGGAACTGCGCCGCGACTGGGCCAACCGCGGTTACCACGGCACCCTGCACCACGATGTCCGGGCCGTGTTCACCAAGGAACTGGGGATGTGGGACGGCGACCCTGTCTCGTTGTATCCGCACCCACCGGTCGAATCGGCTCGCCGCTTCGTCGAATTCGCCGGGGCCGACGCCATCCTGGCCGAGGGCAAGCGCGCCGTCGAGGCGGCCGACTACCGCTGGGCGGCGCAGATCCTGCACGCGCTGGTCTTCGCCGAGCCCGACAACACCGCGGCGCGCGAACTCCAGGCCGACGCCTACGAACAGCTGGGATACCAGGCCGAGGGCCCGCAGTGGCGGGGAATCTTCCTGAGCGCCGCGAAGGAACTGCGGCTCGGTGTGCAGCCGGCACCGTATGTCACGGCCAGCGAGGATTCCATCCTCGCCATGCCGATCGAGATCCTCTTCGATTTCGTCGCGGTCCACATTGTCGGAGACCGGGCCACCGGTGTCGATATCGGCATTACGCTCGATTTCACCGACCTCGGCGAGCAGTGGACCATGTGGGTGCGCCGCGGTGTGCTCAACGCCCGGCGCGGGCGGATGCCGGACTCCCGGCTCACGGTCAGCGGCCCCAAGAAGGCGCTCACCGGGGTCCTGCTGAAACCGGCCGGGGCCGGAGACCTCGCGGTGGCGGGCGCGATCCGGCTCGACGGTGACAGCGGGGCGCTGACCGACCTTGCCTCGGTACTCGACGATTTCGATCCCGCCTTCCCGATCGTCACCCCGTGAGCCGGCACGGCCGAACGGCGCCGACGGTGGGCGACACCCGACCGCCGGACCACGCGAACTTCGGCGAGATGCTGCTCGACCAGCGGTGACGATGTCGTGCGGACCGTGAAGGCGGTCCGGCGCGTGATGGAGGGAACAGTGGTACCCACCCGGGTGTCGTGCGGTGCCGGGCAGTGAGGAGGGTGGGTACCGATCGAATCGGTATCGACGTGGAGGTGGATCGTGTTCGAATTCGGAGATCTCGCCGTGCCGATCGTGGCGGCGCCGATGGCGGGCGGGCCCTCGACGCCGGAACTGGTGGCCGGTGTCGCGGCGGCGGGCGGCCTGGGGTTCCTCGCGGCCGGGTACAAGACCCCCGAAGCGGTGGCGCTGCAGATCCGTGAGGTGCGTGCGCGTACCGATACGGCATTCGGTGTGAATCTCTTCGTGCCGCAGCGGAACTCGTACGATATCGCGGCGGTGGAGCAGTACCGGGAGAAGTTGGGGGACACCGCGCGCCGCTACGGCATCGAGGTACCCGCGATCCGGGAATACGACGACGACCGGTTCGCCGAGAAAGTGGATCTCATGGTCGACCAGCGGGTGCCGGTCGTCTCGCTGACCTTCGGCCTGCCCCCGGCGGAAACGGTGCGGCGGTTACGTGACGCGGGGTCCACGGTGATCGCGACGGTGACCGCCCCGGACGAGGCGCGCGCCGCGGTGGCGGCGGAGGTCGACGCACTGTGCTTGCAGGGGCCGGAGGGCGGTGGGCACCGGGGGACGTTCGCGGTCGAGGACGAGCCGGGTACGACACCGCTGATCGATCTTCTCGACGAGATCACGGCCCGGTGCCCGTTGCCGGTGGTCGCCGCGGGCGGGATCTCCGACGGGTCATGCATCGTCGAGGCCCTCGCGCACGGGGCGGTGGCCGTCCAACTCGGTACCGCGTTCCTGCGCAGTACCGAATCCGGGACGAGAACGGCGCACAAGGACGCGTTGGCCGATCCGCGATTCACCGAGACGGTGGTGACACGCGCGTTCTCCGGCCGGCCCGCCCGGGGACTGGCCAATGATTTCATCACCGAATACGACCACATCGCACCGGCCGCGTACCCGCAGATCCATCACCTGACCAGTCCGATCCGGGCAGCCGCGGCCGAGAAGTACATGGCCGGCGACATGGCGCTGTGGGCGGGGACCGGGTTCCGGGCGGCGGCCCAGGATTCGACAGGGGCGATTGTGCGGCGGCTGTGGAACGAAGCCCGGGTGTCCGGGGCGGCACGCGGCTGAGGGGTAAGTGCTGGTGGCCGGGGCTCAGATGCCGAAGTTCTGGATCGGGAGCGGGAAATCGTCCAGGTCGACTTTGACGATGGCCAGAACCGGGACGTCCTCGTAGGAGCGTAGTTCAGGGTCGCGGGCCCGTACGAGGGGATCGGGCCAGCCTTCCGGGGCCGCGAGGTCGACCATATTGAAATACTCACTGCTCATGACATGGACGTAACCGGTGTATTCGTGCGCACGTTCTTTCGAGGTGTTCACGACTCGATAGGAGCGTGTGCCGTCGGTGTTCAACCAGTAGCCCGTTCCAGCACGCTTTTTGAACAGAGCGAAGAACATGGGGACCATGAACTCGGAGTCGGCGCTGATGGCTGGTGCGCCGTCGAGGTATTTGACGGTGACCGGGTCGCCGTCCGGGTCTTCGATACGTTTGGACCAGCTGCTCTGTCGGGGTTTCAGTGTGTGGATGGGGACCGGGGAGCCGTGGAAAACTATGCGGTCGCCATAGGTTCTGGCGAGCTCGTCGAGTGCTTCCCAGCCGCTGAGCACGACCGGTCCGTCGAGGCCGGGAACGGGGAGGGAAGGGGTGGGGCTCTTGATGGGGTTGCCGATCGGCATGGTCCGGGGGTCGGTGTCGCCGAAAATTTTCGCGGCTGTACGTGAGTTGTCGGCCGCGCCGGAGGTGTGCTTGTTTTCGAGTCTGTCGCAGTAGCGGTGCAAAGCGTCGGCGAGTCGTTTCGTGACGGCTTTCATACTGGTGATGGGGGTTTCCATGCTGTAGGCGCATTTCCTTTGCCGTAAGGCCTCCCGGCAAGGCGGTGAAGATCCAGTTTTTCAGCTGGCAGTTGCGGCCGCAGCGCAACCTGATCGAATCCTGCCAGCGCTGCATGATGTCTGTCACTCGCTGCCGCGGGTGCGCCGGCGGCGGGCGGTGTGCCATGGTCTCTCCGCGGTCGTTGCCGGGCTGGTCGCCCTGCCGTATTCGCCCAGCGCTCATACGGGTCCCGCCTGCCCCCGGCGACAGTTCGCTGGGTCGAGATGATCGTGCCGGCGGCCCCGGCCGGCGCGGCCTAACGATCGCCGACCTGCACGGAGAGAGGGTGCCGCTGCGGCTGGATGTCGGCACCGTCTTATGCCCTGCTGTGGGCGCGGCCGGTGGCCGGACCTCCTGGATGCGCAGGATTCCGGCGCGGGGCGAGCGGTTGTGTCGGTGCCGATCCGTAGTGTGCGGTTCGTCACCCCGCCGAACCGGGGTCCGAGCCGATCTGGAGGCACTGTGGAGAACGTGTGGCCGACCGTCCGGTCCGAGCGGACGGCGCTCATAGCGGATCTCGAAGGACTCACCGCCGAGCAGTGGGCGACTCGGTCGTTGTGCTCGGGCTGGACCGTGCACGATGTACTCGCGCATATCGTGGCCACCGCGAAAACGTCGGTACCGGTGTTCTGCCTGCAGTTCGCCCGGGCCCGCTTCGATTTCGACCGGTTCACCGAGAACGGTGTCGAACGCGAACGCGCCGCGACACCCGCCGAGACGCTGGACCGGCTCCGGGCGGTACTGGACCGTACGGTGAGCCCGCCCGCCCCGCGCGACAGCAGACTGGTCGAGATGATCGTGCACGGGGAGGACATCCGGCGGCCGCTGGGGATCACCCGCGCGTACCCGGAGCAGGCCACGGCCGACGCATTGCGGTTGCAGTTGCGGACCTCGGCGGGGTTCGGCGGCGGGAAGGAACTCGCCGCCGGGCTCACCCTGGTGGCCGAGGACGCGGAGTTCACCTCGGGGTCGGGGCCGCAGGTGCGCGGCCCGCTGTTGTCGCTGCTGCTGGCGGCCTCGGCGCGGGCGATCGCGGTCGCCGATCTGCACGGCGACGGCGTGGATACGCTGCGAAGGCGGCTCGAAGCCGGCACCTCCTGAGGCCCTCGTGGCGCCGCCGGGAGAGCGCCGGGCGGCAGGTCCGTGGTGGTAACTGTCGACCGATGGGCGAAATCGTCGTAGCGTCGATGAGGTGACTGTGCCAACAGACCTGCCCGCCACAGCGGGCGCGTTGCGGGCGGCCGGGTACGCGCCGCGAAGTGTGAAGGCCGAGATCCGGGAGAATCTGCTGGCCCGGCTGGGGTCGGGCGACGATCCGTGGCCCGGGATCGTCGGCTTCGATCGCACCGTGCTGCCGCAATTGGAGCGTGCGTTGCTGGCGGGTCACGATGTGGTGCTGCTCGGTGAGCGGGGCCAGGGCAAGACCCGCCTGCTGCGGACCGTCGTCGAATTGCTCGACGAATGGACCCCGGTGATCGAGGGCGCGGAACTGGGAGAGCATCCGCTGGAACCGATCAGCCCGCAGGGGCGCCGGCTGGCCGCCGAACTGGGCGACGATCTGCCCGTGGCGTGGCGGCACCGCTCGCAGCGCTACGCCGAGAAACTGGCGACGCCGGATACCTCGGTGGGTGACCTCATCGGCGATGTGGACCCGGTGAAGGTCGCCGAGGGGCGCAGCCTGGGCGATCCCGAGACCATCCATTTCGGGCTGGTGCCGCGCGCGCACCGGGGGATCGTGGCGGTCAACGAACTGCCCGACCTCGCCGAACGAATCCAGGTCGCGCTGCTGAATGTCATGGAGGAGCGCGATATCCAGGTGCGCGGCTACACCCTGCGGCTACCGCTGGACGTGCTGCTGGTCGCGACCGCCAACCCCGAGGACTACACCAACCGCGGCCGGATCATCACACCGCTGAAGGACCGGTTCGGCGCCGAGATCCGCACGCACTACCCGCTGACCGTCGAAGCGGAGATGGCGCTGGTGCGGCAGGAAGCCGAACTGGTCGCCGAGGTGGGTGATCCGTTGATCGAGGTGCTGGCCCGCTTCGTGCGGCGGTTGCGCGAATCCCCGGCCATCGACCAGCGTTCGGGCGTATCGGCCCGCTTCGCGGTGGCGGCCGCCGAGACCGTGGCCGCGGCGGCGCTGCGGCGGGCCGCGCTGACCGGGGAGAATCCGGCGGTGGCCCGGCCGGTGGATCTGGAATCGGTGCCGGCGGTACTGCGTGGGAAACTGGAATTCGAATCCGGTGAGGAGGGCCGTGAACAGGAGCATCTCACCCATATGCTGCGGCGGGCCTTCGCCGATACCGCTCGGGACCGGCTCGGCGGACTGGATCTGCGGCCGCTGGCCGACGCGGTGGACGAGGGCCATCTGGTGACCACGGGCGAACGCGTGCCCGGCACTGCGGTCCTGTCCGCGCTGCCGGAGCTGCCGGTATTGCACGAAGTGGCGTTGCGGCTGGGTGTGGCGGCGGGTGATCCGCCGCAACGGATCGCCGCGGCGGTCGAATTCGCCCTGGAATCCCTGTATCTGGCGCGGCAGGTGGCCAAGGATTCCGACGACGAGGGCAGTGCGGTGTACGGCGGATGACCGCGGCATCCGGTTTCGAAGAGGTGTGATGACAGCGTCCGACCGATACTCCTACGGGCCCTATCACGAAGGGCCCGATCCGCTGGCGCCCCCGCTCGATCTGCGGGAGGCGCTATCGGAGATCGGGCGTGAGGTGATGGAAGGTTCCTCGCCACGTTCGGCGCTCGAGGAACTGTTGCGGCGCGGCACGTCCGGTATGCCCGGGCTGGAGGAGATCACGCGCCGGCTCTGGGAGCGGCGGGCCGAGATCTCGCGGTCCCACCGCCTGGACGGCACCCTGCAGCAGGTACGGGAACTGCTGGACGCCGCGCTCGACGCCGAGCGGCGCGCGCTGTTCCCGGACCCCTCCGACGACGCCCGCTTCGCCGAATTGCGTTTGGACGCACTGCCGTCGAGTACGGCCGGTGCGGTGAACGAGCTCGCCGAATACCCGTGGCGTTCGGAGACCGGCCGGGAGAACTACCGCAAGATCGGTGACCTGCTCGGCGAGGAACTGCTCGAATCCAGGTTCCGGGGAATGAAGCAGGCGCTGCAGAACGCGACACCACAGGATGTGGAGCGGGTTCGGCAGATGATGTCGGATCTCAACGATCTCCTCGCCGCCCATGCGCGCGGCGAGAACACCGATCGGCAGTTCGCCGAGTTCATGGCCGAACACGGCGAGCTCTTCCCGGAGAACCCGCGCGATACCGAGGAATTGATCGATGCGCTGGCCGCACGTTCGGCGGCGGCCCAGCGGATGATGAATTCGATGTCGGCGCAGCAGCGCGCGGAACTCGACGATCTCGTCGGGCAGGCGTTCGGGGATCCGCGGATAGCGCAGCAGATCGCCGATCTCGATGCGAATCTGCGCGCGCTGCGTCCCGGACAGGACTGGGAGTCGGCACGGCGTTTCCGCGGCGAGGATCCGCTGGGCATGGGCGACGCCGTGGCGGCCATGCAGGATCTGGGCGAACTCGACGAACTCGCGGCCGCGCTAGCGCAGTCCTATCCCGGTGCGCGGCTGGAGGATATCGATCTGGAGATGCTGGAGCGGCAGCTCGGCGCCGAGGCCCGGGTGGACGCGGCCCGGCTGGCCGAACTGGAACGGGAACTGCGGCGGCAGGGCATGTTCGAGCGGGCTCCGGACGGTTCACTGCGCTTGACCCCGAAGGCGCTGCGGCAGCTCGGCGAGGTCGCGCTCCGCGATATCGTCGGGAAACTGCGCAGTCGCAAGGGCCAGCGCGAAACCGCGCTGGCGGGTGCGGCGGGGGAACCGACCGGCGCGAGCCGGCCGTGGGAGTTCGGCGATACCGAACCGTGGGACGTCTCGCGCACCGTGCGCAACGCGGTCCTGCGTTCGGCATCCACCGGCAGTCCGTCGGTAACGCTGGACGTCGCGGATGTGGAGATCGCCGAAACCGAGCAGCGGTCCCGGGCGGCGGTCGCGCTGTGCGTCGACACCTCGTGGTCGATGGTGCAGGACCGACGGTGGGTTCCGATGAAACGGACGGCACTGGCCCTGCAGCATCTGATCAGCACCCGTTTCCGGTCCGACGCCCTGGAACTGATCACCTTCGGGCGGCACGCCGCAACGGTGGACATCACCGAACTGACCGGGCTGGAACCGGTGTGGGAGCAGGGGACGAATCTGCACCACGCGCTGTTGCTGGCCGATCGGCATCTGCGCCGCCACCCCGACGCTGTGCCGGTCGTGCTGGTGGTCACCGACGGTGAGCCGACCGCGCATCTGGAGTCGGACGGTACGGCCTACTTCAACTGGCCGCCGGATCGGCGGACGCTGGCCGTGACCATGACCCAGGTGGATTCGCTCGCCCGGTTGGGTGCGTCGATCTCGGTGTTCATGCTGGGAGACGAACCGCGGCTGGCCGCTTTCGTCGATCTGCTGGCCCGGCGCAGCGGCGGCCGCGTGGTGGCGCCCGATCTGGACGGGCTCGGTGCCGCCGTGGTCAGCGACTATCTGCGGGGCCGGCGGAGTTGACCCGGTGCAGTAGCCGGGTGGGGCCCGCGAGCGAGGAGTGCTGATGCGGTTGGATCCGGCGGGGGCGCGGGAGCGGTTCGCCGGGGCGCGGATAGCCCGGCTCGCCACGGTCACCGTCGCGGGCACACCGCATCTCGTGCCGATAGTGTTCGCGCTCGCCGGCGATACCGTGTACACCGCGGTCGACGCCAAACCGAAATCGACCACGGCGCTGCGCCGGCTCGCCAATATCGAAGCGAACCCGGAGATCGCCGTACTGACCGATTTCTACGACGAGGACTGGTCGCGGCTGTGGTGGGTACGCGCCGACGGCACGGCACGTATCGCGGCGGGCGACGAGGCGCGCGCGGGTCTGGAACACCTGACCGCGCGCTACCCCGTCTATGTGTCGGAGCCGCCGCCCGGACCGGTGCTGGCGCTGGATATCACGCGCTGGTCCGGCTGGGCGGCGAACTGATCACGCGCAGGTTCAGGAACCGCCGCCCATGGCGAAGCGCAGCAGCGCCTGCTTGTCGCCCTGTTTGATCTTGCCTTTGCGATTGAGTACCTCGAGCTGCCAGATATCGCCGTTGCGGAACGCGCGGGCCACGGCGTTGGCATTGTCGTTGCCCAGCAGCGACGGCCAGATATCGGCCACCTGCTGACTGTTGCCGCCGGTGGCGTCGTAGACCTTGAAGGAGATGTTGTTCGCCTTCTCGAAAGAGGCGCCCTTCTTGAACGCGGCCGCGACGAAGACGATGGCGTCGATACCGCCAGGGATCTCGGCGAAGGTCACGTGGACGGTTTCGTCGTCCCCGGCCGCCGCGCCGGTCTGTTCGTCACCGGAGTGCTGCACCGAGCCGTTGCCCAGCGGGTCCAGCGAATCCAGTCCGGCGAAACGGACCGGTTCGCTGCCCTGCATGAGAATGGCGATCAGGTCCAGGTCGACACCCTTCTTGCGGCGCGCCCAGCCGAGCGCACCACCACTGGCGCCCGCGGAGGGATCCCAGCTGACACCGACACTCAGCTTGGCGATCCCCGCGAGATCCGCTGCGCCGTCTTCCTTTTTGAGCGTGATCATGGCTCAACGGTACCGGCTGCCGGATAACACCGGGTGAGCACCGAGTTCACGGTCAGAGGAGCGGGTAACCGGTGTTCGGGTTGGGCCGCGGCCACGGGTGGCGGGCGAGTCCTTCGACTCCTTCGTTGAATCGTCCCAGCAGCCGGACCAGCTCTTCGACTTCCGCGTCGGGCCAGCCGGTGAGCACCGAGCCGACACCGCGGCGTTGCAGAGCGAGATCGGCCTCGAACAGCCGCAGACCTTTTTCGCTGGGGCGGACCTTGCGGGCGACCCCGCCGTCGGGATCCGGCACCCGTTCCACCAGATCCTGGTCCAGCATGGCGGCGACCTGACGGTTGACGGTGGATACATCCAGTCCGAACGCTTCGGCCAGTTCGCGCAGGGACAGCGGATCGCCCAGCCGCAGTCTGGTCAGGATCAGATACGCGGATCTGTCCAGCTGGAACGGCGAATTCCGGCGGGCGGCCGGGTACTGCCGGGACAGCAGGTTCAGTTCCAGGACGAGCCGCGCCAGGACGGCGGGATCCCGGCGGTCCGCCGCGGTGGGGGCGGGCAGTGCAGCCGAATCGGACATTCGGACACTATGTCGCCTGTTTCGCCCGAATACAAAATTGTGCACGATACACAGGGTATGTAACGTGCATATTCGTGACTGCTGTGGCCGACGACCCGTCCAGATCCGACGAACGGGATCGTCCCCGCGCCACACCGACCGTGCTGGTGGCCACCCTGAGCACCATCGGCATCGTCGTCTCGCTCATGCAGACTCTGGTCGTTCCGCTCATCCCCAGCCTGCCCACCCTCCTGAACACGACCACCACCAACGCCTCCTGGGTCATCACGGTCACTCTCCTGGCCTCCGCGGTGTGCACTCCGATCAGCGGCAGGCTGGGCGATATGTTCGGCAAACGCCGCATCCTGCTGGTCGATCTGTCGGCCATGATCATCGGTTCGGTGCTGTGCGCGATGTCCTCGTCACTGCTGCCCTCGGTGGCCGGACGTGCCCTGCAGGGCGTGGCGATCGGGGCGATTCCGCTGGGCATCAGCATCCTGCGAGACGAGCTCCCGCCCGAACGCGTCGGTTCCGCGATGGCGGTGATGAGCTCCACGCTCGGCGTGGGTGGTGCGATCGGACTGCCGCTCGCCGCGCTGATCGCCGAACACGCCGACTGGCATGTTCTCTTCTGGGCGGCCGCGGCAATGGGCGGCGCGGGTGCGCTGCTGATCTTCCGGTTCGTACCGGAATCGCCGGTCCGCACCCCGGCTCCCTTCGACTTCGGCGGTGCCGCCGGACTGGCCACCGCCCTGCTCGCGCTGCTCACGGCGATCACCCAGGGCGCGCAATGGGGTTGGACCAGCCCATCGATCATGACCCTTTTCGCGGTGTCGATCCTGGTGTTCCTCGGCTGGGGCCGCTACGAACTCCGACGCCGGCACCCCCTGGTCGACCTGCGGGTCTCGGCGCGGCCCCGGGTGCTCTTCACCAATATCGCCTCGATCGCCGTGGGCTTCGCGCTCTACGGCATGTCCCTGAGCTTCCCCCAACTGCTCATGGCGCCCGCGGAAACCGGCTACGGCCTCGGATTGTCCATGGTGGCAGCCGGACTCGCCCTCGCGCCCAGCGGATGCGTGATGATGCTGCTCTCACCGGTCTCCGCCCGCATCTCGGCGCGCTTCGGCCCCAAACTCACCCTCGGAGTGGGTTCGGCGGTGATCGGCCTGGGCTATCTGTGCGCGGCGGCACTGATGGACAGTGTCTGGCAGATCATGATCGCGTCGGTGCTGGTGGCGGGCGGCGTCGGACTCGGCTACGCGGCGATGCCCGCGCTGATCATGGGCGCGGTACCGATCACCGAAACCGCCGCCGCCAACGGACTCAACGCGCTCATGCGGTCGGTCGGTACCTCCACCTCGGCGGCGGTGATGAGCGCGGTCCTGGCCAATATGACCGTCACGGTCGGCACACATCCGATGCCCTCCCGCGACGCGTTCCAGACCGCCTTCTTCATCTCGGTCACCGCGGCCTGCGTCGCCATCGCCCTCACCGCCCTCATTCCCGCTCGCGGCGACGCCGGACAGCCGGAAACCCAGGCACAGGAAAACCGCTCGGCGTGATCGGTGCGATCCGGCATGCTGGGTGTGGCGGGAGCCGGTAAGGCGCTCGGGGAAGATGTTCCGGAACAAGGGGTGTGGGCATGGTCGGATCGCCGTTCGACGGTCGGCTGCGAAAATCACTACGATTCACCGCCACGCTCCTGCTACTGGCCGCCGCTCTCGGACTCGGCGGCTGTTCGCTCTCCGGCTCCTCCGACGGGCTGGTCGGCGAACGACTCACCTCGTTCCCCGCGATCGACCGCACGGCGCTCACCCCGGCACAGACACGGGTCGTCGACGCCGCTGCCGCCGAATTCGCCGACCCCCGCACCGGGCCGGGCTATTCGGAGGGCAACGAGGAACCGTGGTGCGCGAACTTCGTGAGCTGGGTGCTCCGGGCAGCCGGCACACCACTGGCCAATCCGAACTCGGGCTCCTGGCGGATCCCGGGCGTATACACCCTGCAGGAGTACTACACGAAAACCGGGCGCTTCGCCGCCGCCGGATCGGGATACCGGCCGGTCACCGGCGACGTGATCCTCTACAGCCCCGAGAGCAGATACGGCCAGCACACCAATATCGTGCTCGCCGCCGACAACGGCACACTCACCACGATCGGCGGTAACGAGGGCGACGCGGTCGGAATCGAACGCTGGAACCCCGCCGCCGTGCCCGATATCCATATCGTCGGTTACGGGAGACTGTCACCCGGCTGGTGACGGCCCTGCCGGATCGATACCTTCATCGCGTAGCGTGGCCAGCATCCGGTGGAGGTAGAGGTGTCGGAACGACTCATGGAACCGATCGAAGTAGGCGACCCGGGATGGATCGACTACGCCGAATTCGGCAGGCGGTTCGTCACCCACGCGGTGACCGAACAGCGGATCGAAGCGGCGGTCGCCGGGATCACCGGGCGCGGACTGACCATCGGACCGGTCAACCTGGCACCGGCCGGGCTCGCCGGATTCCTGGCCGAAGGCCGGATCGACCGCCCGACAGTGGAGCGTCGCGGCGACGATATCGCCTTCGACGTGCGGATACCGATCTCGCTGCGGGTCAAGATACTGCTCGGCGGCAAACCGCTGCGGTCGGAAACCGTGATGTCCATCGGCCTCACCTTCCACGCCCGCACCGCCGACCCGCTGCTCATCGTGATCGACATACCCCGGGTGGAGCCCACGGACGTGAGTGTCCTGCTGCGCCTGTCCGCCGCGGACTCGGTAGCCGAATGGCTGTTGGACCCCATCGCCGGGTTCCTGCAACGCGAAGTCGCCCACCGCGTCAACGCAATGCTGCGCGACCCGGGCGTCATGCGCAGCCGCATCTACGATATCGAGGCCATCGTCGCCCGCGAACGCTCACCGCACCGCACCCGCACCGAATTCGGTTGGATCGACTACGCGGAATTCGGCCGGCGCTTCTTCCCGCGCATCGTCACCCGCGACCGCCTCGAACAATTCGTGACCCACCTGGCCGACCGGCAGATCGAGATCGGCCCGATGCGGGCCGGACCCCGGGCGGCGGCGGAGGTCACGGTCCACGGTGAGGTCGGCCGCCCGGAACTCACCGACCGGATACCGGAAGCCGCCGCGGCCGACGGCGACCCCGCCCTGGTCCGATTCGATCTCCTGGTCCCGGTCTCGCTGGACATCACGGTCAGCGTCCTCAAGAACAACCACTACCGCGCCGATATCGAGATACCGCTACGACTCACCGCCCACGCCGCCGACCCCCTGCTCATCGTGGTCGAGGTCGACCCGCCGATCCGGGAGAACATCCGCCTCGAATACGCGGCCCAGGGCATGCGCGCGGCGGTACTGGGGGTACTGGCGGGGATCAAGAAACAGATCATCGCGCAGGTGGTCCGGGTGGTCCGGGGTGAACTCGCCGATCCGGCCACCCGAACGCTGGACGTGGGGGAACGGATCGACCGCCTGCTGTAGTTACGCCCCCGCCGCCGGCGGGGCGGGCGGGGCCCCTCGTGACCCCGCCATTGAGGTGGGTTCGAAACCGGTGTTGTTCGGTGTTGTCGGTGATGGCGGTTCGGGGGTGGGTGTGGTGGAATAGCGGCACGTTCGAGGCTCCGGCGCACGTGTGCTCAGGGGAAGGTGCGCCGGGCACGCCGTTTCGTTCACCCGGGGTGCGAAGGAGTCCGCGATGGTTTCTGCACTGTCTCGTCGTGCTCTGCTCGGTTGTACGGCTGCCGCCGTCGCCGCGGGCGCCGTGGGATCGGCCCTCGGAACCCCGCGTGCCGGTGCCGCCTCGCTGGGGACCCTGCTCGATTACGCCGGGGGTGTGCCGTCCGCGGCGGCCATCCGGGCGGCGGGGCACACCGGTGTCATCCGGTACGTATCCGATCGCCGGCCGGGAGCGGAATGGATGGCCGGAAAACCGTTGCTGGCGGATGAGGTCGAGAATCTGCGGGCGGCCGGGCTGCGGATCGTGTCCTGCTACCAGTTCGGCAAGGGACCGACCGCCGACTGGCGGGGTGGATACGACGCGGGCCGCCAGCACGCGGAGCGCGGACTGGCCCTGCACCGGGCCGCGGGCGGGCCGGACAACCGGCCGATCTACGCGTCGATCGACGACAATCCGAACCCGGTGGAATTCGCGACCATGATCCTGCCCTATCTGCTCGGCTGGCAGGCGGTGATCGGGCGAGAGAACACCGGTGTGTACGCCAACGCGCCGACCATAGACCTGGCCCGTACGGCCGGTGTGGGCGCGTGGTTCTGGCAGCACGACTGGGGGACCGCGCCGGGGTACGTCCACCCGGCCGCGCATCTGCACCAGTTCGAGATCGACGATCGCACGGTCGACGGGATCGGGGTGGACGTGAACGACATCCTCGTCCCGGAGTACGGCGCCTGGTGAGAACGCCTCCGGCGCACGACGGCTCAGCGCAGCGGACGTTTGGACCGGTTGGCGGCCACGTACATGTAGACCAGCGGTGCCACCGTTCCGCACAGGAACAGCAGCAGCGTCGGTAGATCGCTGCGCAACGGGACGTCCCCGCCCGGTCCCCGGCTCGCCGCGATCAGGAAGGCGGCCAGCCAGGCGGCGATCGGCAGGAACAACACGGTCGACCGGGTCGTCACCGTCGCGGCCGCCCAGACCAGCGCCACATTCACCGGCGCGGCGACCAGCGCGGCCAGCGGTACCGCGACACCACCGATATAGAGCGGCAGATAGAGCACTTCCAGTATCAGCGTGACCACCGCGTCCACGATCAGGACGACGATCAGCAGCGGGCCGAGAACCCCGGCCGCCAGTGCGGCCCGGCGCGAACGGGTGGGCGCGCCCTCGTCCACGGCGGCGGTCATCGGCGCGACCCGGTCGTCCGGCACCACCACCTGGTCGCGGCGACGCCTGGGTCGATCCGGCAGTCCGATTCCGAGTGCTGCATGATCCCGAGTCTATGCGGGCCGCGGCACCGTCCGGCTACGCCGACCCGGCGAAGAGATCGTCCTCCCGGCCGTCCGGGCCACCGGCCCAGGCGCGACCGCGGACCAGGATGTAGTGCTCCTCCGGGAGAACCGGCTGCGCGATCATATTGGTGAGCGCGAACTCCCGGCCGGACGGCGCGACCGTGAGCTGGGTGGCATGCGCACGCAGGGCCGCCCGCTTCTCCGCGAGCACATCGGCGACATCGATCGTCGTCGTGACCGAACTACCGGGCACACTGGCCAGCTCGTCCGTCGCGGGCAGCCGCCACCCCGGCGGCAGCCCGCCGGGCAGGCCGTCGACCGTGCGGCGGGCCAGCGCCCGCAGATGATCGTTCAGGATCTCCGCGTCGGTCACGGTCCAATAGAACTTGGGCGTGTCCCAGCCCTGCGCGGCCGCTGCTTCGACGGCCTCGGTGGTCACGCGGTTGGCGCGGATATGGTCCGGGTGTTCGTACCCGCCGCGCCGGTCGTAGGTCACCACCACGCGCGGGCGTAGTTCGAGGATCACCTCGGTGAGCGCCCGCACTGCTTCCGCACCGGAACGGGCGAACGCCCGTGGATGGTCGATCGAAGGGGTGCCGGCCATACCGGAATCGCGCCAGCGGCCGGCGCCACCCAGGAAATACGGCGGACCGGCCCCGAGTTCGGCCAGGGCGCGGGTGAGCTCACCGATCCGGTACCCGCCCAGCTGGTCGGCGTGGTCGGCGGTCAGCCCGGCCCACTGTTCGCCGAGCACCTCGCCTTCTTCGCCGAGGGTGCATGTCACCACGGTCACCGGGACACCGAGACGCCGGTAGTGGGCGATGGTGCCGCCGGTGGTGATGGTCTCGTCGTCGGGATGCGCGTGGACCAGCAGCAGGCCGCCCGTGCCCCGGTCGCCGGATACGGTCACGGAACTCGCCGCCACATCGCCGCGTCGCCGAAGATCCCGGCCTGGATAGCGCCGCTCAGCGATGCCCCGTCCACGGACGGACCGGCGGCGGCCACGACATTGTCCTGCACGATCGGCAGCACTGTGGACTCGCCCCACAGCCGCGGCTCGGCCTCGCCCAGGGTCCTCGGCACCTCCACACCGTGCACGGCGCCGTCGATTGCGGGCTGGAATTCCTGATCGCAGACACCGGACAGATTGCTCGGTGCCCGGCGGGCCGCCTCCACGGCCGCCGGGACCTCGGTCGTCTCACCGCCGGCGGTGGGTGTCGTCGGTGCCACGGGCCGGCATCCGTAGCGAGAGGCGAGCGCGGTGGCGGGATCGCCACCGGTCGCTTCCCAGCCGACGACGGCATCTACTTCGTTGTCGACCAGGCCCTTGCCGTACAGTTCGTCGGCCGCGAGATTGCGCACCGATGCGTCGATCCCGGCGCTGCGCAGCTGATCGGCGGCGGTATTGGCCACCGCGAGCGCGGTATCGTCGCCGGTCACCGCGCCGATCCGCAGCACCAGCGGCTCGCCGTTACGAGCCAGCGAGCGGGGTCGCGGAGCCGGGGAGGTCGCCGAGACCGGCGGCGGCTCCGGAGCCCTGCCGAAGCCGGCATCGGCCAGCAGGCCGAACGACTGATCGGCGTTGAGACGCGGCGGTTCGGTGGGGGCGTATCCGGGGTCGGAGGGGGAGAGCACCTGGGCGCGTACCGGTTCCACCCAGTTACCGGTCTGCGCGCCGACCGTGGCCAGCAGCGCGGGGTCCAGCAAGGCGAGGATCGCGGTCCGGACCCGGTGGTCGGCGAGGACTCCGGCACGCCCGTTCAGGGTGAGGCGCAGTTGCCGGGACTGCGGCATGATCGCGGTGCGGACCGAGGGGATGGCCGCGAGCTGGGCCTGGGTTGCCACGCCACCGTGCACGAGCGCCATCTGGGTATCACCGGTGCGCAGTGAATCCGCCAGCTGGGCGGGGGTGCCGCCGCGGCGTAGCAGGATCTGGTCGGGCCGGGCCGGGGTACCCCAGAACCGGTCGTTGCGTTCCAGCAGGATCTCGTCACGGCCGGGGTCGGCGGATTCGATGGTGAAGTTCCCACCCGAGACCGGGATCTGCTCGACCAGTGTGCGCTGGAAACCGCCCGGGGAATCCTTCATCAGATGCGACGGCAGCAGGTTCGCGAACAGTTGCGGCCACGCCGGATACGGCTGGTCGAACACCACCGAGACCGTCTTGCCGCCTCCTGAGGAGCGCACCTCGGAGATCAGCCGGTAACCGGCCGGATCGATGACGCCGGGCTGCGTGATCATCTGCTGCCAGAGGTAGTGGAAATCCTCGGCCGCGATCGGTGCGCCGTCGGACCAGTTCGCCTGATCCTTCAGCTTGTAGGCGACGGTGAACGGGGCCTGGGAGGTCACCGTCGCCGAATCGATCAGCGCGGTATCGGGTGCCCACAGTGTGCCGCCGGGCAGCGCCGGATCGGGAGTCGGCCGGAACGGGCTCGGCAGCACCATGGCGGCCACAGCGGCGGTCGCCGGCGACTGATCGGAGCGCAGATGCGGATTGAACCCGATACCGATGTCGTCGATGGCGACCACGACGGTGTTCTTGGTGGGCTGCGCCGGTTCGGTCTTCGGGCTGTCCGTACTGGCGATGGGCGGCGGTGGGTCGGCGGTGCATCCGGCCAGTACCGGAATCAATACCGCCAACAGCACCAGCAGCCCGCGCCACGACGCGCGCCTCCCCGAAATCACGTTCGGCACTCTACCCAAACCCGCGCCGCCCCGTCCGGCGGCGAAACCGCTTACAGCGCGGCCCGGTCGCGCGCCTTGCGACGCGACAGTTCCCGGGCCCGCTCGTTGGCTCCCAGCGTGACTTTGCGCACTCGCACCACCTCCGGCGTCACCTCGACGCATTCGTCGGCGGCGCAGAATTCCATGGCCATTTCCAGGTCCAACTGCAACGGCTTGGCCAGCGTCTCCATCACATCGGCGGTGGAGGACCGCATATTGGTGAGCTTCTTCTCCTTGGTCACATTGATATCGAGATCCTCGGCGCGCGGATTGATCCCGACGACCATGCCCTCATAGGTCTCCGCACCCGGTTCCACGAAGAACTGTCCGCGGTCGGCGAGCTGGATCATGGCGAACGGCGTCACACTGCCGGTGCGGTCGGAGACCAGCGAGCCGGTGTGCCGGGCCCGGATCTCCCCGGCCCACGGCGCGTAACCGTGCGAGACGGCGTTGGCGATACCGGTGCCGCGGGTCTCGGTGAGGAAATCGGTGCGGAAGCCGATCAGCCCGCGCGAGGGCACGATGAACTCCATTCGCACCCAGCCCGCGGCGTGATTGGCCATCTGCACCATCTTGCCCTTGCGGGCAGCCAGCAGCTGGGTGATGGCACCCAGATACTCGTCGGGGCAGTCGATGGTGAGCTCTTCGTAGGGCTCGTGCACCTTGCCGTCGACCTGCCGGGTGACCACCTGCGGTTTGCCGACGGTCAGTTCGAAGCCCTCACGCCGCATCTGCTCGACGAGGATGGCGAGGGCGAGTTCGCCACGGCCCTGGACCTCCCAGGCGTCCGGGCGGCCGATATCGAGAACACGCAGTGAGACATTGCCCACCAGTTCCTGATCGAGTCGCGATTTCACCATGCGGGCGGTGAGTTTGTGCCCCTGCACCCGGCCGACCAGCGGCGAGGTGTTGGTGCCGATGACCACGGAGATGGCCGGTTCGTCCACCGTGATGCGCGGCAGCGCGACGGGCTCCTCCGGGTCGGCGAGGGTGTCGCCGATCATGATGTCGGTGATACCGGCGACGGCGACGATATCGCCGGCCACCGCGACCTCACCCGGCTGCCGTTCGACCCCGATGGTCTGCAGCAACTCGGTGATCTTCACCGTCTTCACGCCGTCGGCGTGCATCCAGGCCACGTTCTGGCCCTTGCGGAGCTCGCCGTTGTGGATCCGCACCAGCGCGAGCCGGCCGAGGAAGGCCGAGGCATCGAGGTTGGTGACATGGGCCTGCAGCGGCGCGGACGGATTGCCCTTGGGGGCGGGGATGTTCTCCAGCAGAACCTCGAACAGCGCGTCCAGGTTCTCCGCGTTCGGCACCTCACCGTTCTGCGGCTGTTCCTTGGATGCCTTCCCGGCGCGACCCGAGGCGTAGAGCACGGGTAGGTCGAGAGCGAGCTCGGCGGCCTCGGCGGCGTCGTCGTCGAGATCGGAGGCCAGGTCCAGCAGCAGATCGTGGCTCTCCTCCACGACCTCGGCGATCCGGGCATCGGGACGGTCGGTCTTGTTGACGACCAGGATCACCGGCAGGCAGGCGGCCAGCGCCTTGCGCAGGACGAACCGGGTCTGTGGGAGCGGGCCTTCGGAGGCGTCGACCAGCAGCACCACACCGTCGACCATGGACAGGCCGCGTTCGACCTCACCGCCGAAATCGGCGTGGCCGGGGGTGTCGATGACATTGATGACGGTGACGCTGCCGTCGGGATGGTGCCGGTGTACGGCGGTGTTCTTGGCGAGAATGGTGATGCCCTTCTCGCGCTCCAGATCGCCGGAGTCCATCACCCGGTCGACCGGCTCGGATCGCTCGGCGAATGCGCCGGACTGCCGCAGCATGGCGTCGACGAGCGTCGTCTTACCGTGGTCGACGTGGGCCACGATGGCGACGTTGCGAAAATCGCGTGCAGACGACACGCCGGTTCCTCCTGCTGTTAACTGTTGCTTGCGGCCGGACCCTGCGACAGGGAGATTCGAAACTCACCGGGCATCTGGGCCGGTTACACCCTACCGGGAACCCGGTGGCCTGCTGGCGGCGCCCAGAGGTAAGGATATGCTAACCCGCATGGGCAAGGTCAAGGCCAGCGAGGTTTCGAGCCTCAAGCCGAAGAAGAAGTGCTGTCGAAAGAAGACGCGCTGCGTGAAATGCCCTGTGGTCATCATGCGGATGAAGCGCCTGGAAGCCACGGGCGCCTCCGGTAAGGAACTGAAGAAAGGGCTCAAGAAGGCGCGTGCCGCTTGACGCCGAACGGTCCGGCCCGTTCGCTCCGGGGCGACCTCCGCCTCGGCTCCGGCGTCCGCCTTGGACGCGGGCACTTCGGTAGTTGTAGGAATGCGGTCGCGGGGTACCTCCGCGGTATGACCACTTCACTGCTCTCCGAATCCGAAATCGCCGCGGCCCTGGAATCGCTGCCGGAATGGACCCGGGCCGGCGACGCATTGACCCGCACCGTCCAAGCGGCCACCTTCCCCGCCGGAATCGAACTCGTGCGGCAGGTCGCCGATATCGCCGAATCGGCGAATCACCATCCCGATATCGATATCCGGTGGCGCAAGGTCACCTTCACCCTGTCCACGCATTCCGCGGGTGGCCTCACGGCACAGGACGTGGCGCTGGCCCGGGAGATAGATCGGCTGGCGTCGTAGCGGGCCGGGCGACGGTCCGCCCGGCCCGGATGATCCAGCCGTAGAAGGCCAGCGCACCGATCACGTACACCGTGCCGAGCCAGGACCACACCCCCCAGCGGGAGATGGTCCAGATCGAATCCTGCAGGAACGACAGCACCCAGGGCGCGCCGATCAGGGTGGTGATCAGCCAGTATCCGGCCAGGATCCGCGCGCCCGCCACCTCCCGGTACGGCCCGTGGAGCAACCACAGGACGGTCGGCAGCAGCCAGCCCCAGTGGTGCGACCAGGAGATGGGCGAGACCAGCAGCCCGAAGAACTGCACGATCAGCACCGTGCCCAGCAGATCGTCGCGGCGCAGCGCCCGCCAGGCGAACCAGCCCAGTGTCGCCGTCACGAGAACCCCCGCGATCCACCACGGCCCGGTACCCACATCGCTGCCCAGCAGCCGGCTCAGCGCGCCCCGCATCGACTGGTTCCACACCGAGCCCACCGGCCCGATCCGGTCGGCGTCGCCGAGCAAGGTGCCGAAGTAACGCCGGGTCTCCTCCGGATTGATGAGGAAACTCGCCGCGACCGTCAGCCCGAACACCACCGCCGACCAGACGGCGGCGGCCCAGCGCCGCCGGGCCACGAAGTACAGACCGCTGATCGCCGGCGTCAGTTTGATACCCGCGACCGCGCCGACCAGAGTTCCCGACAGCCACCACCGGGTGCTGCGGATCGCGATCATCACCCCGAGCATCAGGAAGATGTTGACCTGCCCGTAGTCGATGGTCGTGCGGACCGGTTCGAACCACAGGCCGGCCGCGGTCCACGCCACCATGGCGGTGCGCCACCGTGCTTCGCGCAGCGCGGCCCGGCCCAGCATGAGTTCGAAGGCGATCCGCACCACCCAGTACAGCGCCGCGACGATGGCGAACAACCACAACATCGCGACCACGGTGAACGGCAGGAAGTGCAGGGGGAAGAACACCACCGCGGCGAACGGTGGATAGGTGAAGGGCAGCGGGAAATCCGGTGTCTTCTCGGCGTAGGTGAAGTCGTACAGGTGGTCGGTGAGCAGGGCCGCCGAACCGTCGACATAGACGTGCAGGTCGACCAGGTTCATGCCGTTCGGGGTCAACAGCATCCACAACAGCCGCGCCAGCACGGTGATCCCGAGGGCCACCAGGGCCAGGCGAAACGGTACGAACCCCCGAATGTCGGTCCGGGCGCCGCTGGGCTGAGTCAATACACGAGCTTTCGAGTCGGTCCGGGCCGGCGGCCGGACCCGGTGCTGTTGGGCGCGTCGGCCGGATTTTCCGGCCCGGAATACATTAACCCCACCGTTTTCCGGGCGATCGCGAGCCTGGATTGTGTGCGATTCGATCGGCGGCAAACGGTGCGCACCGCATCCGGTAACCATCGGGCAACCGATGAGTCACGAGTGCACAATCGCCACAATTTTCACACCCGTCACTTCCGTTATTCGCTACTGTCTAGTAGCACAGCGAATTGGGGGTCGCAATCCCGACCCCGGTGCTGTACAACGCGCGTCAGTGTCCTTAGAGTGACCCCGAAACGACGGCTTTTCAGCGTCGCCCAGATGTACCCGAGGTAAGGACGGCTAGACCAGTGCTTCGCACCCGAGGATCGCGGATCGCAATGTCCGCGCTCGCCATTGCGGCGGGCGCCTCCCTCGTGGCGCCCGCGACTGCCGTCGCGGGTCCGGCCACCGAGGCGTCGGTGAGCAGCGTCCCGATGGTCCCCGAAGGGGTACCCGTCGACGTTCTCGCCGCCCTGGCCCCGGCCATCGTCAACGCGGCACCGGCGGCCAAAGACGTCGCCGCGCCGGGCAGCCCGCAGGAGGCCATCCTGTCCCAGGCCCGCGCGCTGCTGGCCACGGTGAATCTGCCCCCGCAGATCAAATCGACACTGGAACGGGTCATCACGTTCCTGGACGGCAGCGGTGGCGGCGGTCCCGAGATCCCGGAATCCGGGCCGGCCATCGCCCAGTTCCTGTACCCGACCATCGGCAAAGGCTGCATCGCGCCGTCCGGTGATTCGGTCGGCACCGCTCTCGCGGTGCCCGGCCCGGCGCAGCTGCCGCCGCCCGGACCCGCCGCCGGCCAGACCGGTTTCGTGTTCACCGCGCTGGGCACCGAACGCCCGACCGCGGAACAGGCGCAGCCGATGATGGTGCAGTGGCGCAACCTCGACACCGGTGAGGCGGGCTCGCAGCCGCTCACGGATGCGGCCAAGATCAACCCGGACGGCCCGGCCACCCTGTCGGCCATCGCGAACACCGGCACCGGCCGCGTCGTCGCGGTGATCGGCGGCGGCCTCACCACCCAGGCCACCGAAACCGAAACCCGCAGCTGCACGTTCATGCCGACCATCGGCTTCTTCACCGTCGGCTGAGTTGTCTGCCCCGCCTTCGGCGGGGCGGGCGGGGCCCTCGTGACCCCGGTTCTTCACTCCGGCGCTCAGTCGCTCCAGAACCGGGGCGGGCCCCGCCTTGGTGGTGGGCCTTGCCTTCGGCGTCGTGTGGGGTCTGGCTCTGGTGGCGGGTCGGTCGCTGGGCTCCTTCGCTCTGTTGCTCCTCGAGTGGTGGGCCTGAACTGTTTATATGGGCCCGCCTTCGGGCGGAACGGGCCCTCGTGATCGCGGTTCTCGACTCCGGTGATCGGTCGCTGTGCGCTCTGTCGCTCCGGAACCGGCCCGGCCACGGATGCCGAACATTCGGAGAATGACGGCGGGTGGGTGGAAACCGACTCGGGCGAATGCTTGTTATCGGGGGCGCTCGGTGCGTTCTGGGGGCATGCCCGGATCGCACAGCACGGTCGAGTTCGCATTGTTCGGTGCGCTGTGGGCGACGGGGATTCCCGGGCTCATCGACCGAGAGCCGGGCCGCGAACATCGGGTTACCCTCCGGTCCGCCCGGGCGGAACGACTCGGTGCGGAGCGTCGCCGGCTCGGCGCCGACGGACGTCACTTCACTGTGGTAGACCGGGGTGATGGCGACTGTCGAAAGTAGGCGCAAGACCGGTATCCGGAGCCGGCGCTCGTCGCGGTCGATTCTCTCGATCCGGTCCGAAGGATCGATCCTGTCCATCGGCTCCGCGTATTCGATCCTGTCCATCGGAAGCGTGGGATCGGTTCTGTCGATCGGCTCCATCGGATCGTTCGGGTCGGCGATCTCCAGCGGGTCCTTTCTGAGCCTCGGCTCGGCGCTGTCCGGGCTGTCCCGGTGGTCCCTGCTGTCCTGGATGGGTGATCACGCGAGTCCGGACACCCGCCCCGACCTACGCGTGGTCGCCGACGAGCCCGATCTGCGGGAAGCGACCACCCGGCACTGCCAGACCTGACCCACCGGGTCATCGGCCCCGGCAGGCTTCGGCGACGGCGCGGCGGACGAGGTCAGCCGATTCGATTCAGCACTGCCCAGGCCCGTTCGAGGGGTATGTCCTCGATGCGGTAGAACTTTTTGCCGGCCGCGGTCGCGGCGCCGACCGTGGCCAATCCGGCCCGGCGCTGCCAGAAGGTCTGCCGCACAGTCCAGCCGATGATGCCGGGGGCTTCCAGACAGGTGCGTACCCGGTCGAGGGAACCGGAGCCGACGATCAGCCAGCTGGGGGAGCCGTCGGCGGCCGGGACGACGGTGTGGCCGAGACCGCGGTAGCGATCTTCGGCGAGCAACGCGCAGACGGGGGCCAGGACGACCGGCAGTAGCCACCACCAGCCGGGGGCGTGTAGGCCCGCTGCCGGTGTGACGACCAGGATCGCCACGGTGAGCGGAACCGGCCAGCACGCGCGGACATAACGGCGGCGCCGGGCGGCGGGGCCGTGCCGGGTCAGCGGAACGTCGGCGAGAGTGGACAGCTGCGGTGGGGGTGCGGCGAGACCGCCGGGCCCGCCGGAGTTCCGGTGTGGACTGAGCAGCCGGGCCAGCGTCCGTTCCACCGCCGGACGCGGGGATTGAGGCAGGATCTTCTGGGTGGGGTTCTCGCCTGTCATCACCGCTTCCAGCTGTGCGGCTCCGGCCAGGCGCAGGAGCAGCGGCTCGCGGACGGTGGCACCGCGCAATCGCGCGGTGTCCAGGGTTATCCGGCGCAGCGTGAACAAGCCGCGGCGGATCTGCAGCGTGCTGCCGTGGTCGGTGACACGCAGCCCGAAGTTGGTGGCGAGATAGTGGCCGCAGGCGGCGATGCTCACGACGACCACCAGGGTGACCGATGCGCCGACGACGATCGCCGACAGCCCCAGCAGGCCGATATCGCGCACGCTGTCGACGGTGTTGCGGCTGATCCTGACCTCGGCGGCACCGAAACCGAATTGCGCGGCAACGCCGACGGCCGAAGCGGCGAGAGCGAAACCGGTCAGGGACAGCGGCGCGTAACGCACCCAGCTCGGCTGCCAGTGCCCGATCTCCTGCCCGCCGAGACTCTCGGGTTCGGTGGATGCGCTCTTCTCGGCGGGTCGGGCCGGCGCGGGATCGTCGGCCGCGACATGCGGTTCGCGAGTATGGGCGAGTAGTTCGGTACGCAGTGGCCGGACGTGTTCGGCGGCGAGTGCGTCCAGCCGGAATCGGTCGTCGGCGTCGGCTTCCCGGCCGGTACCGAGGACCACCACGGCCAAGCCCAGGATCCGGTGCAGTGGGTCGGCCTCGATATCGACCGAACGGATTCGCGCCCGCGGCACCGACAGTCGTTTGCGCCGGATCAGTCCGGTGCGGAGTTCGACATGGGTCGGCCCGACCCGGTAGGTGGTGGTGAACCAGCGGGCCAGCGCGTAGGGGATCACGAACAGCAGACCCAGCAAACTGTAGAGGGGGTTACCGGAGCTGACCCCGAGGATCACCGCGCCGATCAGCGCGGGCAGGAACTTGACGACCTCCTGAACCGGATGTACCAGCAGCATCCGGCGATCGAGTCGTAGCCAGGGTTCGGCGTCGTCGCGATCGGAGGCGGTAACCGGCTCCCGCGCTGTGGCCCGGGGACCACCGCCGGCCGCATCGGGTCCGGTCATGTGGCGTCCCCGCGATGCCGCGCGGCGATCTCGGTCAGCCGGGTCACCGTCTGCTCGGCCACCGCCCGGTCCAGCAGGCTGATGTGTACTGCGCCCGCGGCGGATGCCGTGGTCACCGTGATCGTCGACAGATCGAGTATCCGCTCCAGTGGACCGCGTTCGGTGTCCACGGTCTGGACCCGGGAGATCGGCGCGACCCGGCTCTCCTGGGTCAGCCAGCCCGAACGGGAGTACACGGCCTCGTCGGTCAGCTCCCAGCGGTGCACCCGGTAGCGCCACCGGGGCACCACGAGCGTGGTGAGCGCCGCGACCACCAGCACGACCGGAGCCACCACCGCCTGCCAGGCTCGGCGGTCGGCGTCGAAGACGACCCACCCGAGCAGTACGACGAACACGAACAGCCAGGACAGCGCGATCTGCGCGGTCCACAGGGTCTTCGCGCGGGGGCTGGGCCGCCACGACGGGTCGGCCAGGAGATTCGGTGACCGTGGTGAGCTGTCCGGCGGCATATATTCATCGTCGCACGGTGTGATGTGCGGTCGGCTCTCCATAGCTGGGCGACCGTTGAGCACTTACAGTGACGTGAGCCTCCTCATGTGGGTCGGCTGTTCGAGGCCTGCCGGCCGGCATCCGGGTCGGGCCCGCGTGGTCGGCATCCGTGCCCGCTGCATGGTCGGCAACGATGTGGGAGCTTTCTCGTCGGGGGGCCACGGTGCCGGCCGACGAGATGGCCTGACCACGTCCGCGCAGGTGAGCCCCCCACAAACGCCGGGGGACGGAAGATCACACGAAAGAACACC
>NZ_JBSFDZ010000060.1:0-25821 GCF_053594175.1 Nocardia sp. NPDC001965
GAGAAGCTGAACGAGGACGTGGACAAGGTCCTGGCGCAGAACACGAACCTGCGCGAAGACCTGCGCGCCGCGTTCCGGACGGTGGACGATCTCGAAAGCCGGGTGGCCGGCGCCACCGCAGAGCGGGACCGGATGCGTGGTGAGCGTGATGAGGCCGTGCAGAAACTCGTGCAGGCCACTCCGGAATCCGAGCGCTACGGCAGCGCACAGCGTCGTCGCGCCCAAGAGAACGGCAACGCCCCGAACACCGGCCGGGCCCGGCCGGCGCCGACTCGGGAGGACCCGGCCGAGATGGGGCACTGGGCTCTGCAGAAGAACCAGCAGCGGCTGCTGTCCGAACGTGCCCAGCAATTGTCGGAAGCTCAGCAGAGAGATGCCGAGGCGCTGAAGGCGGCCTTCTACGACGAGAAATCCTCCGTCGTCGAGCAGGAATGGCAGGCCTATCTGGAACAGAATCCCGAGCATCACCACGCCTCCGCCGAGTCGCAGGCCCAGATGGAGCACCATTTCGGCCAGTGGTGGGTCAAGGGCGGCCGCGAGCTGTACCAGAGCGAGAAGAGGGCCCAGGTGACCGAAAAGGCCCGGATGGCCGAAGCCGAAAAACCGGTCGAGGAGTCCGAGGACGAAGTGCCGGTGATCGAACTGGTCGAGGAGGAGGTGTGACGCGGGTCGAGCCCCGGGCCGCGCCGCAGGTGCACACCCCGGGGCGCCGGCCGAACCAATGGTTGCGGTCCGGACAGCCACTGAAACTGCGGATCCCCTGCTCCGGTTGCGGGTGGCTGCCCGGGGCGTGCCAGTGCCACCAGCGCGAACAGGAACGAATCGAACTCACCGAGGAAGAAAGCTAGCTAGCTAGCCAGATAGGAAAGGAGTAGGTGATGAAACAGCAGGTCACAGCATGCGGGTGCGGAGCATCCAGCACGCACGCGCACGGGCTGTGCTCGACCTGCTATCGGCGTCATCGCGCGAAGGAACAGGCCTACGGGCGCTGGGATGCACGTCCTACCGCCCGTGTGGCTCCCGATCGGGCGATGGCGCATCGGGATCGGCTGCGGGCGGCGGGAATGCAGGACCGGCATATCGAGCTGGTCGCCGGGATCCACGGCACGGGTGACCTGTCGCGGCTGCCGCACCAGGTCACCGTTACCCGGGAGATCGAGGCCGCGATCTTGGCGGTGCCGATTCCGGAGCGGGCCGCCGATGTGGTTCCGCCGACTTCGCGGGTGCCGATCCACGGTGCCCGCCGGCGGATCCAGGCTCTGATCGCCGACGGGCACTCCCGGAAGGACCTCGCGCAGCGGCTCGGTATCGGGCACCCGAACGGGCTGGCGACTCTGGTGGGCCGGTCGGCGCATTCGGCCCGGGTGACCGGTGAATCGGTGACCGCCGCGCGAGATCAGCAGGTACGGACGCTGTTCGACGAGTTGCAGCTGACGCCCGGGTCATCTGAGCGGGCTCGGGCGCTGGGGAAGCGGCAGGGCTGGCCCCGGCCGCTGGAATGGGACGAAGACCAGCTCGACCGCCCTGATGGGAGACCGACGCCGTGCGAGCGCACGCCGGAGGCTGCCAGTCGCGGCGCCCGGGAGGAGCGCGAGGAGAAGGTGCTGGCGCTGACCGAGAGCGGCCGCAGCATCGTCGAGATCGCGGAGGAGGTCGGGACCACCACCCGCACGGTGGAGCGGATCCGGTTGCGCAGGGACAAGATCCTCGCCCGGATGGCCGCCCAGGAGCAGGGGGAGGAGGTCGCCGAATCCGAGGACATGCAGGTCATGGAGATGACCGAAGACGAGTGAACTAGCTATCTAGCTATCTAGGAGAAGTAATGGATATCGAGACCGAGTACGTGATGAAGCGGGACTTCGGCCAGTGGGACCGGATGCGTAGTCAGATCCCGCACGGGGAGAACGAAGTCGAACGGGCCGTGATGATCGAGCACGTCGGCGAGATCGAACTGCAGTGGACGCGCGGCGATCACCGCGACGAATGGGAGGCTCTGCGGGACCTGCGGGAGCAGTGGCGCCAGGATCCGCAGCGTATGCGGGCGGCAACCGATTCCGCGCTCGGACAGGTTTCCTGGGTCGGGATCGCGGGCAACGACCTCGCTTCGCGGCACCTGCGGCATATGGCGTTCGCGCGGTCGGCATTCGATCCGATCGAGCAGGCCCGCGAGCAGTGGAACCGGATGCACGACAACGCCGACGAGCTGCGCGGTCGGTTGTGGGCGGCCGAATCCGACGACGAGGCCCGCGAGATCCGCAACAGCCTCAACCGGGTGATCGACCCGGCGAACTGGCCGGCGGCCTGGCACGAGTTCGAGGCCGAGATCGAAACCGACACCGAATGGTGGGCAGACCGGGACGCTATCGCCAACGACGAGTGCCACCGGGTGCTGGCTCAGCGCGAGATTGAGCAGGCCCGCGCCGAACAGGATGCGGAAGTCGAAATGGAGGAATCGCCATGGTGATCGAGCCGCGGCCGCAGCAGGGGCAGGCCCGCGCCGAGGAGATCTCCGCCCAGAACGCGCTGTGGGGCGAGCAGGAACGGTTGTATACGGCGCTGGCGCTCGAATCGGACCCCGAGCGCCAGCACACCATCCTCGCGGAACTGGACGGGACATATCAGGAAGTCGCTCAGCACGGTTGGCAGACCGAATGGGAGCGGCGCTCGTACGCTATTCCGGATGCTCCGTTCAGCCAGATCACCGTACCCGAGCCGTTCGGGATCACCCATTTCCCGCACCCCATCGACCGCCCGCAGCTCGAACTAGAGCTTGAGCTGCACTGACAACCAATGAACTGTGCTACCTGTCTAGCTAGCTAGCTCGGCAGGTAGCACAGTGTCAGGAGAGAAATCGTGGACACAATTCACCAGCCTGCATCGAGGAACTCCGCGAGGGCGGGGTTGTTCTGGCTGCTTCTTTCTACGGCGGCCGCGGCGATGGCCTGGGCCGGAGCCGGTGCCGCGCTCGACCACAACAGCGACGAACCGGCCGCTGCGGTGCTCATCGGAGCCTTGCCCGGGGTGATGGCGTTCATTCTCGCTATCGGCCTGGTCGGGTTCTCCCGGATTCCGGTGGCCGGAAAGCTCTTCGCCGTGCTCACGGCCGCCCACGCTGTACTACTCGCTCTCACCTTCGTCACGGCCTACCTGCCGATTCGTAACTTCGCTCGGCAGCTCGGTTTCGAGGATGGAGGCGACTGGGGGCTACCACTGATCATCTACGCCGTGATCGTGCTCTCGATCATCGACCTGCGGCGCATAGGAAGGACCCACTGATGAAGACCATTTCGTTCCTGCGCCGCCCGGCCAGGGAGTCGGCCGCTGAGATCGTTTCGACGCCCCTGCACGACCGCGTTCAGGAGGCCCGGGACCGGCTCGCGCACCAGGACGATCCGGCGCTGGTGGAAGCGCTGTCCGAGCGAGAGCTGCGCGCTAACCGTGAGCTCGCCGAGCGGATCCGAGATTCTCGGCGCAACGAGGAACTCGCGAAGGTCGACGCCGCGGAGAAGGCATCGAACCGGCTGCGCCGCACCGTCGACGAGCTGGCCGATCAGCAGGCCCGGGACTTGATCGATGCCGAGCGGGCCATCGCTCAGCAGCGGCACAGCAGTAGTCCGCACACCAAAGTGGCGCGGCTGCACCGGCGCCGGACCCTCGCGTTGCGCATCGTGACCAGCGTTCTCGTGATCGCGATGGTGGTCAGTGCGGTCAGCGTGCAGCACAACATCGCGCCGACCGGCGGGCCGGCCAATGTGTGGTGGTGGATGGCTTACGGCATCGAGTTCCTGATCTCCGGCACGCTGATCGCGTTGATGATGTCCACCGGCGACAGCGCCGAGTGGGACGTGATCGAAGAGCCCTGGAAGGCCAGGATCATCGAGAACGTGCTGCTGGGTGTGACCGTCCTGCTGAACATCTTCCCGTACCTCAAGGACAAGGAGTGGGGGCAGATCGGCGCCCATATCATCGCGCCGGTCATTATCGGCACCGCTCTGCACACCTACAGCGTCATCGCGACCCGGTACAGCAAGTCGATCGAGCGGGCCACGGCGAAGCTCTCCCAGACCGACGAGCAGGACGTCCAGGCCCGGCTCGCGGCGTTGACCCGGATCGGTGTCGAGGTGACCGATCCGCGGCCGGCGCATGACGATCTCGATCGCGAACTGGCGGCGCTGACCGCCAGCACTGCGCGCGAGGAAGGCGCCCCGCGCGCGATTGCTGAGCCTGCACCGATCGCGCGCGGTATCGCAGATGCTCCGCGCGCGGATGATGGTGAACCGCGCGCGGACGGCGACCTACCGCGCGCGGAGGACCTGGAGCCGATCGCGCGCGAGGATGCCTCTGCGCGCGCGGGCAACGAGGAGTCCGCGCGCGCGGATGAGTCGCGCGAATTGGATTCGATCGCGCGCGCGAACGATCTCGAACCTTCGGAGTCGCGCGCCGCGCACATGGGCTCTGAACAGGGAACCGATCGCGCGCCGATCGCCGATCGCGAGAGCGCGGAAGGCTCGTCCGATGTGCGGCCGGTGGTGACACTGGTCCGATCGGAGTCGCGCGAACTCGGCCCGCGCGCGGGCACCGATCGCGCGCGCGGTCACCGCGCGGCCCGCGCGCGCTCGGGCAGTGTGGAAGGTGCTCTTGCGCGCGCGACCGATCATGCACCGCGCGCGGCTGCGCGCGGTAGCGGTGCGTTCGCGCGTGTGATGTCGCGCGCGGAGGCGGCGAAGCTCGCGCGCGCGGTGATCGAGCGCGGTGGGTCGCGCCAGCCGATCGATGTTCTCGTCGGCATCTACGAGGCGCACTCGCGCGGGCAGTCCCCGACGGGTATCGGCAAGGAGATCGGATTGCCGCACTCGACCGTCCAGCGAGCGATTGACGCGGCGAACAAGTCCGCGGGCCCGCGTGCGCTCGACTGACGGGTTGGAGCCGATGATGAAGTTCGCATATCTGTACCGCCGGACGGTGCACGAGATCGAGCACCGGCGACGGGTGCGCCTCCTGATCTTGCGGGCCGAGCTGGTGGCCCGGAACGTCCCGCACACCGTCAGCGGCGATGCGATCATGGTCCACGTCGATGGCCTGTGGTTTGACGTGATCCCGTGGCTGCGGGACGGGCGGGCGCTGATCTGGTTGGTCGATCACCCGCACGCCGAGCTGGACGAGCCGCATCCGACCTGGGATATCGGTTCACAGACCGGGTTCCGGTTCGATATCGGCCGGCTCCCGACGATGTGGAGGCAGTACCAAGCCCAGTAGCCGCGACAGCAGGAAGGGCCGTACATCTTCGGATGTGCGGCCCTTTTCGCATGTCAGGAGTATTTCGGGTACCTCTGGGCGGCCTGCCTCCCGGCGAGGGCGGGGTCCGGGGCTGGCCCCGTGCGCGGCCGCCAGGCCGCGGATCTCTTCTGGGCTGGAAGGACGGGTGCGGCTGGTGGTGGGTTCCTCCGGTATGGCCTGATGGCGACTCGATCACGGCTGTATCGGGTGTCAAGGGTGGCCGTAGGCCATCGCGCAGCGACGCTCCGGAGGAGCGCCCTTGATGCCCGATACAGCCGTGATAGCCCTCAGATCAGGCCATACCGGAGGAACCCGGCGCGTGTCCTGGAGGCTCCGCGAGCAGTAGCTCGCGGGCTGGTGAGCGGTATTTCAAGGTACGGATTAGCTACGGAATAACCCCGGATTTTCCCGGGGATACATTCCGTAATACAGAAGCGCTGTCCCCCTCCCCTGACCTGCTGGTTTGGGTGGTGGGGTCTCTCCCTCCCCGAGGACACCAAAGACCCACAAGTGTGTCTTTGGTGTCCTCGGGGAGGGAGAGACAGTCGGTAGGTGGGGCAGGTCAGGGGAGGGGGACAGAGGTGGGTGGGTGGTTGCGTGGGGAGGTGGTTGCGTTGGGTGCGGATCTTGCGTTGGCATGTGGGTTGCGTTTTTGTCCGACGCCGGGGCGTCGCTTCCAGAGGCGGAGTGAGGTTCAGATTGTTGCGTGAGGCGTCGGCGCTGGGCGCCGACGTTCGCGAGCTGCGCTCGCGCGGTTCGTCGCGCGTGCTGGTGGGGTTCCTCCGGTGCAGCCTTCCCCGGTGCTATCACGACCACGGCCGACATCAAGGGCGCCTACGGCGTCGCTGCGCGATGGCTGCGCCACCCTTGACGCCGACCGCGCTCGTGATGGCAGACGCCCAGGCCACACCGGAGGAACCCCACCAGCCACTCCAGGTACGCGCTCTGTACCGGGTATCCGCGGCCTGGCGGCCGCGCGGGACCGGCGAGCCGATCCCGGAAAGAGATCCGCTCGCCGCGGGGGCAGGCCGCCCAGAGGTATCCCGAGCTGTGTACTTCCGCAACGTATTCGGTTGCGGAAGAACGGCTGTTCTCTCCGGTCGATCATCCGTTCTCCACTACAGCTGAGCATTCCGGTGCGCGAGGATCCGGTTTCCCGAGTTCTCCGGGAAGGTTTCCTGTTCCCTCCCTAGTTCCGCAGGGGCGGGGAAGTGGGGAGTTCGGATGGTGCAAGAGGTGTGCGGTTCGATTTCCCTCCCTCCCCTTCTGAGGTGGGGAGGGAGTTCCCTCGGGGAAGGGGAACTGGTGGGGAGGTGCGGAACCGAGGTAGGGAGGGGAGCTAGTAGTCGAATTCGGGGTCGGCTTTGTTCTGTATCAGCGGTCGATGCCGTGGGATCACGCCGCGGGCACTCTGCTCTTGGTCGAGGCTGACGGCATATCCGTGCGGGCGGACGGGACACCGTACCGAATCATCGAGGGGCAGATCGGCCTGCTGTTGAATACCGCGGATCGGGCCTGCTGCGCGGTTGTACGAGCCGCATTGTGGGGTGGCTCGACTCGTCCTCATCCGTTCACACTCGAGTAGCACGCCGCCATACACGGGTGTGAGTATGTATGGGCGGATGTGGACAGCTCGGTCCTGATTCAGTCTCTGTTGCTGTGCCCACATCCATGAACGCGAGGCGGATTGAGGATTACCGCTCCGCATTCTCGGCAGGTGTGGGTTCGGTGGTGTCCGCCGATCGCCGGGCACGGCAACGACCCGACGAGTACGCGGCGCGGGCCGAGTCGGTGGCCGTGCCGGCACCACACTGGCGAGGGCTCGGCCATGCCACCGGGCACCGGATAGAGCTGCGACGGATCCGATACGACACGACCACGGATCTCATACACCGGCTCCCACGTATCGCACATACATTCGATTATTGTTCGTCGCATGATCGAGGTCGGCGACATCGTGAAGATCGGCGAGACCGGCGAATCCCGGTTCGTCGTTCGCGAGGTCGACCCCGAAGAGAGCCGTGCGGTGATCGAACCCACCGACGAGAACGCTGCAGGTAAGTATCCATTCTCGATGCCGCTGGGTGCCTTGGTGCGCGCTGGCGACTCGCCCGCATCGTCAGAGGTCGGATCGGCGTGAAGCCTTGTAGCGTGGTGGATTTCGCCGCGCACTGTCGGTGGAAACCGGCAATATTGAGGCATGGGGTCAGATGTGGGGATTTTGAGTTGGTGGAGCGGCCGACAGGCTCATCGGGAGAGGATGGAGCGCGCGGCGGGGGTGAGCAGCGTTCAGTTGATCTGTCACCGGGACATCTGGGCTGTGATCGACGAATGGTTCGTTGACTCCTACGGGCATAGCGACACGGGCCGGGTCCCGAAGGACCGCATCAAGGCCCAGAGTGGCGGCCTCGTCGAAGTCACTCTGTCGGGGGTGAGCCTGGTGGGCCTGCTCAAGAAGGCCCGGAAACGGGTTGTCTCGCCCTTCTCGGGCACGCAGGCTATTGCCCGCCGGACCTACGACCAGGTCGCGAAAGTGATCGACGCCGTCGACCCGAACGCGGCCCCTGGACAGCCGATCCCTCCGATCGTTTTGGACGACAAGCTCGGCGAACAGGCCGCAGGTTAGCTACTCGGCCGCAGGTCGATTGTGCACCGTTATCCCTATGTAGATATTCGGTAATGGCCAATGTAGAGTTGCGTCATGCCCGAGAAGTTACGGATGACGACGACGGTCGCCAACGTTCTCCGCGAGTTCCTGGAAGACCCCGCTGAGCACCGATACGGCTTCGACCTCATGCAGCGATGTGGAATCTCCAGCGGCTCGCTCTATCCGATCTTGGCCCGCTTGGAGAAAGCTGGATGGATCGCCGGCCACTTCGAGGACATCGACCCGGTCAAAGAGGGGCGTCGGCCCCGGAAGTACTACACGCTGACTGCAGAGGGCAGCGTGGCGGCGACTCGTGAACTTGCCGCGCTGAGCGCCCGTCTGCAGCCGCCTGCCTGGGGGTTCGGCCCTAAACCCGCCACCGGAGGGGCTTGGTGAACAACGTTAACGCGGCGCTGCTGGCAATCGGTGGGCTTGTAGTGCTCGTGCTGGGACAAGTAATGATCTCCATGGCGAGCAAAGAAATCGAGGGCAGGGTAGATCGGATCGGCTATCTCGTGCTCCGCGGCGCCCGCCGCCGGTTGCCCACCGAGTTGCGTAAAGATCTCCATGACCACGAATGGCTGCCAGAGATGGACAGCATCATGGCTCGCCATAAAGACCAGCCCATCACCCGACTGTGGTGGTCCCTGCGGTTTTCCTTTGCGCTGCTGCTATTCGGCGCTCCCCGGACCGCGCGGGTGGTGAAGCCGAGAGCTCGCTTCACATGGGTGCGTGCGTTCTTCAGAGTGCTGCTCGCTCGCAGTCCTGAAGAGCATCAGGAGGCTCGTCCGCAACTAGACAAGGAGTCGCAAGTAGTGCGGGCTCATTACGCGCGGTTCGCGACGGGGAAGGGCGGGAAAGTGAAGGTTGCCGCCCACGTCCGAATCAAGAGTCGGGCATAGGCGGCTGAGCCTCTACCCCCGACGTAGCCCGCGACCGTGCTCGGGTAGGTCGGCCCAGTTGTTGTGGATGACGGCGGCCAGGTGGTCGGTGACAAACCTCTGTGAGTTCTGGTGCCCGGGTGGTCACAATGGGCTAGCATCGTGACATGTGGTTGCAAGGGACTACTTCTTTGCCTGCCAGGTGCCACTATGAAACTCCTTCATGAAAGCTATATGTAGTTCGTCTAGTGGCTAGACGTGATACTGGATGGTGTCTGGAGCTCTCGCTTCAGGAAGTGGTGCGTGTAGGAGGTCTCCGGGGCGTAAGTACCCATGCAGGCAGCCTCACTAGATGGTTTCCAGCCTTGCGCGCCCACACAGATGATGGAGCCTGACCCCGCCGGGTCAGGCTCTTCTCATGTCAGGTACTGCACGGTGATACGGTGTTCGACTGCTTCGCGGGCGGTACCACCGCGTCCCCACGCCCACGCGTGGACGTCGGGTATCCACAACAGCGGGTTCGTGGCTCCGGCGGGTTCGTGGTGGTAGTTCAACGGAGAGTCGGCGCCGAGCACTCCATGGATAACCCGGCGGTCCTCCTTGTCCTGGTCGCAGGACTCGATGACAGCCCGGCTGACCCCCAGTTCGCGCATTGCCATGAAGGCTTCCCCCAGTGCAAGATCACGAGCCACCCGAGTGGAGCAGGGCTTGGTCACGACGAACAGGTGACTGTGGGCATCCAGCGCAGCCACTCCACGGATGATCGAAAGCTGAAGCTTCTTCTCCACGCTCTTCATATGAATGCGCCTCGATCCTGGCGGCCGCAGTTTCTGTATCTCGGTTTTCATCTTGGCCGTGCCGGCGGAGGTGACGGTAGCTGCGCAGATCATGAACTTGTTTTTTCCCTGCCGACCGGATTCGTCTAGATAGGCATGCAGATCCGCCATCACATACCTGCCCCGGCCGGCCGGGAGTGCTTCCGAGCCTCAGTTTGCAGTTTCCGGCGACGGCTGGTGCTGAACGGATCCCGCAGCGCGCGGTGATACCGCTCGCGCAGCACGCCTTTCGGCAACCGCGGCGAGGCGGAACGCTGGATATGAATGTCCAGCAGCCCTTCCGCGCTCAGCTCGCCGTATCCGCGCTCTGCGGTCCGTTCGGAGATCCCATACCACTGGCTCGCGCGTTCGACCGCCATCTCGAACGGCGGCTCCCCTTGCGTCTCCTTCAGCATGATCAGCAGCATCGCCTTGCCCGGCAGGCGAAGACGATCGATGTAGCCATCGGTCCAATACTCGTGCGGAATCGTGAAGTAGCCACCCAACCTGGCGGTTTCCCCGCTCTGCGAGCCAGGACGGGACCACGGCTGCCTACTCCCGTCCTCGAGCAACGGCATGATGTCGGTGCCGTGACCGCGCCGCACCCGGGAAACCAGCCCCATGTCGTCGAGCACCCGGAACGCCTTCGAGGCAGTCGTGATTCCACAGGGTTTGCGGGTGCTCAGAAGATTTGCCCAGGCCCCGAGCGGAAGCGGATCTTCCTCGGAAAGCACCGGTTGCAGCGCATACAGCGTCAGAATCGCGTCGAGAGCGCGTTCCTGACGCTGGTTTACGAACAGCGATAGAGTCGAGGCGCGCTTCGACTCTCCCGAAGGGCGCTGCACGAAGACGTTTCGCACAGGCACGTAGTCGCGCTTGGCGCTGGCCAGAAGCTCGGCGAGAGCCTCCTGAGGTTCCAGCGCGACATCGTCGACAAGGCCGGCGAACGGGTCAGCATTCATGCAATCAAGATACCGAGCGGGCGTAGGGGATTAGCCTTGCCAGGTTCCGGGGGATTAGCCTGCCAGGTGCCACTCTGGCAAAACCTTGAAACATTAACTGAGACTCCGAATCAAACACCACCTGAAACTCCATCCACATAATGCGGTCAGCGGTGGGATGGCTCCCTCTGCCGCGATGTCCATTTGTCGTGCAGGGGACCAGCGCAGGCAATATCTTTGGCCCGAATAGATTCCAGAACTCGGGCCCTGGCGACGAGTGGCGCTCAGGACGATTGCGGCCGAAGGTGGCCGTAGAGCGTGGAGCGCTTCACTCCGAGGATGTCGGCGATCTGCTGCACCGTGTGCTGCCGCTCGTTGTACAGTCGCTGCGCCATGGTGGCCTGTTCCGCAGTGAGCTTCGGCCGGCGCCCGCCCACCCGGCCGCGGGCTCGGGCCGCCGTCAGTCCATCACGCGTGTTCGCGACGATCAGTTCGCGCTGGAACTCGGCCAGAACCGACAGCATCCCGAACATTGCCCGGCCTTCGGCGGTATCGGTGTCGATGCCCTGCTCGATCACCTTCAGCCCGATCTTTCGTTCGCGGAGCTCGGCGCCGAGAGTCACCAGATGCAGTACCGACCGGCCGAGCCGATCCAGCCGGGTTGTGACGATGGTGTCGCCCTCGCGCGCGATCTTCAGCACCAGGTCCAACTTCGGGCGTGAGGCCTTCGCTCCGGATGCTGTGTCGAGGTGGATATCGATCTCGGCGACGCCGGCGCGGGTCAAGGCGTCGATCTGGTGGGCCGGGTTCTGTTCGGCGGTGGAGACCCGCCCGTATCCGATCAGCATGCTGTCGGAAACTACTCGAGCGCACCGACATCCGACATTGATTCCCGACACGAGTTATCGACGGTCGGCACCTGGTCGTTCGCCTCCGCCGCCAAAGTGTCGGCAAATGGTCGTTTTCCGACATCGGCGGATCGGTTCGCATCGACCTCGCGCACTCGACGAGAATGGCGGACTGTGCCCCTGATTGTTGTCGTCGATGCCAATGTCCTGCGCGCCTCGCCAAATCTGGAACTCAACCCCTGGAAGTCTCTGCTCGACCGGCAGGAAGAGTGGGACCTTGAGCTCATCGTGCCGGACGTAGCGCTCCATGAGACTGTGCACCTTCTCCATGCAGGCTGGGAGCAGGAGCTGGAGAAGGTCCAGGCTCTGAATATCGGGAACATGCTCGATCTCGACGGCCAGAAGCAGGAACTGGCCGACATGCTCAGGGCGAAGATCGACCAGCTGGAGGAGTGGTTCCTGGACCGTTGCAAGGAACTTGGCGTAAGCGTCGTCGCTCCTCCGGAGGATATCGACTGGATGGACATCGCAAAGCGTGCGATCTACCGCCGGCCGCCGTACAACGAGTGCAACGAGCCCGGCGAGAAGACCAAGGACGGATTTCGGGACACCCTCATCTGGCACACGCTTCTCGCGATCGCAGCCGAAGACCCTGACACCGAGGTCTGGTTCGTCAGCAATAACCACAAGGACTTCGGGGCGCCAGGTTTGGCGGGTCGTGATCTGAACAACTGGTCGGTCCCGTTCCACCCGGCGCTCGCGGGCGAGTTGACGGACCTCGGACTCGCGGAGCGAGTTCACTATGTGACCAATATGCGCCGGCTGGTAAGTAACCTCAGCGCGAGGTTCGAGCCCATCGATGAGGACAAATTCCAGGGCCTTCTCGCTCAGCTCGACAAGGGTAGTCTCATCGAAGCCCTGATGAATAGGGTTATCAACCTCCCCTTGGATCCCCGGACGGCTGCCCTGGACCTCAACGTCAAGATGGGCCGGGTGGCAACAGCTGTGGAACCAGAGTGGGAGGGCTGGCGCTTCGAGGAGCGCGCGCACACCAGTCGGCCTGGCGGGTGGAGAGCCCGATTCGAAATCGACACCCAGGTCGATATCGACACCACCGAACTTGCCGGCGAAGGAACGATGCGCGACAAGTGGCTGCGGTTCTCCGGCGATCTCACCGTTCTTCCCGATGGGAGTGTCTCCCAACTCGTCGTCACGACCGCCGAAGCATTGCCCGACGATCCGATGCGAGCACGGTGGAGCCGCGCAGATGCCGAAACCCGAGCCAGGGGAGCAGCCCAGGATTGGATGCTGAGCGCCCTTGGCGGCCCGGCATGGAATGAAGCATGGTCTAAACTCGCAGGCACCGTGAACCCAGTTTGGCAGGCGGAAACGGCAGGGATCGGACAGGCCTTGCAGGGCTTCCTCGGGAGGGTGGACACCCCCGCGATCAATCTCGGCGCGTATTACTCGGGGACGGGTATCGACACCGCCTTTGCCAATGTGGGCACCGCAATGATTGGTCGAGACCCGAGCGCGCAGCTCGGTTTAGTTCACTGGGCTGCCATGGAACGAGACGCGAAGATGGACCGAGGGGAGCCATCCGCGCCCCGCCGGCCTGCGGCGGCCAAACATCAGATCGAGCCATCAGCCGAGCCTGCCCAGAAGTCTAAGAAGACTCCCGAGTCCAAGGACATCACCAAGAAGTCTGGGGCGAAGAAGGCGACTGCCAAGAAGACCCCGGCGAAGAAGGGTACGGCTAAGGGTGCGGCCAAGAAGGTCGCGCACAAGCAAGCCGGGTCCAAGAAGGCCGCCGGTGGAAAGGGTTCCACGGGGAAGAGGGCCGAACCCTGATGTCTCGGGCGCAGTGCTCAGATGTGGCCCCTCACGGGGTTGGGCGGCCTTCCTGGTCTATGCCCGCTCTATAGCGCCGTTTCCCGCGCGATCGGGTGTCGCACCGACGTTCCTCGACCCTCTGGTTGTGCGAAATGGGAGCATGAGCGGAGGTGGGACGTTCGCGGGTCGTAGCCGCCGGTCGTTATCGCCGCCCTGTAGTCCTCCGTGTTGCAGAAGAAGTACCGGACGCTGCCGTCGCTATAGGTCGCCTCGACCGGACTGTGCCCCCGGCGGCTGACGGCAATGGGTTCTCCGGTGGCCTCGGCCGTATCGATCTTCTGCGCCAGGGCCCGGTCGTACTGTGCGGGCTGGCGCCGCTGCTTCCTGGCCGCGGATGCCGCCGCTCGCCGGCGTCGCCACTGTGTCCAGTTCTTCTTCGCCCAGGGGAAGAGAAGTTTGAAGATGCCGGTGGTCGCTGCGACGACGAGACCGACCACGATTGCTTGCCACATATCCATGGGCGGCAAGGTACGTAATGGGGGTGCAGGGGTCAGGGGAGAAAGAGCTGACCGTCGATAGCCGCGAGGAAGTGGGTCTTACCGGCGGTCAGAGCGCGGGTTTCTAGTCGAGAGTCGAGTACTTGACCACATCCCCATCGCTCCGCTCGTGCCGGGAAACGTTGAATACGTCCGGGTCGTCCAGGAGCTGCTGGATCTTCGCCTCAGCGGCCCTATCGCCTTTGTGACCGATCGGGAACTTGAGCTCATGCTCTGTCATGGCGCGAACCGTACTCCGGTCGTCCGACTGGCTTGATCGGCTGGACTTTTCACCTCACCCTCGAAGATTCGTGATGTCGCTGCCTCATTGGCGCGGCGGCAGCGACGGGGGCAGGCCGCTGCGCCGGTCGCAGGGCCGCAGGAGGCGAACCGCGATGTGCCTGAAACCGCTCGCGCAGTGGGAGATACTGGGTTCGTGACAGTTCCCGACGACATCCAGGCTCAGATCATCACCATGGGCTTGATCCGAGAAGGCGACCCAGACCTGGATCCGGGACTCGTCTCGAACGTGATTGACCAGATTTTCCACCACTGGATCAGGCCCCAGCTGGGGCTGGAGCCGAGCGAGGTTCATCAGGCCCTGGTGGTCTTCGACGGCACGACGGCGCGGGTGACGGTCAACGATGACGTGCACTTCTGGGCGATAGCTGGTCAGAACGCCGAAATTGTCGACCCCAGTGAGCACTTTGTCGGACAGATCACCGATCTGCTGCCCCATAGCGTCGACCCACGTCTGACCTGGACCGGATTCGTCACCGCCGAGGGCGGTCGAGCCGTCACGATGGACTACCTGGCGAATGTAGTCCGCGTGGCGCCGCTGGTGGACCGCGCGCATCAGTTTCTTCGCTCAGCGCAGGCCACGATTGAGACCGTGGGGCTTGAGCCGGCAGTCGAGCAATTGTTCGGTGCCGCGGAACTGTCGGTCATGACTTTGATCCAGGTTGCGGGATGGGACGACCGTCGGCTACATCATCGCCGGAAAGAGTGGATCGCTGCGCAAGTGGCGGAGGGCGCCATGCCGGCGGCCTTCGAGAAGGCGTTTTGCAAGCTGTACGACAACCGCAACCTCGCACGATACGGCGAAGGTGAGCTGACCTTCGACACCACAGAGGCGCTGAACATCATCGACACTGTGGCGGCCATGGTCGAGTTTGCTCGGTCCCGGCGACAGGATGTGGCTGAGACATAATGGGGTCGACGTAGTATCGGCCGAAAATCAACGTATATGGGACTGGCCCAGATAGCGGGGCCGCTTCGCGCACTAGTGGGGCGCTATCGCCGCAGGTCAGTAGATGCACTACCCAGGATATCGGGCCGCTATCCCGGGTCCGCCATCGGTGATGGCCGCAGCTCCCTGGCCAGGTCCTCTATCCGTATCCGCCCAATTTTCGGCGGTTGCTACCCGAACCCCTAGCACCAAACAGGTGCCGGCCCCTCAGCGACCGGCCGTCGCGAATCAGCTCGCCGCGGCTGTCTGGCGCGTACGTAGAAGGCTGGATACCGACCCAACAGAGATGTTCATTTCGTCGGCAATCTGGCGGTAGGTGTAGCCGTCGGCGCGCAGCTGTTGGGCGTAGGTACGCTTCGCGGCCGCGCGGACCTCATAAGAGTCCCGAGGCTCGGCGACCATCCGGCGAATGGTGCGATCGGTTGTGCCGAACTGTTCGGCCAACTCCCGGGCGGTTCGGGACCGTTTAACAGGATTCTTGGCAGCCATGACTACACCTCCAGAGCAGCCGCGACGATGGCATCCATATCGTATTTGGTCGCACGCCGTCGGTTGGCTTCACGCCTCGCATCCGTTATCACCTTGCCGCCGAGGCTGCCGCGGCGAGCTTGCTCCTCGCTGAAACTGCGCTTGATGTTTCGCCAGGTCCACCGGGAGATAGAGCGGGCGATCTGGGAAACCTCGGTGTCATCGAGAGGGCCGCGGCTGAAGGCTGGACCGATGGTGTCGACGTTTCTGTCCCATGCGTGATCGTGGACGAGCTGTTCCCACACGCTGAGGACCTGGTGATCGCCGCGTCGCCGGTAGGACCATTTTCGGGTGAGGTCGAACAGGTCGACGTTGCGGCCGGTGGTGCTGGCGGTGAGCTTCTGCCGGCGCTCTCGTGTTCCTGTCCATTTCGGCAGGGCGCCGAGTTCGGCGAGGGGTTTCGCCAGGTCGGCGAGTTCGTAGACCGCGTAGTTGGGGCCCCACAGCGTCATGTGGTCGATGTGCCGGGGGTTCTTTGTGGTCCGGGCGCCGTAGGCGACATCTCCGGAGAGCACATCGTTGAGGCCGGCCTCTATCTTGCTCAGCATCGTGACGGGTCGCCGCCGGGCGGCGTCGGTGAGGCATACGGGATGAGCCAGTGCGTAGACGATATGGCCGCTCTTCGTTGCCGGGTTCAGGGCGATGTAGGACGGCACGGGTAGCCCGCACAACCCGGCGATCTCATCTGCCCGGCCGCCATCGTGGTCGGTGATGACCAGGGATCGCATCGCCAGCGGGTTCGACTCGATGTAGGGCAAGGTCAATGCGCGTTCGCGGGACATCCGGTAGTACGGGCTGTTCTTCGTCTGGCTGGCTAACGGCCGTTTGGGAAGCCAGTGTTCCTCGAACGGGAGGGTCGGCGTATCTACGTCGACCCATTCATCGACCTCGATCTGCATGGTCCGGCAGTCTGCCCGATAAACCTCGGTTGATGAAGTAGGACACGCCGAGCCTAATCAGGTAGTTCCATCCGGGCCGCCTGAAAACCGGGTGATGAAGTAGGACGCGCCGAGCCTAATCGAAATACATGTTTATATACGCATATGCGTATTAATGCATATAAAATGGTAAGTGCCTCCCTCGATTAAGGAGCCACTGGGCTGGTTACGGGATGTCGAGAGACAGGATTGCCAGCTCGACGAGTTCACGCTTGGTGCGGCCGGTGGCAGCAACGACCGCGGCCAGGTGATCGTCCACTTCGACGGATACACGCACATTGAGCTGCACCACTGCGCGGGAGTCGATATCGGGCTTCGGTGTCACCGTGACGTTCCTCGGGCGCGAGGTCGACTTCACCGGTCTCGGAGAGGGTGCTGTCGCGGCCGGCGTCGTGTCCATGGGATCGCGTTCGGCGTCCGGAGCGGGCCGGGGCGTGCGCTTGCGAGGTACGGGCCGATCATCGGTCTGGCTGCTCATGCGAATACCTTTCCGGCCAGCTTGTCGTAGGCCTGGTGGACGATCTCGCCCTTCGGATAGAACCCGTAGTAATCACCGGCCGAGCGAGCTTCGCGCACGATAACCCGCTCAGGCACCTTCGGGTCGAGCACCAGATCGCCGTACGCGGCCGTGAACTCGTCTTCTGCCCTGCGGGCGTCGCGGGTGGGGATGTTGTCGCGCCAGGCGCCGAGAATGATGCCGGTCTCGGTCAGTCGATCCACGGCACCGAGGGCGGCGCGATGCTTCTTGAACCGCGTCACCGAGGTGCGGGCGCCCTCCACGCCGTCCAGGCCGTCCTCGTCGAGCTTTCCGGCATAGACGACCTGGGTGGCCGCTTCGAGAGCGTTCTGGATGATGACCCCACCCTGCCGATTCGGCAGATCGAGCACCACCTTGTCCGCGGCGATGCCATTGAGGGCGAGCCGGAGCCGGATGTCGCCGTGATCTTCGCTGGTCTTCTCCCGGTTGCTGACCGCACGAGCTGACGGGATCACACGCAGATTCGGAACCTGATCCCATCGGCACGGTACGGCGAGGTCTTCGGCCCAGCCGTCCGGATCCGGATCGGCGAGGATGGCGGACACATCGAGGCCGGGTTCCCGCGGCTCGACATCGGTCCACTTCGTGGCTGCCGCACGCGGATCGAGATCGATCAGCACGGTGCGCCAGCCGCGCAGCGCGGCCGCCACCGCGAGGGAAACCGCGGTCGTAGTTTTGGTGGCGCCGCCAGTCTCGCTGTAGACGGCGAGCACTTCCAGATCGCTCACACCAGCACTGTACGTCAGCTAGCTACCGTGCTAGCTATATCCGGCAACCGAGTCGGGCCGAGTGGGCTCACGACTTCCAGAAGGGGCGTACAGCCTGCCAGGAGTCGATATCGGCGCCGATGCTATCCGGCGGGACGATCGCACGAATCAGGTTCCAGGTCGCCAGGAGTCGGGGAACAACGAGGCGTCGGTCTCGCGGCCGCGATGGCCGGACGGCGTCGTGAAGCCACCGATAGGACTGTGCAAGTTGGCATTGCAGCGTTGCGAACCCGGAGAGCCATTTTCGGTCGTACTCACGCCGCGAGTTCAGGCGAAGAACCTCACGCCACAACGTCGCCTTGTCGCTCCGGTCGTGCCGGTACTGGAACTTGTTGACGTAGTAGGTTGGCCGGCCCACCGCGGCCAATCGCTGACACAGGTCGATCTCCTCGTAGAACAGGAAAAATCGTTCATCGAAGCCCTCGACGGCCTGGAACGCTTCGAGCGGGATGAGCATGAATGCTCCCATGTTCCACTCAACCCGCCGATCTTCGGTGTAGCCCGCCGGCGATCGCTGGTGCAGCGGCATGCGTCGTGCCTTCTGCCATTCGAGCGCTGGTGTCGGAAACAGATCCCAGGACCAGACGAGATCGCCTTCGAGTGACCTCTGCTGGATGCCCACGCATCCGAATTCTCCGAGCTGCTCGATGTGCTTGAGCAGCTCGGAGAGATCGCAATCGACTATGGCGTCGGGGTTGAGGAACAGGATCATCTCCACAGTGCGGTCGAACCCCCGAACAGCGTCGTTGGACGCAGCTCCGAAGCCGATGTTGGCGCCGGGAATCACCTTGTCGACGGCCGGGTGCTGTCGAGCGACGGCTGTGGTTCCGTCCGAGGATCCGCAGTCCCTAACCACAACGTGAGCACCTGCCGCGTTGACCTGGAGTGCGTCCAGGCAGTGCGGTAGGTCGATCTCATTGTTGTAGGTCACGATTACAACGCCGAGGTTGGCGATCGTCATCGACATAGGGTGAGGGCTCGTTTCTAGGGCTGGAGTTCGCGGCTGATTTTCCACACGCTGTCGAACCAGCGTTGGCACTGGTCGATGAACTGCGTTTTGAACGACTCCTGGTCGGCCTGATCGGCTTCGAGGTGGAACAGCGTTGCATTCTTGCCGACCAGGTCGAGGATCACCGTGGACTCGCCGTCGAGCAGCAGTTCGTGTTCCTCGATCGGATAGAAGCCGAAAAACGCGTCCGACTCGTTGATGATGTAGACCTTGAACAGCGGAACCGCAGGGTAGAGCCGGATCTGAACGGACGCTGATTCAACCAGCCCGATGCGCTTGAGCTCCAGGACCTCATCGACGATTCCGAAGGTGTGGCGTTCCATGATCCGCTGCATGCGCCGGCGGAAGGCGGGGCTGTCTGCCAGATCCGACGCGCGGGACGGGAGCGCCCATGGGGACTCGGGATCCGGGACCAGGATTCGAACGGTGATCGACTCCGGACGGAAACGTCCATCGCGAATCTTGTCCAACGGTTCGGAGATCGCGCCGTGCAAGGTCTCCGCGGCGAATCCCGCGAAATCGATGGTCACGTTCGGCTCAACGAACGCCCGCTCAAGGTGGGGGCGGAGTCCGACGGGCTTCTGGGTGCGCTCCCGGACGAACACTCCACTGCCCTGCCGGGAGAACACCAGGCCCTCGTTGCGAATCTCGGCTACGGCCTGCTGCGCAGTCACCTTCGATACGCCATAGCGCTCGGCCAGCTCGGGCCCTGAGGGGATCTTTTCGCCCGCGCGCAACTTCCCGGTGAGGATCGCAGCTCGCAGGATGTCCGCAAGCTGGCGGCGGGGAGGCCGCGGGTCTTCGGGGTCGATTGCACTCATATGACCAGCTTAGAGCCTAGATAGCTTCTTACATAAGCCGCCTATACAACTCTTGACTTGCATAGGCAACTTAGGTCACTATTGACTTGCATAAGCAGTCCGGAGTTTTTCCGGGCTTCGGGAACCGAAAAGGGAGGTCGCACAGTGCGAATGAAGGTCGGGTTGTGGCTGGGGGTGGTCGTATTCGCGCTGGTTGCGCCTCAGGTTGTGGGGACAGTGCTGATGCTGGTGGCCCTCGCTGCGGGTAGTTGGTGGGTCCTGTCCACCTGGCTGCGGAATCGGCGGTGGGTGCGGTGACCGGGCAGCGGCCTCGGCCGGGCCGGCGAGACAAGGCCGGTTACGACCTGAGTGCGATGGGCGGCCGCGCATTCGACTCGAACGCGTTGGTGAGCAGCTCGATCGAGGCGACGCCGGATCGGTGGAAGCTTCCGGTTCTGGTGGGTGCGGTGCTGTTCAGCGCCGGTGCGTGCTGCGGTGTGCAGCTCGGTGAGAACGCCCCGAACGTTCCGGCCAGCCGCAATGCATGCCCTGCGAGTTCGACATATTCGGCCCCCGCTCCGGGGTGCGTATGGGTGCCGCAGACCGGCGTAGTGGTCCCGCCGGCGTCCGAGGTGGCGCGATGACAACCCGCATGAGAACGGCCGTTCTGGCCTCGCCGGTGGAGGACATGGAGTCGGCGGCGATCGAGGCCGCGGATCGGTCGATGGCCGGTCCGTGCCGGGCTTTCGCGGCCGCCAGGGCGATTCGGGCCGGGGAGATCCGGCAGGAACTGATCGAGGAGGAAGAGTGAAGCGGATTACCGCACGGGATCAGCTGTTTCTGGAGTGGCTGACCCAGCAGTACGGGACGCCGGTCGATGTGGTCGGCGACTGGTACAGCGTCCGGAAGTCGCGGGCGTACGAGATCGTCCAGAAGCTGGGCGGGATGGGCAAGATCGAGCGGGTTCAGGCCCACGTCGATGCGCCCGGCAGCAAGCAGGGCCCGCTCTGGGTGATCCCCACCCGGTCGACCGCGCACGCGATGCTGGGCTCGGATCCGGGTCCGTGGACCGTGCGGCCGAGCACGGCCGCACACGTGCGGGCGCTGGCGGAACTGCGGCTGGCATTGACCGGTACAACGACCAATCCGGAGGCGTGGCGTTCGGAGCGGCTGTTGCGTCGCGCGGCCGCCGATACCAGCGGGCAGCGTGATATCGCGGCGCCGGTGCCGTATTGCCACGATGCCGTATTCACCGACGACAGCGGGAAGAGCTGGGCGGTCGAGTGCGAGCTGAGCGTCAAGAAGGGCGCGGGCCGGATGGAATCGACGCTGCTGACCTCGCTGGAGGCCGCGAAGCTGTTGCAGGACCAGGCCACCGGGACTCCGGTGTCCGGGGTGATCTACTTCTGCCGCGGTGAGCAGGTCCGCGGTCACGTCGAGCGCGCGATCGAGCGTCTGAAGGCCGAACACGGCCCGGATCGAGTGAAGGGCCTGCACGTGCGGGACCTGGACCAGATCCTGCGGGGACGGAGGGTCCGCTCATGAGCCGCGATTGCGTTCCGATGCTCACTGCCGAAGACTGCGCCGGCGCCGTACAGTCTGTGCCCGCTCCCCCGGCCGCCGCTGTGCCGCAGCAGGTGCCGATGCAGCAGGTGCCGATCGATCAGGTTCCCGCTCCGGTTGCGCCGGTCGATGGCGTTCCGGCGAATTCCAGCCCGATCGAGCATGTGATGCCGCCGGAAGGCTGGAACCCTCCGAGCTGGGATTTCTCGGCGCCGAGTGTGGATTCGGTGCTGGATATGGCGTTGTCGGCCGGAACCGGGGCTGGTCTGGCCGCGGCCGCCGGGATCGGGATCGTGCAGGTGGCCCGCAGCAAGGGCTGGGAAGCCCGCGAGATCCGGAACTGGGCGTTCGGGTCGATGGCGATGCCGCTCGGTGCGGTGGTGATCGACCGGGATTGGTCCGCGCCGCTGGATCTTCTCTCCGAGGGTGCCCAGGCGGTGCAGCTCGGTGGTGGGTTCATCCTCGGTGGGGTTGCCGCGGTCGCGATCTCGGCTATCCCGGTGGGTTGGACCGCGGCGATGTTCTGGTGGGCTCGCCACCGTGAGCAGGTAGAGGGTGGTCTGGCCGGTTCGCCGCGCAAGACGATTCGTCACCAGCGCCGTCACCAGGCTGCGAAGGCCCGTGCGACCCGCAAGGCTGCGAAGGCTGCGGTGCCGTTGACGGTGGGTTGGCCGGTGCCGAACGCGATCGTGCTCGGGGTATGCAGCCAGGACAGCAACCCGACTCCGGGGTCGGTGTGGTCGAGCCTGTTCGCTCGCCACAAGGGTTTGATGACGCTGCCGTTGGCGGCCGCCGATGAGCACCTGGTCGTGTTGGGCAACACCGGATCCGGCAAGACCACCACCTACAAGCGGGTGGGCGCGGCACTGTTCACCGCGGACTGGATCAAGTATCTGCACGGCGGCCCGCGGCCGCTGCTGGTGATGCTCGACTGTGGTGGCGACCCGAAGACCGGCCGGGAATTCGTGGAGATGATGGCCCGCCTCGGGGTGCAGCCGGATCGGATCGGGCTGTGGCCGGACCAGGCGTCGTTGGATCTGTGGAGCCTGGAGACCGAGCAGATCACCGAGATCTTGCAGAAGACGGTATGCCCGGTCCCGCCGAGCGATTCGGCGCAGGAGTACTTCTTCAAGGGCCGCCGACGGGTGATCCGGTTGGCGATGGGCACCGCTGCCCACACCGGCCGCCCGGTGCCGCCGCCGCGTTCGCGCGCCGAGCTCTTCGCCCGGCTGGCCTCATCGAAAACGCTCAAGGCGCTCTACCCGCACGACAAGGCGATCCAGGACGAGATCGACGGGTTCGGCACTACGAAACCGCCGATGGTGCCCAGCGTCGCGGGCATGCTGCGCGACGTGTGGGATTCACTCGGCCCGTCCCTGGACGGCGGGAAGTCCTTCGACGATTTCGACGCGATCTACCTGCGGGTTCCGGGCACGACGATGAAGGACACTGCCCGTGCTCAGGCCGCGACCGTGCTGGAAATGCTGATCAAGTACGCCGCCAGCGGTGACCACGGCCGCCGGATCCGTCTCGGCCTGGACGAACTGTCTGCGGTCAACGACGCCCAGGGCGACATCGGTGTCGTCGAGATCCTGGAGCGGGCACGCAAGTACTCGCTGTCGTGCATGCTCAACGCCCAGTCCTTCGAGGGCCTGGCTCCGAACGCCGAGATCGCCCGCCGGATCATGGTCGGCGCTTCGGGTGGGGCGATCCTGATGCGCAACGAGGGCGCCGACGAAGCCAGCAAGATTTTCGGCACCATGCCGAAGTCCGAGGCCACCCGGCACACCCTGGGCGGCCGCCACGGCGATGAAGGATCGACCGGCGTCAGCGACTCCTACCTGGTCAATCCGGACCGGCTGCGTGAAATGCAGAAGGGCGAAGCGGTCTATGTCCACGGCCGCCGCGCGGTCTGGGGCGTCATCGTCCCGATCAACCCCGACGACGTGGAACCGATCGAACAGACCGCCGATACCCGCAAGACCCCGGTGGAGCCGCGTGCGCGGCTGACACCGGTCACCAATAAGCCCCTCATCGACACCGACACCGACACCGACGCCGACGAGGACCCCGAAGAACCGAATCTGGGAGAAACCGCATGAACACCACCATCCGCACTTTCGCCGTTGTCTTCGCTGCCGACGCCGCGGTCCTGGGCGTTCTCTACGCCTGGGACAAATACCAGCGGGCCAAGGACGACAAGGCGTTCCGCGACTCGCGGCCGGCCGGGCCGGTGGAGCCGCTGACCAGCGCCGAGCAGGCCGAATTGCATCGGCTCAAGCAGTACAAGACCGGGACGGTGGATCTGCCGGACTACTTCCCGGCTCGCGCCATGTATCTCGAATCGGCGGCCGGGTACAACATCGACCTGCTCGACGGCGAGGTCTTCATGCTGGCCTCACTGCCGGTGCGGCAGTTGATCGCCGAGATCACCCACGCCAAAGCGAATCTGCGGCGGGCCCGCAGGCCCCTGTGGCGAGCGGACCACACCGCGGACTCCTCGGCTGTGGAGATGTGGATCGAACACCTCGATGCGCTGCGTGCCGAGTTCAATTTCCGGTTCCAGCACATCGAGACCCTGTCCGAACTCGACAACGCACGCATGGAAACCGCCGCCGCCGGGGTCCGGAGCCACATCGACGAATGGCCGTCATACGGCCTGATGCCCGCGGATAAGGCCACCGCGACCGACGCCGCCGACATCGACGACAGCTTGGAGAACCAGGAATGAGCACGTTCAGCACCGATTGGGACGCCGAGATGCGGCAGCTGCTGGAAGACAGCGGCATCGACCCGGACCGCAATGCGCCCATGACCAAGGCGCAGCGTGTCCGCCGCAAGGTCCGGGCCGCCCGCGGAGCGATCGCGGTCCTGGTCGTCCTGATGATCCTCGGCATTCTGCTGATCACCTCCGGTATCCCGGCGGCTGCGGTGTTCCCGCTGCTGGGCTGGGCGGCCGGGGTGGTCGCGTGGATGTTCTGGCGCGCGTTCGGCTCCCCCAGCGCCTGGCAGATGGCCGACGGGGTTCGCCACGGCGTTGGTCATGGTCTGACCCAGGTCACGCGGTTGGCCGGCCGCAAGCTCTGGTACCCGGCTTCCTCCTGGATCACCGTCCGTCGCCGCGTCCGCAGGCTGCGCAGCATCGGATAGCACCAGCTCACGACGGTAAATACGCAGCTAGCTACCAAGCTAGCTAGCAAGCATGGAAGGGAAGTTGAATGTCGGAACGAAACGAAGTCGACGAGATCGGCCAGGAATCGGCCCGGGTCGCTCAACGGGTTACCGGGATCATCGGGACCTGGCGAGCGAAGAACCCGAAGGCCGTGCGTGTCCCGCGCAGCGTGCGCCGCGAGATCAACCTGGCGCTGCGTGAGGAACGTCGGCGCGAGCGGGAGGCGATCAAACGGCTGCGTGCCGAGATCACCTCCGCGATCAAAGTTCACCGCGAGGAGGTGTTCGGCGGCCATCAGGTGCGCGTCGGTGAGGAGATGAGCGACTGGTTCGGCCGCCAGCAGGCCCTGGCCGCTCAGCGGAATCAGCTGGAGCGGTACATCCAGGTGACGCCCGGGTTGATGAAGACCGAGCGCGGCAGCGCGGTCAGGTCTCTGCGGGCCGCGCATTTCCGGCCCACCATCAAGCCGCCGGCCGCGTTCGGCGCGAAGGCCGGAGTGGATGCATTGCGGGCCCGGGTGGAGGGCGGATTGTCCCGGTTGCGGCTGGGATTGGCCGAGAAGAGCGAGCAGGCACGTCTGGCCGGGTGGGAGGCGATGCGCCGGGCCCGTGACGAGGTCCGCGAGATCGCCGACAGCATGCGGGGCGATCAGCGTGCCGCCAAAACACCCGTTTTCATCCCCCGTGTGGAGGATGATCTTCGGTCGGAACCGTTGGTGCACACCTCGCTGGAGACCTATCCGACCGCGGGATCGCGAACGGTGACGATCGCGTCGCACGATACCCAGTCCGAGGCCTCCGAATGGCTCAGCGAGCACCTGGAAACCCAGGTGGGAGCGGGAGAGACGGTCAAGCTGTCGGTCGAGGCCGAAGAGCCGGGACGCATGGGCATCGACGCGGTCCCGGTGCTGCACCAGCTCGGGACTCGTGAGGATGTTCGCGCCGACGTGCAGCGCTGGCGGGAGAGCTTGTCGGAAACCGAGCGGACCGAGACGGCGGCCGCGGCTGCCGAACCGACCGCGGATATATCTCGCCCGTACGAGGTTCCGGGTTTGATCGGCGCCGATCCCCGCAAGATCACCGCGTCGATCTCCTACAGCGACGAGTACGGGCAAGTGGTCACCACTTCCTCGCACGATTCCGCGGCCGGGGCTGCGGTGTGGGCCCGGACCGGGTTGCAGCGCATGCAGACCGATCCGCAGAGCGCGATCGAGGTCGAGGTTTTCACCGACAACGGCAACGGTCGCGGGCGGGTGCCGCTGCTGGGTGTGCGCGGTCCTCGCCAGGAGGTGCAGGACCGGGTTGCTTCCTGGGGTATCGGGATCGCTGCGGAGGCCGAGCAGGACGAAGTGCAGCGGCAGAATGCCGAGTTGGCCGCCCGGATCGAGAAGCTGAACGAGGACGTGGACAAGGTCCTGGCGCAGAACACGAACCTGCGCGAAGACCTGCGCGCCGCGTTCCGGACGGTGGACGATCTCGA
>NZ_JBSFDZ010000061.1:0-24864 GCF_053594175.1 Nocardia sp. NPDC001965
AGCTTTCTGCAGGCACCGTCGCGCGGCCGGCAGCCGAGCACCGAACAACTCGACGCACTCGAACAACTCACCCGCACCGTACACGCGCAGCACCGCCCCGACGGATCTGCCGAAACCGGAGTACAGGTTTCGAATGCGATGCGCTCGTCCGCGGCGAGCGCCGGCGTCCCGACTGTCAGCGCCGTCTCCGATCCGGCCGGCACCACCACGCCCGAACTTTCGGTGACCGCGGATTCGGCAGTCCGCGCCGCCGGTTCGGCGGTGGCTGCCGCCGGGCCGGTGTCGAGTCGAGCCGAGGATATCGCCGCCGCGCCGGGGACGATCGGCGCAGCGGCGGCTCCGGTCGCGGTGCCGAAAGCGGATCCGAACGTCGCTCGAGATCTCCGGGCCCTGCGGCGGGGAGTTGTGGCCGCCTACAAGAACCTCGTAGGCGCCACGGACGCCGATCCCGTGGTCGCCGCGCTCGCCGCGTCCCCGCTCGAGTTGTTCGGGCGGTTCGTCGATCAGCTGTATCCCAGTCAGCGAAAGGCCCTTGTTCTCCGGTTCCGGCAGGGACTGACGGAGGACCAAGTCGTCTATGTGCACAACGCCCGGGCCACTACGGAGTCGCACTGGACCGCCACCACCGTCGGTGCCCTCGCCGCCGGTGGGCTACGCCGCCTGGCGCATACGATCGCCGCGGAGCAGGGTATCCCGGGAACCGGTCCCGCCCTCGCGACCACCGAACTCGCGGTGCTCGAAGCGACCGCGCAGGGCCTGTCCCGCGCGGTGATCGCCCGGCGCCTGAACCTGCCACAGCGCACCCTGGCCGCGATAACCAGGCAGACCGCCCTGAAACTGGGTGTCGCCAATCGGGCAGCGTCGGTCGCCGAAGCGGTCCGTCGCGGGGCACTCGATCCCGCCCTGTTCGCGGCACCGGAAAGACCAGCGGCAGTGCGTCTTTCCGAGCGCGAATCCGCCGTGCTTGTACTCACTGCCAAGGGCCGGACACCCGCGGCTGTCGCGGCCGCACTGTCTGTTCCACCGGCCTACGTGCACACCGTGCTCGGCGATATCGGCCGGGTGCTCGGTACCCGTATCCCCGCCGCGATGGTGGCGGCCGGGATACGAGCGGGGGTGCTCGAGGTCGACGGGACCCGATGGTCGCAGTGGGATCGGACCGATGGTGGGACAGCAGCGGACGAACCACATTCGAGCCGGTCCACGGTGACCGCGGACGGTGCCCTCGGCGCGCCGGCACCCGTCGACCCCGCCGTGCTCGGCGCGTCCGCTGTCGCTTCCCTCGATCGGGCCGGTGCGGGCGCCGAATCGGCTGCGCAGGCGCCGAACCGACGGTACGGGCGGGACGACATCGGGCGAATCGTGGCGATGCTGGGCTGGGATCCGGCCCGGGGTACCCCGCCGACCCAGCTCGCGCGGCTGGCACACGCGATCCATTTCCGTGCGGTGGCGGTCGCCGACGATGATCGCCGGCCGGTGCCGGCCGGGCGGTCCGTCGCCGACCGGCTGTTCGAGGTAGCCCAGAACACGCTGCTCGAATGCCTCGACTCCGTATCGGTTCAGGACCGCCGGACGATCGGTGCCGCGATCAACGGATTGCACCGCGGCGCCGACCCGACCGAGGAGCAACTCGCCGCGATCCAGCACTTTGCGACTGCCGTGCAACGGCGATCCCGCCCCGGCGGATCCGAAGATCGGGCCGACCCCGGCGGGAAGGTCACGGTTCCGTCGGCGCCGAAGCCATTCGTGGGGGTGGACAGTGCCTATGCCGAGCCGGGCGTAGCCGCACCGGTGGGCGGCTTCGACCCCGCGCTGGTCACCGCGGTAGACCCCCGCGCACCCATCGGCTCGCACACCGTCATCGGCCGGGGTGGTTCGGGTGATCGGAAGACCGGCGTCGTGGCATCGCCGCCCACGGGGGACGGGCGAACGAATCCGGTCGACCAGGTGCCGTCCGAGGCCGTGGCGCATATCGTGCGCCTGGTCGGCGGCCTCGCGCCCGCAGCCGACACGGCACCGGAACGCATCCTCGCTGCCCTGCTGGGGCTCACCGCGGAACAGGCCGCCGGAATACTGCTTCGGGTGAACTCCGCGCTCGCGGATCCGTCCGAGGTATCCGCGGAACCGGCGGAGCAACCGGGTCTGCGCACGGGAAACCTTCAGCTGTCGCCGACCCAGGTCGAGATTCTGCGTTTGCTCGCCGAGGATCTGTCCGGCGGCACCGACCGCACGACCGCGGTGCCGCCCGCTACTCTCCGCGCCTTCCGGCGCCATATCGCGGATCTGCCGGGCGCTGCCCTGGGGCGGCAGGAGATCGAAGTCCTGCAGCTGTTCATGCAGGGCCACTCCGTCGAGTCCGCGGCCGCGGCCCTGCATCTTCCGCCGGATATCGTCCGTGGATGTTTCGCCGCCGCGGAGCACGGACTCCGCAGCAGTGGAGTGATTCCCACCGTCCTGGCCGCACTGCGTGCCGGGGTACTCGACAGCGACGACACACCGTACGCGGCCGTCGAACTCTCCGAGATCGAAGTGCGGGCGCTTCGGGCCGTGGCGGCGGGCACGACCGATGAGGTGATCGGGGCCGAACTGGGCTTGGGGACGCGGCGCAGGCGCCGCCTCATGGCCGAGTTGTTCGACAAATTCGGCGTCGCCGGCAAACTGGGGCTGGCGCTGGCAGCCCATCGGCAACGGCTTCTCGAGGAGGCCGAACCGCGTCCCGGACCGGAGCGGGAACCGCGCGAGGCCGAGAAATCGCCCTCGGACACCGAAGCCTCTGCCACCTCCACCGGCACCGACACCGCCGACAGCGCTGCTCCCGACCTGTCCACCGGCGAAGAAGCGCGGCCCTCGGATACCACCCGGCCGGTCCCGCATCCCGAGGGCTACGACTCTCTCGGCGACTGGCTGGAATCGGTGCGGCTGCACCGCGAACTGGCCAGGTCCCAAGTCGCGGAACGGATGCAGGTGCGGCCGGAACGGGTGCGCGCGGCCGAGACGGGCACCAAACCGCGCCTCGTCTACCTGCGCCTGTTCCGGGACGCCTTGAACATTCCGAACGAGATTCTGGTGGCCGCCCTCGAGAAGTTCTACTCCCGCCCGGACATCAGAGTACGAAACCGGGCCGAGGAGGAATTGTTCTGGGCGTTGATCGCGACCGTGCCGGGCTCCGACGAGGAAAGCGAGATACGCAATCAGATATTCAGCCGGTACGCGTGGATGCCGAAGGTGGCGCTGCGCGGCTGGGTCAAACTCGGCCGCGATGAGCGCAACGACAGGATAAGCACGGTTGCGGAAAAAATTCTCCGAGCCACCGGCAATTTCGTTCCACCGGGTTGTTTCGGGCCGGTCGCATGGTCGCATGCGCGCTACGCCGTCAGCAGGGCCCATCACCAGAGCAGATATCCACTCGCCAACCAGGAAGAACTCAACAAGATCCTCCGGATAATCGCGTATACCAATCGGATATCGCGACGCACCGGAAACGAGCCCGCAGATGCGGAAATCGCTGCCGCTCTCGGAATGACGGTCGAAGATCTGGCCTATATCCGCGGCCTGATGGAAGCGCGGGTTCTGGAGTCGGATCCACGGATCGCGAACCTGCCCGACGACAAGCCCCGCGGATCCGATCGCTCGACGATCACCGACCGGCTGATGAAGAACGCGCTGCAAAGGGCACTGGCCGCTTTCCCTGATCCCGACGAGGCCGCCGAGATCGTCGAACTCCACTTCATCGACGGACTGACGCCGCGCCAGGTCAGCGAACACCTCTCGATCACTGTCCGGGCTGTCGAAGAGCTGATTCCGCGGATTCGAGAGGCGTTGCACGCCGACCTTCCCGACCCTGATGCAGAGGACGACCAATCGGCCGATGATGCCCCCGCCGCGCGGCATCCGGGAACGGTCACCCCGAAGACACCTTCGATAGAGCGACTCACCGCCGAACTCGTGGCCGATGCCGCCCGGGTCGGGTGGCTCAAGGCCGTGACCGACACTCTCCGAAGGGCGATACTCGGCGGGACTCTGACGCCCGGCACGGCGCTGCCTACGGCCCGCGATTTCGCGGCTCGATTCGGTCTTGCCGAGGGGCAGATCGGCAGCGCATATCGGAAGCTGGCCGCCGAGGGCTACGTAGTGAGCAAACGGGGCACCGGAACCACGGTGACGGCACGCGACCAGTGGCCCGCAGCTGCGAGCCCGAACAGCGGCCGCCCCATTCCCGCCGCGAACCTGTTGTCCGTACTCGCATCCTCGACCTCACCGAAGATGCTTGCGGACAGCGGATCTCGTCGAGGCTGGCAGGCGACGATGGTGTCCGGGCTGCGCGGCGCCATTCGGTCCGGTCGATTGCCGGAAGGACAATTGCTCCCCCCCGCAACGGAACTGGCGCAGCAGCTGGGCCTTTCGTCGGGAACCTCGGTCGGCAAGGCATACCGACAGCTGGCAGCCGAAGGTTATGTCGTCACCCGGCACGGAGTGGGAACCCTGGTGGCGAGTCGCGGTAGCCGACCGACCGCCGTGAACGGTCTTCTGGACCGGGTGGCCGCTACGGAGCCCGGGCGCACTACCTCGCGGAAAGAGTATTTCGCCGCCGCGCTGCCCGAATCTCCCGCGCGGAACGAAGCCACCGAGTCGGAGCGGCAGGTGAAGCAGGCGATCGCGGCGGATATCTTCCTCAGCTACGGCATCGAAGTGCTCGGGCTGGAGAAGCTCTCGATCGAGATGGCGATGTCGGTCCGGCGAGCCGTGCGCGACGAGATGCTGGAGGCCGACGCCGTCCGCCCCGACGCGCTCGTGGTCGTGCCGCTGAGTGATGACACGGTTGCCGCCGCCGGGCCGATTTTCGACACTATGGAGAAATTCGTACTGCTGAACGAGACGTTCTTCGGAAATCCCGAATACCTTCGCGTGGAATTCGAGCGAAGCCATGAGTCGGGCCGGCTGAATGCGCCGACCGGCGACCCCGCCTACGACCTCCTCCGGCACGAGCTGGCCCATTTGCGGGCTCCGCGGGAGGTGGTGCGGGAGGACGGCAATCCTCAGTACCGGGAGTCGGCGAAGCAACGGAAAGCGGGAACGCTGAGCCCGCATGCTCGCTTCGACAGGCGCCACGATTACAGCACCTGGATGGAAGCGCGGGCCTTCGGTTTCCTGTACGAGCAGTTCGTGGGCTTCAAACGCGCCGGAGCCCTGCCGGTGGATGCATCGTTCGACGACTGGATCGACCAGCTCGACGGTTACAGCAGGCACCTGATACCGACGCGTGCGGAGGACGCGCAGTTCCGCCCGGACGGACAGCCGGGAGTGGCCGAACCGGCGCTCGGGGATCGCCCGGTCTTCAATCCGCGCGAGGCCCTTGCCGAAGCCGATCTCGCGTTCGGTGACAGCGCCCCCGCCGATTTCACGCATCCGGTCTACGCGCTGCAGGCGCTCCTGCGGGGAATCCCGCTGGCGCAGGTGTGGCGGGAGGTGTCGGAACGCACCGAACGTGCCGAGCGCGGTGATCCGGTGCCCACGCCCTCCGGGTTCCAGCCGAGTGCGGCGCCGGCGGGCGTCTCGGCGCGGTCGGCACAGATCTGGCGGGAATCGAGTTCCGATGAACAGTCGGAGGACGGCGCGGAGGACTGGTTGCTGACGCGCGTGGGCCGCGACGGCCGGCAGCACGCCGCCCTCGACGAACTGGCTCGACTCGTGGAGCGGCAGCGTGCGGAGCGGTACGGCACCACCCCCGGCAGCCACGAGACAGCGGGCGCCGAATCACTGCCCGGATTCGTGGAGTGGGAGCATCCGCCCAGCGGCGAACTGGGGCAGTGGACGCACCACATCTCGTTGTTGGCCGGCCTGCGTGCCGAACTCCTGCAGGATATCCGGCAGGCGTTGGTGCAGCCCGAGGGTCTCGCCGAGCTTCTCGATCTCGGCGACTGGGCCGCGGCCGGGGCAAGCCCGGCATACCTGGACGTGGGCGAACTGAACGACCGGATCCTGTACGCACAATCCCGCCCGGACATCGACAGCGAGACCGCGGACAGTCTGCACGCCCTGCTGGACCGGCTGGATGCGATCGAACAGCAGTGCGAGAGTCTCGACACCGAGTTGACGATCGCGCGCACCAGCGCCGAACAGGTAGCAGTCCGCGAGGTCGCCGCTGCCCGCGGCGGTCTGCGGTTGGGCTGGTGCGCCCGGATCGTCGACGGTGCCCGGGTGGAAGTGTTCGAAGGTTCCGGCCGGTACTCAGCGTTACCCGGTGCGCTGTACGACAGCCTGCGGGAGCAGGGCGCCCCGACGGTGACCCGGCAGGTGCGCGTGGATCCGACCGGCCGGGTGCTGGTCGAGCAGCTTCCGGAGCCGGTGCGCACCTCTGTCGAGCGCCGCCAGGACCGACTGTGGGAGTTGTGCGCTTCGGTCGACGCGGATACCGGGACCTCGAGCCGGCTGCCGCAGCTTCCACCCGAATGGGATGCGCGGATCGCCGCCGTCCAGGCCCGGCTCGCTCGGACGGCTGCGGTCCGGGCGCGGCTGTTTCCGGCGCAGGTCGATCCGCAGCGGATCACCGCGGCCGACGAGTCGCGGCAGCGGAAACTCCTCGCACGTATGGAGTTGCTCACCGAGCGGCTGAGCGCTTTCCGGCAGGAGGCGGAGGCCGAGCGCCTCACCGCGCTAGTGTTCTCCGGTGCCGACGTGCCCGCCGCGGCCGCCGTGACTTCGCCGATCGCGGCGGCCACGAACTCGGCCCGGGCGACTCTTCGTGCCGATATCGGAGCAGAGCACGCGGTCGAGGTAGCGCGGGCCCCGGAGCTGTTGGAGTTGCTGCGAAACCTGCTCGTGCCCCGGGTCATGGCTGATGCCGATGATCTGCGGTGGAATGCGCGGCCGCGCCCGGAAGCGATCACCGCGATCACCGAGCTGACCGAAGCGCTGGAAGACATCAACCGGCACCAGAGCGAACTCTCGCCGCCGCAGGGCGAACCGGATACGGGCACCAGCGCGGAACTGCCGGCTCCCATCGCCGATATCGAGTACCCGGTTCGAGCCCCCGTCGCACCGGGCTTCTACAACCCGGTCGCTGTCCGGGGAGCCGCGACCGCCACGATCCGGCGGCCGACGGTCGCCGGCGGACTGTTCATCGGACAGGACGGCAAACCGTACACCACCAACGGCGAAGAGTACTTTCTGATCGGCGCCGACCCGGACGATATCCGGACGGTGAACTACGGCGAAGTCCGCGAGGCCATGCGATTGCTGTTCGCACCGCATGCGGTGCTGCTCGGTACCTACGCGGATCTTGCCGACGGGCCGATCATCTGGGGTTACTGGCGGATCACCGACGGCGTACTGCAGCGCTCGGCATTCACCAGCGAAACGCTGCTCGACGGTGAGGGCGATCTCGACATATTGCTGAAACACGGTGCGTACTATCGGCATTGGTTGCGGGCGCGCCGTATCGACCCGTCGGGGATAGAGATCGCGGCCGGGACGTTGCAGGGCCGGATGTGGCGTCCGTGGGTGGACGGGCCGGTGCCGTCGGTCCGTGAACTGTTCGAGCAGGGCGGGTCGCGTGCCAGGGCTGTTTTCGCCGCCTGCGGCGACGGGTTCTGGGTGAGTGTCGGTTCGGTGGCCGAGAGTCCCGGCCACCTGTCCGTCCCGTTGACGATCAACCTGTTGCGCGGCGGTGCGGCGACGTTCACGTGGGAGTTCGCCCGAACCGACGACGTGTACACGGCACGGATCTCGGCTCCGACCCCCGCTGCGGGCCCACACATCGCCGAACTCGCCGAAGCATTCGCCACCCTGCACACCTGTGTCACCGCACCGTGGCTGGCCGCCGCCGAGATCACCGTCGAGACTCCGGAAGGGGGCGGCCTGTGGAACGTGAGCGATCCGAACCGGACGAACAGTCCCGGTCCGCCGAAGGCATCGGGGGGACCGAGCGGGAAACTGCTCGCCGAGGTGTCGAGCCACGACCGCCGTAGGTCTGCGTCCCAGTTGCCGGCTGCCAACGCACTCGATATCCGGCCGAACAGGCCCGGTCCGGTACTGCATCGTGTCCAGGAGTCTCAACTGGCCGCGTATCTCTCCCAGCAGCCGGAGGCCAGGGCGGCGGCGGTGGCGGTGCTGGACCGGCTGTGGGCAGTGATCGACTTCCTGTTCGACGATCTACCCGGGCAGGATCGGGACGAGCGCATCCGCGCGGTTTTCGGCGCCGTCGAACGGCCGCGGTGGGGTGGCATGGTGCTCCGGTCGGTGCCGATGGATGAGCTCCGGCGCGACGGGAATCTCCGCGAGCTGATGTCCGCCGTGCTCAATGCGATGATCCGCAATGCCGAACTGGGCGATATCGCGGTGGGTGTGACGCTGGATCAAGGTATCGCCCGATTGCTGAACAATCCGAGCGAGGAATGGCGGCGGCGCCGGGCAGCCCGAATCGGGTTGGATGTCGAGGCGCTGGAGGCGGTTCGCGCGAGAATACTCGGCAACGAGCAGCACAGTGGACCGATCACCTGGAAAGATCTCAGCGACGTCGAGTACGTCCGGACACACGACGCCGGCGCCGAGGCGGCCTTCGCGGAATACATGCAGCGCCAGGAAGCTTTTCCGGCACGCATCGAGGACGAGCCGCGACACAACCCGACCTCGGCCGATTACGCCGAGCTGGGGATGCCGCTCTCGGTGCGCGAATTCGCGGCGCTGCCGGAGCGGAAGGTCCTGCGGGTCAGAAGAGCGAGCCTCGAGAGCACAGCGCCACGGCTGGCGGACGGACGCGTCGATATCGCCGCATACACCGCAGTGCTGAAAGAGCGCGACAGCTCGGTGGAACACGTCCGGCCGAGCTACGCGTTCGACCTGTACGGGCGGCGGGTGCGCGACCAGGACGGGAATTGCCACGTCCGATCGCTCAAGGTCTACCACCACGAGGGGTACGTCGATGCCGAGCAGGCGGCCGGGCTCGACCATTCCGAGCGGGTGGTCGAGCTGCCCTGGCGGCCCGGCTTCGTCTACGCCGATCCCGCACACGACAGCGACTATCTACGCACACTCGTCGAGCAGCGGATTCCGTCGAATGCGGGTATTTCCGGTACGGCCGCGCGCCTGCTCGTCCGGTTCCGCTGGCTGCGCCCGCCCGGTGTCTCCGAACACGACTTCATCGCCGCGATGATCGCCTTCATGCTCCCCTATCACCACACGCTGTACGAGTTCGTGCGTGGTCTGGAGATGCTCGGGGTGCATCTGGGAGACGACCTGGTGTCGATGTACCGCACCGTGCTCGCGCAGTTCGGGCCCGCCGCGGGCGGACCCACCCTTCCTCCGGCCGTACGCCGCACGACAGAGAATCCGTGGAAGAGCAAGGTTCCGAAGGGTACAGCCGATACGGGCAGTGCCGCGGAGAGTGCGGTGACGCCGTGGTCGGCAGGGCAGCGCGACGAGGGTATCGCCGCGGAGAGTGCGGTGACGCCGTGGTCGGCGGGGCAGCGCGACGCCGGCAGTCCCCGGGTCACCGAACCCTCCACGGCGACGGATCCGGCGACTCGCGCGTCTGCCGCGCCTGCACTGCGGCGCAGCGGTACGACACGTACCGGCGATGAGCAAACCGACTCCGGTACTGGCGTCGAAGTTCCGGAGCATGTGCGGTTGTGCCTGGTACAGACAGTCCGTGCGGCGTGGGCGGTCGGTTACGACGATGCGGATATCCCTGCCGACGATGCCGAGACCTGGAAGGATCTGGCGGACAGTCTGCATGCTGTCCCGACGCGGGTCGCGGTGCCGGAGGGGTCCGATCCCCGGACCGCTGTCGCTGGGATTCTCGACCTGCTCGAAGACCCGGGCAACGGTGTCGAGGCGGTGGCCTTCGTCATCGACACCGGTACGGAGGCGCACAGCTTTCTCGCGACTTCCGAGGGCCGGGGTAGAACCTCGATCTTCGATACAACTGTCCGTGCTCCGCGTGCCGAATCCGTTGACGGACAACCTGTCCGACGTATGCCTCGTGTCCGCGATCGGGAGACCTGGGAGCGGGACTTCCCCGAGATCTTCCCCGTTGTCGAGGACCTCTTCACGCTCGATTTCGTCGAGAACGCCACCGGTGGGCTGCGGCCTGCACCCGATACCGGTCGGGACGGGCCCACCGAAGAGCAGCGCGGACACCTGATCCACGGCGAGCCGGACAATACTCCGGAGCCGGCCGAGGAGCCGATGACGACACGAAAACTGTTCGTCGTCAACAAGCCCTACATCCATCTGCTGCTGGGGACTCCGGCTCTGCCGGGCGGCGAGGTCGGGAACAGACTGGGAAGTGTCGCCGCGTCTTTCGCTACGCCGTATGCGTTGCTGAGCGCCGGCCAGTCGCCGTCGGCTGCGGCTCTGGCAGGTGTCGCGACCCATCTTCCGAGCTTCCTCCAACCGCACGTCGGCCGTGTCGTCGATCGTTACGATCGGCGCAAGGTCATGCTCTACGCGCAATCGGTCGGCGCGGTGGCCGCGGCAACCGCCACCGGGCTCGTATTCTTCGGCGCGCCGCACCTCGCGGTGGGGCTCGGCGCCGCATCGGCGATCGAGGCCACGGCAGCCGCCTACTATTTCAGTTCCTTCCAGGCAGTCCGCGGGGATTTCCTCACCCCGGCCCAGCGGGTCGTGGGGAACGAACTGCAAAGTGTCACCGGGTCCGCGGCGCAGGCGACCGGTCAGGCGCTGGGCACCGGCCTGGTCGGGTTGGCTCCCGCGGCACCCTTCGGTTTGAATTTCCTCTCCTACCTGACGAATTTCCAGAACGTCCGGAGACTGTCCTTCCCACCCCAGAATTTCGGTCCGCCGCGCAATCTGATCCGCGATATCGGCGACGGCGCGCGGGCGCTGTGGCGGCAGCCGTTCATCCGGGATGCCACCGTTATCTCGATGTTCAGCAATGCCGCGTGGACCATGATGGGTTTCCGGACCGCGACGGTGCTGGAAGCCTCCGATCTGCCGGGCTTGGCGATCGGCGCCGTGGTCGCCGCTCCGGCTGTCGGCGGCATGATGAGCGGCGTCCTGTCGAGGATGACCCGCGATATCGATACCCTCACCTTCTACCGCTGGGCGATCACTGCCAAAGCCGGGTTCTACGCTGTGCAGGCCGGGACCCACGAACCCGCGCTGATAGCGGCTGTCACCTTCGTGGATTCGATGTTCACCTGGGCGATGAACAGCCGGATGTCCAGCGCTGTCCAGGAGTCGTTCCCCACCCAGATCCGCGGTCGGGTGGGGGGCGTGCGGGGTCTGTTCCTGGGAGTCGGACCGGCGGCCGGAATGATCGCGGCCAGCGCGCTGGTGGGCGGTGCCGCGGCGGGCGTGCACAGCGGCGACGCCGTGGCCACACTCGCGGCCACCATCACCGCGACCACCGCCGCCGGTTACAGCGTGGTGTTGTTCGTTCGGAAAGGGCGGGTGTTCTTCCGGATCATCGGCCGTGGCCGTAGCTTGTTCGGGCGGCGGGAGCGCCCTGCCGAGGTCGCCGCCGCCCCTGGATCGTCGCAGGCTCCCGCTGCGGAGGTCATCGAGAACTGCGCGATCCAGATCGCCCGTGTGCATCGCGCTCTCGGTGACGACAACGCGCCCCAGCCCGTCGATACCGACCCGCGCTGGAATGCGGCCGACAACTGGCGGATCACCGAGGAGACTCTCGGCGCTCAACTCCGTCCGATGAAAACGAGGGGCGCCGATCCGGTCGCCACGGCGGTCGAGATCATCCGCGATCACAAAAACGGTATCGATCGGGCTGCTGTCGCGGTCGACGGTCACATCCATTACATCGTCGCCGTCGAAGGTCACGGTGAGGGTGAAGACCAGATCCTGATCTTCGACACCCTCGTCGACGATACCGAGGGCACGATCCGTGTCCGTAATGCCGACGGTGACGAGTCCGGCGACCACAGGTGGGAGCCTTCCTACACCTCCTACAAGAGGGCGTTCGCTGCCTATTTCACCACCACCGAAGGCATACCCGCCCCCGCTCGCCGCTCGCCGGCCGGGTTCCTCCCTCGCCGGCATCCCGTCCGGCTCCTCGGCCGCCCAGCCGACGCCGGACCATCTCCCGAAGGGATCCGGGAACTGGTCGAACAGCACGTCCGAGCGGGGAATCCGGAACGGGCAGTGCACCTGATCCGAGAACAGTACGGAGCGAAGATCTATGCGTGGGTGCTGGCCAACATCGATGATGCGCAGGCGGCGCGGACGATCACCGACGACGCGTGCGCCAAGGCCGTCCGCCGCTTCGACCAGATTCGAACTCTCGGGGTCGAGGAGTGGGTCGTCCGCAACGCCCGGAACCTCATCACGGAACATCGCAGGTTCGTGCTGTTCCGCCGGCGAATCCTGGACATCTATCTCGCCGACGCGGAGGCCGATCCGGAGGGCGGGGTCGCCCGGGCGCTCGCGGCGGCGGACAGCAAGCGGATACAGGACTGTCTCGGCCCGGCTCTCACCGCCGACCAGCGCCGGAAGGTGGTTGCGCTGTGGTCGGCCGCACCGGACGGAACTACGCCGGCCGATCGTGTCGAGGCCGAGGATCCCGTGCTGTGGGGGGCCGTCCAGAGGTTGGCGCCGGCAATCGCGGGCGAAATCATCGGGGCCGATGTGGCCGCTGCACGCCCGGCCCGGACCACGGAACCTGCAGGAACCGGGACAGACCCGAGTGCCGAGACATTGGCGATACCCGAGCTTGGGCTCGAGATACTCCGGCTCGCGGCGGGAGGGATGCTCCCCGGCGAGATCGCTGTGGCACTGGGTATATCCGGTGAGACAGTGGACGAACACCTGGCACACGCAGCCGATGAACTCGATGCCGAGGGTCTCGCGGACACGGTGGATGCGGCCAGGCGGGCACATCTGATCAGTGATGACACCTCGGCGCCAACACTCCCCGCAGCGACAGTGCCCGCGGTACCGGCCGACCGGCGGACCCAGCTCCTCGAGCTGATCGCGGACGGCAGGACGAACCGGGAGATCGCGGAGCTCCTCGGTCTCACGCTGGGCACTGTCAACGTGTACTTGCACCGCTTGGAGAACGAATTCGGCACCCACACTCGTGCACAACTCACGGCAGCGGCCGTCCGGGCCCGGATCATCGATGAGCGGGAGACCTCTCCCGAGGGCCCGGCGAACCCACTCGGCGAACTCGACCAGGTCGAACGCGACCTTGTCGCGATGACCGCGAACGGCCTGACGAACCGGGCGATCGCCGAAGTGCTCGGTATCCATGAAGTCAGCGTGGGCCGTTACTACCGCAGGATCCGCGAGAAGCTGGGTATCGAGAGCCGGACGACACTGGTCGCGATGGCCGCCCGGTATGTCGGCACCGGCTCGACCCCCGACGGTGCCGGGCTGTCCGATCGCGAGAAACGACTGCTCGGGCTCGTCGCCGCCGGCGTACCGAACGCCGGCATCGCGAAAGCGCTGGGATTGCACACCGTACCCGCGCTGCGGGCGCGCATCGCCGTGAAATCGGGTGTCCGGACTCTGCCCGACATGCTCGAGATGGGCCGCCGTCTCGCACAGCCGATCCGCTCCGGTTACGACACGATGCCACTGCCGTCGATTCCGCTCGAATCCGCCGAGGATATCGAACTCGTGTGGCCGGAGGTGGATTCCCGTGGCCGGTTCATCGATACCGATGAACAGCCCTACCACACGAAGGGCATCGTCAACGGCGACCCGTTCTTCCTGCTCACGGACGGAAGATTCGTCACCGCCGATGCGACGCACGAGTATCTGCTCAGCGCGCTGCTCGCAGCGGGAGTGCCCCTCGACGCGATCAGCGGATTCGGGACATGGCAGATAAGTGGGCGACTGCGGAGTCTGGATGCATTCAGTCAGGGGTTCGAGGAGTGGAACGGGGATCCGATGAACCCCGCGCAGATCCTCGACGCACTGGAGCACAGCGGTGCCGATCTCAGTGTGTGTGCTTTCGACGCCCAGTTCGGCTTCGAGCATCAGGGCCTGATGTGGCGGAACGCGGCGGCGGAAATGCCCGTCGAGAAAATACTCGACCATTCCGGCGACGCCTACCAGCTGCTGTCCGGCTACTCGTCGGCCGACGACGGCGCGGGTAATCGCTTCGCCCTCTGGACCGACCTGGTCGGCTGGGAATCGTCTGCCGCGGGTGTGTCGATCACCATCCGCGTCAACGCCGCTCGGAGCGAACCCGCCGAGGCCACGATCACCCTGCGGTCCGCCGGCGATGCCGCCACCGCGCAGATCACCGCGCTGCGGCTGGGCCGGGATCGGACGCGGGCCGCGGCAGCGTGGGCGGTCGTGCACGGCGAACTGACCCGCTGGCTGGCCGAGTCGGATGCGAGTTGGGCACCGGGCAGTGAAACAGCCCCCACCACGGATATCTCCGACCACCGGGTACCGGCGCGCCCCGATACGACACAGCGGTCCGAGCTGATCGTCCGCGCCGAACCGGAAGGTCCGTACAGCGCGCAGGTGGTACCGGAGGCCGCCACCTGGCTGGCCGCGCAACTGCGCGACTGGCCCGCCGGACAGGTCGATCGCGCCTGCGCGGAACTCACGGCCCTGGTGGCCGACGCGGTCGAGAACCGCCGCGGCAGGGTTCATCTGGTCGCGGAGACAGCCGGTGACAGCCTGCGCGTCACCTTGCTCGACACCCACGCCGCCGCAATGCCCCGTAACGCTCGTGATGGTATTCCGACCAGGTCGGGTCTCGCCGTTCTTCCTGGGCCCGTCGCCGCGGCCGACGAGTCGTCACCGATCCGCTCCGGCGTCGAATTGTTCAAACGCCACGCGGACGGCTGGCACCAGGCTGTGTGGTGGGAACTCCGCAGATCCCGCACGGACCGGGGCGAGGACCCCGCCACCGGCGCGCTCGTCGACCTCCACGAGAACGAATCCGAGGATCCCGGCGCGCCGACCCCGCGCGACGGCGAGATCACCGGCCCGCCCCGATCCGGCGGATCCCCACGCCAGAGCGATGCCTAGCCCAGGCTGACCGAACTACAGGCGGAGGCACTCCGGGCGCTGACCGATACCGTGCACCCGGACGGATCCGACCGTGCACACCGGCTGTGGTTGTTGCCGGACTCACGGCCCGGGCACGCGGGTGCGCAGGTGGCCGTCCGGCGCGCCGTCGTCACCGACGATGGCGATCCGCTCGCGAGCGTCGGCGATCTGCTCCACGTCGTCTCGAGGACGGATGATGCCGCCGGAAGCGCCACTGGCGTACCAGGCCTCGAATCCGCTACGAAGGCGCTGATTTCGTCGTTCACGAGGAGATCTCGGGTAGTCCTCTGACGGTCGCCGAGCCGGATTGCTCGGCCTGCCCGCGCTGTCGGAAATATTCATCCCGAAACCGGCTGGGGCGACGGATCCGCCGGTCCGGTTGCGCGGCACCGTGTCTCTTGCCGACCTGGTGCGGACGCCGGACGGCACAGTGGCGAGGTCGGGTCCGCCGCGCTCCGATCCCGTGCGTGGCCGGGTGAACTCGCGTCCTCAGCTCTGTTCCCACGCGGCGACCGGTAGCGACAGATAGACACCGAAATCGTCCAGCCCGGTCGCCTGCTCGATATCCGCGTGCAGCCGCTCGACCCGATCCTGCCGGTTGTCCGCTCGGTCGGCGAACCATTTCGACCGCACCTCGATCACCACGCTCAGCCCGCTGCGGTCGAACGGGCCCAACTCCCGGAACCGGATCTCGACATCCCCGGGCCGCAGATCCGAGTCGTACGGTTCCTCCCGGCAGGCGACCGCCAGCGACACCAGATGAGGAAGCTGCCGGGCGAGTTCCCGGAGAACCGACTCGGAGACATGGGACGCATAGGTCACCTCGATCAACGGCACATCCGGAGTGTATCGACCCGCCGCTCGACAACGGTTCGGCAACGATGCCCGCCGGGCGCCCGGTGGGGTCGAAGGTGGGGGACAGCGAATTGCCGGGCCACCGTACGGGTCGAATGCCGAGCGGCTCAGACGTCGCGCAGGATCGGTCTGCCTTCACGTAGCCAGTTCGCCGCGGTGTTCTCGTCCAGTACGCCGTCCGCGAGCACACCGCCCACGAACACCTCGTTCCCGCGCGCGGGCGGGAACGAGGTGTCGCCGTACACGTCGCCGATGCGGAACGCGTCGATATCGGCGTCCGGCAGCGGGAAGTACAGCGAATAGGCCAGCACCTGGGCACGGATCTCCCGGGCCCACAGAGTCCCGCCGTCGTCGCCGTGATCGCACATCACCACGGTCGCGACCTCCAGGGCGCCGCCGATCGACGCGGCGATGCCGTAGCGGAACATCGCCGCGTGGGCCCAGACATCGCCCCGTACCACCAGTAGGCTGCCGTAGCCGTCACCGCCGGCGGTCGCGTCGAGCGTGCCGTCGACGATCAGGTCACCACGGATCGCGACCGCGTATCCCGACTCGTCGTGGTCGTCGAGCAGTACCGCGGTGTCGGGAACGCGGACGTCGCCGTCGTAGAAGCGGACGGTGTCGAACGGGCAGTCCGGCCAGGCGATATCGGGTAGCCGCCGTTCGGCTTCGTCGAGCGGAATCGACTCCCAGGCGTCGACGGCGAGCGCGGGACGATCGTCACGACCGACCGTGCGTATCCGCGGCGGACCGAAATCCTGGCGCGGCGAGCGGAACACCGCGCTCGGCGCCGAGTCACCGGAACCGTCGAAGTACAGCGCGCCACGCAACCGGTACGGCGGGCCCTGCTGGGTCCAACCGGCATACAGGTGGCCGTCCGCCCAGGGCAGAATGCCGGTGAGGCGGTACGGCGGCACCGCGGCCGCAAGCGCCCGCAGGGTCCCGTCGCGGCCGAGCACGCCGACGAAACCGTCCGCGCCGGTGACCAGGAAGCCGTCGCGCCGCGGATCGTGGCGCAGGCGTTCGAGGTCGAGGGCGGGAACATCGCACGGCACCGGTGCTGCGCCGGGTGCGGCGAGATAGAGCTGGCCCGCGTCGCCGGTCACCGCGAGGCTGCCGTCGGGCGCGAAGGCGGCGTCGGTCAGCGGCGCGCGCCCCGTGAACTGCGTATCGACGGTGCCGTCGGCGAACCGCCGCAACAGCGTGTGGCCGGCGACGAACACCAGTTCGCCGCCGGGCGCGACGACCGCGCGAACGATACGTTCCGAGGTGAACTGCGGCTGGGCGCGAAGTTCACCCGTATGCGGGTCGAGGGTGGCGGCGAAACCGTCGTCCCCGGTGACCCAGATGAGCTCGCCGACCCGGGTCAGCGAGTACAGGCAACCGTCGCAGCGCGTCTCGATACGGTGGAGGTCCGCGCCGGTGCCGATCCCGAGATAGCCGTGTTCACCGGCGACGACGACCGTCCGATCGTCGATCGGCAACACTGCCCGCAGGCCGTTCGCGTCGACCGGCCACAGGCGCCAGCCGTCGGCGTCGAACCGCGACAGCGCGCTCTCCCCACGACCACCGCCGGCCGCCCAGAGCACGCTGCCGTGACTCGCGAGCGCCAGCGGCCCCGGGACGCTGCCGAGTACCGGGTCTCCATCCTTCAGGAACGCATCCACGACCGATCAACCTACCGGCCGGCCCATTTCCCGAATAACCTTTCGGCACAGAATATCCGGGAGACGCCGTGGGTTCGGTTCCTGCGGCGACGTCACCACGTCACCGCGCCCACCGGGTGTGCTCGCCGTCGGCGATGATCAGCACGGTGACGCTGTCGAGGAAGGCAGTGTTCCGCAGATGAGAATGTTCTATCGGGGACCGCGCGCCGATCCGGATATCGGGTCGTGAGTCGTCGCTGAATGTCCTCCCCGGGCCGGCGGTGCGCGGTAGGTGACCGAAGGTCACGCCGATCACCACCGGGTCGCCGTCGATAGGCTCACCGGAATGTCCGATGACCACGACGGGAATCAACCGCATCCGCCCGACGGCCGGAGTCGTCCGAGCGACTGGGATCGACTGCGCGCCGACCTCGTTCTGGGGCAGCGATTGTCCGGAACCGTCGCTCGGGTCCCACGGCCGGGCGCGATCGGCATCTTCGTAGACCTCGGGCTTCCCGTCGGTGGGTTCGTCGACGTTCTGCTGCTTCCCTACGACATCGGCAGCTGGCCCGCCGAGGGGACCGTCGCAGACTTCCTCGTCTGGTGGATGGATTCGAAGAATGCCCAGATACGCTTGGTTCCCGCCGAATCCCGCTTCCGTCGTGAGGATTTCGCCGCTTGGTGCCTCACCCATGCCCCCACCGGCGACCCCGAGGTTCTCGAATCTTTCCGGTTCGACTCGTGAGCACTCGGGTTCGAGTGCCGGCGGCACGGCGAGACGTCGACCGACGAGGCTTCGGACGACGGAGACCGGGATGGCGGGCTGGATTCAGGTCAGGCTGCCATGGGGGTGACTTCTCCGGTTCGACTTCAGGAAAAGGCGCTGTCGGTCGCACGGCCGGACTGCTCACGATCGGCTGATCGCTCCGGTTTTCGCTCGAGTGCTTTCGCGGTGCGGGAATCAGCGGGCAGGAATGTCTCCAGCCGCAGTTCGGAGATCGTGACGTGCACGGCAGTGGCGAAGGTGGTGATCGCGGTGATCAGGCTCAGCTCGCCCAGGCTGGAACTGAGCCGAAGGGGGACGGCGAAACCGAAATGATCCGAACCGACCGAAGGCGGATGCGGCAGATAACCTTCCAGTTCGGCCAGCATCGCCCGGTGCTGTTCGTGCGGGGCGCGGGCGTTGTCCTGCCTCGGCCGCTCGAGTACGTGTTGCGCCCAATCGTCGAAGTTCAGGATCCGCGGTGCCATACCGCGTGGATGCAACGCCAGGCGTAGCACGTTCACCGGTGGTTCCAGCAGTTCCGGTGCGACGCCCTCGGTGAGTACATCGAGTCCGTCGTTGGCCGCCACCAGCACGCCGAACCGGTCCACCACGATCGCCGGGTACGGGCTGTGCCCGTCGAGCAGCCGCCGCAGACCGTCCATCACCGGTCGCAGCGCCGGATCGTCCAGGTCGGTTTCGGGGTAGCTCGGCGCGTAGCCGGCCGACAGCAGCAGTGCGTTTCGTTCCCGCAGCGGCAGTTGCAGTGATTCCGCGACCCGCACCACCATGGCGCGCCCCGGCATGGACCGGCCGCTTTCCATGAAGCTCACGTGCCGCTGCGTGGTGCCGGCCCGCAATGCCAGTTCGAGCTGCGACAGCCGCCGCCGCGTCCGCCATTCCTTCAGTGCCGCCCCGAAACCGTTCATGAAGGCGAGCGAAGCATATTCCCTCCAGGGAATTGAGTACCTGCCCTTGCTCGGCGACGGTTGATCACATGAGATACGGACTTCTCCTCCCCGCGGGTCAGGCCCAACTCGACGCGGGTGGCTCGACGCAGGCCCTGGTCGAGATCGCGGTGGAAGCCGAACGGCTCGGATTCGACTCCGTCTGGGCCGGCGACTCCCTCGTCCGCGCCAGGATCGAACCGCTCACCTTGCTGACCGCGGTCGCGCAGGAGACCGAACACATCACGCTCGGTACGGCCGTGCTGATGCCCGCCTACCGGCATCCGGTGCACGCGGCGGTGACGCTGAGCTCACTCGACCTGCTGTCGGAAGGCCGCCTCGTGGTCGGCGTCGGTGCCGGTTTCCCCGGCTTCAGCGAAAAGGAACTCGAACTCGTCGGGGTGGATTTCCGGACGCGCTTCTCCCGGCTCGACGATACGGTCGCGCTGTGGCGTGAGCTGTGGACCGGCCACCCGCAGTCGTTCCACGGCAAGATCCTCCACTACGACTGGTTGCCCGAGGTGCCCGAGCCCGCACAGCCCGGCGGCCCGCCGATCTGGCTCGGCGGGATCACCCCGGCCGCGCTGCGTCGCACCGCGCGACTGTACGACGGCTGGCTGCCCTACCCGCCCGACCCGGCGGACTACGCGACCGCACTGGCCACGATCGGTGACACCGCGACACGACCGGTCACTCCGGCCCTGTTCGCGACCCTGTTCGTGGACGACGACGCGCAGCGGGGTGCGAAGGCACTGGACGATTACTGCCGGGCCACCTACCGGATGCCGTTGGAGTCCGTCGCGCAGATCCAGGTGATGATGACCGGTCCGGATGTTCCCGCTCAGCTCGGACGGTTCGTCGAGGCCGGGGCGCGGCACATCCTGTTGCGAATCGGTGCGGTCGATCCCGCCACCTTCGCCGAGCAACTGGTCAGGATCGCGGAAATTCTTCCGGTGCTTCCGCGCGGGCCGGTATTCGAGGCGGCTGCGGAGTGAACAACAGCGGAGTTCGAACCCGCGAGACCTGACGGAACCGCGTGGAGGGAACTCACTCGCATTCGATAGCGCGCTGTGTGGAGCGGAACCAGGTGATCGTCAGCCCGGGTAGTCCGACCGATCAGCAGCACGAGAACGAGATCGGCCCCGCTCACAGTTCGACCACCGGCCACCGATACCCGCGCGGATAGTGGAATATCGAGGTGACCAGTGCGGCCAGGTCGGTGACGAGAACAAGGAGCTGGTCGCCCTGAACGAGGCCAGGGGGAACCGCTTCGTAGCAGAGGAGATTGCACCCGGTTTTGACTGCGGGGTCGAATTCACTCTTCGCGGCCGTAAAGGGTGCTTGCACTGGAAGCGCGTCTTATTGATCTGATGGTGTTCGGCCAGGGCAAAGGTAAGCCGTTCTGCGATCCTGTGTTGCACAGATGGGCGGTCGGGCTCCTGGCAGTGTGTTTGCGGCTGCCTGGACACGGCATATCCCGACGCGCGCATTTGTCGAACATATGTTCTAAAAATGGGGTAGGGTCGGCGAGGTGAACACACATTCGACTGCCCTGGCACCGCGTGCGTCGGCGCGGAGATGGTCGGAACTGGCCGATGTCGACTTGCTGCGCACTCTCGTCGAAACCGAGCGCCACCGGAGGCGACTGGGCGCGGCCATGGTCGCCGCGGTCGCCGAAGCCGAGCGCCGTGGTCTCGCCGCCGATACCGGCTACCGCGATACGGCGGAACTGTTGAGTGATCTGCTGCGGATCAGTACCTCCGAGGCGCGCCGGCGAATCGAATGCGCCGCTCCGCGGGCTCGATCGCGTTCCAGAAAACCGTGGCGGGCGTTGGCGGCGGTGAGCTGAGCCCGGGGCGTAGCCGGACGAAGCTGCCGGCCGAAACGACGGCCGTGCTCATCGAGGCAGGCCGATTCGGGTGCCACTATGGGAGGCCGGTCGGGTACGGCCGACTGAATTCGGCAGCGACCCGAGGTTTTCGCGCGGTCGGTTGGAAATCGAAGCCGACTACCAACTGTAGGTCGGCCCGGAGGTGATCATGAGATACCCGAACTGCTGAGTGGAGGTCAGGGGTTCGAAGTCCGCTGGTTCCCCAAGAGCGTTGGACAGTATTTCCCGCTACTTCCGTCTGGGGGAGGCGCCTGTGCACCGGGTCATGAGTGAGGCCGGTCTGTAGTGGCGCTGACGGCGTTGCGCATCTGCGCGCCGGCGAGGTCGGCGTTCGTTGCGGGGTCGATCACCAGCAAGCGGAGGCGTTCGTGGGGGCCGAAGGCATACATCACGTGAGGTGGCTGGTCTGGGAGCGGCCCGGTGACCTGTATTCCATCGGGGGCGTCGATGCGGCGTTGGGACAGGCTGAGCGAATTCCAGTCGAAGCCGATGCGGGCGGTCGCGCCCAGCCGTGGAGTGAGGGCGGTGACCAGGTCGTGCAGTTCGCTGGTGAGATTGTCGGTCCTGGGCCACCAGACACCGTCGACGCCGCCGGATTCCTCGTCTCGGTCGCGCAGCAGCAGCCGCGGTGTGCGAGTCGGTGTATCGAACGGTTGCCCCCCACCGGCAGCGGCCGGGAATCGCCCCGGGCCGCGGTCCGCGGCAGCGTCGTTGCTGTTCTGTGGCGGGTTGTTTGTCATATCCGGCTCCGGTAAGGGTCGGGGTTCACGGGATGGAACTGTGCCGGTTTGCCGGGTTGACCTGTGCGAGGTGTCCGCCTTCGTCGTCCCAGCGGTGCAACGCGGCCTTCCGGTTGCGTTCGAGACGGTGCCGGGTGTCGGCGGCCACGAGTTCGTCGGCGGTGAGTTCGTTGTCCGGCCGGGATGCGGCCGATAGCAATGCCCGTGCAGTGTCGGTAGCGGTGGCCGCCGGGATGACCAGGAGGACGAGGCGGGTGCGGTCGAGACCCAGGACACAGAGTGTGTGGGCGGGCAGGTGCCGATATCCGTCCAGGCGAACCGACTGCCCGCCGAGCATTGTGTGCTGCGGAGCCGGCTGCCAGGTGTCCAGGTTGTACATGATGCGGTCGACGCTTCCGGCTCTGTTGCCCAGTAGCGTCTGCAGATCTGCTATTTCGGCGACCAAGTTGTCCGTGTGGGGCCACCAGGCCCCGCCGACCGTCCCGGTGCGGGAGCGGCGCGGTATCGGTAACCCGCGTGATATGGGCGGCCTGTCACGAAGGGAAAACCGTGCAGGTCGGCCCAGCAGGATCGGCTCGTGTGGTGGCGTCATTACGACGCTCCTGACCGGGCCCGCGTGGCGGACCCTGTGCCTCGGCCAGACGACGACCAGGCCCGGTCGCCTCGTACGTTGGTCGCCTGGTATTTCCTATCCTACCTGCGTCCGCGCGGCGGACACCGGGCCGATAGCGCCCCTGCACCCGCGCCGACGTCCGGAGCGTCGCAGGAAACCCCTCCGTGGTTGTCGACCCGTCGGGCCTGGACACCGTGTATGAACCGGCGTTGACTGGGTGAGGTACGCGCTACTCCGGGCCGGGAGGCGTCATGATCATCATATTCGGGCTCGTCGTTCTGCTCGCCGCGGTGATCATCGCGGTGGCCGGGGTGCTCGGCAACGCGGGGAGCGCTCATACGCTCACCGACAACTTTTCCGTGTTCGGATACCACGTCACCGGATCGACCGGAACATTGTTCCTCTACGGCATCATCGTCGGCGCGGTGGCCGTGGCCGGGCTCGGCGTGCTGCTCGCCGGCGCACGGCGGACCTCACGCCGCGGCCGTCTCGCCCGCCGTGAACTGAAGCGAACCCGCGAGACCACCGCAGGGCCGGACGATATCCGCACTGTTCCGACAACTGCCCCCAGCCCGCGCACATGGCGGCACCCGTTCGGAGGCCATCGGGTCACCGGCACGACTACCGCCCCACGCTGAACAGGACACGCGCCCTTGCGAACACCCGTCGATGCCTGCGTACCGACGCCTGCGGTAACGAGAACTGTGATGTCGTCGGCCGGTGGCGACCGTTGACCATAAGAGAGCGAGCCTGGGATCTCGGGTACGCGGCCGGCTGGCAGTTGATCCGCGCCTTGCCGCAGCGGGCGGCGATGCGACTGTTCGAGACCGCCGCCGACCACGCGGCCCGCGACGGTGGTCCGGTCCAGTTGCGGCGCAACCTGGCCCGGGTACTCTCCGCCACCCCGGAGCAGGTGCCCGACGAACTCGTGCGCGCCAGCTTGCGCTCCTACGCACGCTACTGGTGTGAAGCGTTCCGGCTGCCGTCGATGGATGCGGTCCGGCTGGCCGAGACCATCGACTCGGCGGCCACCGGGCTCGAACACATCCACGACGCGGTGGAACGCGGCCGCGGGGCTGTACTGGCGCTACCGCACAGCGGCAACTGGGACTTGGCGGGAGTGTGGCTGGTCCAGCGGGTCGGCACACCGACCGTCGTCGCCGAGCGGCTGCAACCGGACTCGCTGTTCCGCCGGTTCGTCCGGTTTCGGGAAAGCCTGGGTTTCGAGATCGTCCCGCTCACCGGAGGCACGGCGCCACCGTTCGAGCAACTTACCGCGCGGCTACGGCAGGGGCGAATGGTCGGGCTGCTCGGTGAACGCGATTTGACCGGTGGGGGCGTGCCGGTCACGTTCTTCGGTGAACCGGCCTGCATGCCGGCCGGCCCGGCGCGGCTGGCGATCGACACCGGGGCACCCCTGCTGCCGGTGCACTGCTGGTTCACCCCCGACGGCTGGGGTTTCGATGTCGGTGCGCCGATCGACACCACCGGTGGTGTGCAACCCACGACTCAGGCCCTGGCCGACCGGTTCGCCGCCGGTATCGCCGCGCACCCGGCCGATTGGCACATGCTGCAACCGGTGTGGACCATCGACCACCGCACTCGTGAGCAAAAGCGCAACAACCCACACCACTGATGCACACTCCCGAACCGGACCGGTTGCGCTGTTACCGCCGGGCGGGCCGCCCATGGGGCGTAGGCTCGACAGTAACCGGCGGCATTGCGTGCGCTGACCAGCCGAGGTTGCGTCGTCACCGGATCTGACAATCCGGCCCCACCAGGCCATGACGGGAGCGTCTCATGACGCCGTCACCGATATCCACACCTTCTTCACCACCACGGGCACCTGTCCCGGCCTCCCGATTGCATCTCCATCCGAACCCGGGCGACTACATCGACGCCACCTGGTGGCCACGAACGAATAACCTCGCCACCGAGCTTCCCGACTTGATCACCGCACTCCAGCTACGGACAGGGCCGATATCGCACGTGGTCTACGATCCGACCGCCTGGCTCCCCACCGGCCGGCACCTGCTCATCGGTGACCGCGCCGTACGACTCGACCCGTACCCGTTCGAGCTGTTCGACACCATGTACGCATACGGAGCCGGCAGCATGATCGTGTTGCAGGTCGTCCACCCGAGCACCGAAGCCGAGCCGGCGCCCACAGTGACCGGCGGGCCCACCCGCATTCCGTCACCGCACACGGCGAACCAGAACAACAAACCGCGACCTATCACCAACCACGCCGCCATGGGCGCCTCCGCGGATCGGTAACCCTTCGTCGACGCGTACCTGATACGGGCTCGGAGCGAAAATTTCACGGACGGGGACTGTGGATTTAACGGTGTTTCCGGCCTGATTCGCTGACCGGATGGTCAGCGGGAAGGTGCCGTGATGACGACACTTGATGCCGTGGCGAAG